>NZ_QTWU01000046.1:324-538 GCF_003461285.1 Eubacterium sp. AF17-7 | reverse complement strand
CCTGTGACCCCCTGCTTGTAAGGCAGGTGCTCTCCCAGCTGAGCTAAGATCCCTTGCTGTTTTCTTCTTTTCTTTTGAGTTCAATGGACCTGCGGGGACTCGAACCCAGGACCGACCGGTTATGAGCCGGTTGCTCTAACCAACTGAGCTACAGGTCCAAAAAAGCCGATGAACGGACTCGAACCGTTAACCTGCTGATTACAAATCAGCTGCT
>NZ_QTWU01000046.1:0-314 GCF_003461285.1 Eubacterium sp. AF17-7 | reverse complement strand
GATGAACGGACTCGAACCGTTAACCTGCTGATTACAAATCAGCTGCTCTGCCAATTGAGCCACATCGGCATGTCTTTGCTTTCTTGTTTCCTTTTTCTGTTTCTTCTATCTTTAATGACTCCAAGGGGATTTGAACCCCTGTTACCGCCGTGAAAGGGCGGTGTCTTAACCGCTTGACCATGGAGCCTCATTTCTTCTCTGTTTACTTCCTTATACAATAAAAACTCCCCGAGTAGGGCTCGAACCTACAACCCCTCGGTTAACAGCCGAGTGCTCTACCATTGAGCTATCGAGGATTATTTCTTTTTTCTTTT
>NZ_QTWU01000045.1:289-552 GCF_003461285.1 Eubacterium sp. AF17-7 | reverse complement strand
GAAAAGGAATCAGATGGTACAATTGTAAGGTACACATATGCAGGAAACAGGGAGAGGGTACATGCAGATGTAACGGCAAAAGGCGACAATGCCAAAACACAGAGTTACAGTCTGTACACGGACAGACTCGGAAGCACAAGATGGGCACTGGATGAAAATGCAGAGGTTGCAGCAAAAACAGAGTATGATGCATGGGGAAAGCCGGAAACAGAAACGGTAAGCAGTAAACTTAACGGAATAAACATTTCAAAAAGTTACACCGG
>NZ_QTWU01000045.1:0-279 GCF_003461285.1 Eubacterium sp. AF17-7 | reverse complement strand
TCTGTGGAATAAACATTTCAAAAAGTTACACCGGATATGTTTATGATGAAACAACAGGCTACTGGAATGCGGGAGCAAGAATGTACAATTCCACAGACAGGGAATTTATACAGAAGGACCCTAAAGTAGGAAATGTATATGAAACCCTAACCCAGAACGGTTACATTTATTGTGGGGACAATCCGCTGTATTACATAGATCCTGACGGATGTTCATATATAAGCATACTTGGAAATGCAGGAAGAACAGCTTTCAATGTTGTAAAGAGCGGAGTGGCAG
>NZ_QTWU01000044.1:0-609 GCF_003461285.1 Eubacterium sp. AF17-7 | reverse complement strand
GGCAGACTTACCTCTTCCAACTCATTACAGTTCTTAAATGCATTATCTGCTATTGTTACTGTTCCTCTTTCTATTTCTATTTTCTTAACTTTTCCTGTATTTTCAAACGCACTGTTTCCTATTGTTGTCACACTTCCCGGCATTATTATGTCTGTTAAGTTACTGCAACCGGCAAATGCTCCGTTTCCTATTGTTTCTATTCCCTCCGGTATTGTAATCTTTTCAAGTCCCGTACAGTTTTTAAATACATACTCTGTTACTGTCTTTGTTCCTTCCTCGAACCTTACATCTTTAAGATTGCTGCAGCCTCTGAACGCTCCATCGCTTTTTGAATCATAGTATGCACACCATACTTTCTCCAATGTTTTTGGTATCTCTATTTCCGTCAATCCTGTACATTCTCCAAATGCTCCATACCCCATAGTTTTAATATTCTTCGGTAGTTTTAATCCTGTTAGTTTTTTATCATTCTGAAACGCATTTGCTCCTATTGTTTCTATTGTGTCTGGCAGGCTTACCTCTTCCAGCTTTTCACAATTTTCAAATACATTGTCTTCTATTATTTTTACTCCATCGCCTATTTCTATTCTTTTTAGTTCTCTTGTGCCT
>NZ_QTWU01000043.1:0-612 GCF_003461285.1 Eubacterium sp. AF17-7 | reverse complement strand
TCTTCCAACTAATGGAAGTGTAAGAGTTTTTCCTACTAAATGTTTGTATCTGTCATCATTTGGGTTTACTGCTACTGCTGTATCACCAAGTAATGTTTCAGGTCTTGTTGTAGCAAGCTGAATATATCCTGAACCGTCTGTTAAAGGATATCTTAAATGCCAGAACTTACCAGCCTGATCTTCATATTCTACTTCTGCATCTGAAATTGATGTTAAGCAGTGTGGACACCAGTTGATGATTCTTTCGCCCTTGTAAATCTGCCCTTTATTGTAAAGATTTACAAAAACTTCTTTTACAGCTTTTGAACAGCCTTCATCCATTGTAAATCTTTCTCTGTCCCAGTCACATGATGAACCGATTTTCTTAAGCTGTGAAACAATACGTCCACCATACTGCGCTTTCCACTGCCATGCTCTGTCTAAGAATTTTTCTCTTCCTAAATCTTCCTTTGTAATTCCTTCTTCACGCATATTTTCAACAATCTTAGCTTCTGTTGCAATTGATGCATGGTCAGTTCCCGGAAGCCATAAGGCTTCATAGCCCTGCATCCTTTTAAATCTAATTAAAATATCCTGCATTGTATTGTCAAGGGCATGTCCCATATGAAGCTG
>NZ_QTWU01000042.1:0-715 GCF_003461285.1 Eubacterium sp. AF17-7 | reverse complement strand
ATCTCCTGATGCTGTTACTGTTGTTTCAACACCGTCATTTCCAGGAATTATTATATTCTGCTTTGGTAATGCTTCTGAACCATAAAGAGATTCTTTCATTGTCTTTGTAATTGAGTTTGTGCTGTCAAGTGATGCCATCCATGAAATAAGTCCGCCCAAATGTTTCTCTCTTACATATTTTCCTTTTTCTGCTACTGATTCTTCCGTGTCACATGTGAAGAACATTCCTGTTGATTCACTGTAGAAGTAGTTTGCCTTTGCCACATCATCCCAGTACTTTGTAAGGTTATACTTGCTTATTAATGAATCTATGTCTCCGTATGCATATGTTACTCCGTTTTCTCCTGTTGCGTCTGCATATAAGCCCGGATTCTTTGGATCTCTTCCGGTGTCCTTCTTTACTTCCTTCCAGCCTCTTGTATACGGTGCCACTCCCACTACTATCTTTGAGTAATCTATGTCATCTCCATATTTATTTTAAAGATATTTTATGCATGAATCTACTGAAAGTGATGCATCCCCTCCGTCATATGCAGGGTTTGTGTATAATGCTGTCTGGTGAGCCGTGAATCCTCCCCATGCACCGTTTAAGTCATATGTCATCATGTTTGCGAAATCTACTATGTTTAACACCTTGTCATATTCGATTGCTGACATCATTGTTGGTGATGCTGACATTGCCACTGATAATTCATAGTGCTTTCCATCTGTCTTT
>NZ_QTWU01000041.1:521-724 GCF_003461285.1 Eubacterium sp. AF17-7 | reverse complement strand
CAGAGACACGAGGATTTTCAGTCCTCTGCTCTACCAACTGAGCTAACTGGGCATAAAAAATTGCGGGGACAGGATTTGAACCTGCGACCTCCGGGTTATGAGCCCGACGAGCTTCCAGACTGCTCTACCCCGCGCTGTTTCTTCTTTTTTTAATGGGCAGAGAAGGATTCGAACCTTCGAAGGCGTTGCCAGCAGATTTACAG
>NZ_QTWU01000041.1:0-511 GCF_003461285.1 Eubacterium sp. AF17-7 | reverse complement strand
CGAAGGCGTTGCCAGCAGATTTACAGTCTGTCCCCTTTGGCCACTCGGGAATCTGCCCATTCTTTTAAGGTAAGCCTGACTTCACTTATCATTGCTTACTTAAAGCCGATGAACGGACTCGAACCGTTAACCTGCTGATTACAAATCAGCTGCTCTGCCAATTGAGCCACATCGGCTTATTCTGTTTTATTAACAAGCTTTCCTGCTTATTTTCTTTTTATCTCTCGGTAGTGGGACCTACAGGGCTCGAACCTGTGACCCCCTGCTTGTAAGGCAGGTGCTCTCCCAGCTGAGCTAAGATCCCATGTTTCCTTATACAAAAATAGAGGTCGAGAAAGCCGGCTTTTGCTTTCAACCTCCTCTTTCTCTTCTTTTATTGACGACCCGGATGGGGTTCGAACCCACGACCTCCGCCGTGACAGGGCGGCGCTCTAACCAGCTGAGCCACCGGGCCATTGTACATTCAAAACTGCACACCAACTAATCTTCCAATCTCTTCTTCCTTGGATAA
>NZ_QTWU01000040.1:0-747 GCF_003461285.1 Eubacterium sp. AF17-7 | reverse complement strand
GCAATTGTTGAAGATTTAGACAAAGAAGGCTTCCTTGTTAAGATTGAAGACCATGAGCATAACGTTGGTACATGTTACAGATGTCATACAACTATTGAACCTAGAGTATCAAAACAGTGGTTTGTAAAGATGGACGAACTTGCAAAACCAGCCATTGATGCTGTTAAAAATGGTGACACTAAATTTGTACCGGGATATTTTGATAAAACATATTTCCATTGGCTTGAAAACATCCGTGACTGGTGTATTTCACGTCAGTTATGGTGGGGACATCAGATTCCTGCATTTTATTGTGACGACTGTGGAGAAATGGTTGTAACTAAAGAAGACCATGCTACATGTCCACATTGTGGAAAAGAAATGAGACAGGACCCTGATACACTTGATACATGGTTCTCATCAGCATTATGGCCATTTAGCACACTTGGATGGCCTGATAAAACAGAAGAAATGGATTACTTCTATCCTACAAACACATTGGTAACAGGATATGATATTATTCCTTTCTGGGTAATGAGAATGATGTTCTCAGGACTTGAACATACAGGACAGGTTCCTTTTGATACAGTATTAATTCATGGTTTGGTTCGTGATTCCCAGGGACGTAAAATGAGTAAGTCTTTAGGAAATGGTATTGATCCATTGGAAGTTATTGATAAATACGGTGCTGATGCATTAAGATTTACACTTATTACAGGAAATGCACCTGGTAATGACATGAGATTCTACTGGGAGAGAGTAGAAGCA
>NZ_QTWU01000004.1:0-172220 GCF_003461285.1 Eubacterium sp. AF17-7 | reverse complement strand
TCTGTACTTATTTTTAGATATTTCATCTGTCTACTTGACAGGGAGCATATCAAAACCTATCGGATTTTCATTTTCTTTCTAATACTATATCTTTATCCTATGCTAAAAACTTATACGCTCTAAAATCTCACCACAGATTTCAACTCTGCTTTTTCCATCTGTTGCTATAGAAACCTGAGCTGCCTTTTGATATCTTTTTTCTCTGTCAGCAATCATTTTTTCTATATATTCTACTGTCATATGATTATTCAAAAGTGGTCTGTCTTTATTTTCGCATATGCGGTCATAAATAGTTTTCGGTTCTGCCGTGAGAAGTACTGTTCTTCCGCCTTCTTTCATTATTTCTATATTTTCATCTTTAAGAACAACTCCACCACCGCATGATACTATTTTTCCTGCATTAATTTGCATCTCTTCTAAAGCTTTTGTTTCAAGTTTTCTAAAATATTCTTCCCCATTTTTTTCAAATATATCACTTATAGACATATTTTCCTGTTCTTCTATGTATTTATCAATATCAACAACCGGCATTCCTGTAATATAGCCTAACGCATTTGATATTGTAGTTTTTCCCGTGCCCATAAAGCCAATCATAAATATATTTTTATCTTTGATATCATCACAATTAATACCTAATATATTTCTAACCTGTTTAATTGTCATTTGTCCCGGTGCTGATGTATTTACACCTGCCGCAAATGTTATTACTGAGCCTGTTGTCTTTCCACATACTCTTGTTACTGCGCCTAATTCTCCCATTGACATTGTAACTATAGGTGCTATCATTTTTTCATTTGCCTCAATAGAACCATATACGAGTTCCTTAACATCCTCTTCGCAACTTGGCATTACTGCCATTTTACATATATCTGCTCCAAGTTCTTCCATCGTCATTAATGTTTCCACTATCTTTTCTCTTGACGGCGTTTCATTAAAATGATGATTTGAACCAATTACTTTTGCTCCCGCCTTATGTATTTCCTCTATCATATCTAAGGCAATTGAATCTTTAGAGTAGGCTTCTACATCTATTAATTCAGCCAGTCCTGTCTTAGCTACCTGAACATTCAAATCATAATAACTGTTGTTTGAGATAAATTTTTTTCCACCTTCGCCATCTGTTCTGAAAGTAAAGATTAATGGTATATCTTTAATTACCTCACGCAAATCTATCAGCATATTCTCCACTTCATCAATATAAACGCTGTCAAAGAAATCACATCTCCATTCGATTATATCCGGATTCATCTCCACAACTTTTTTTGCCTGTTCTATCACTTCATCGTGATTTTCGCCTACTATCGGTACGCACACTTTGGGGTGACCGTCGCTAAGTTCAAGGTTTCCGACCTTAATTTGTTTCATTTTTCTTCTAATTCCTTTTTCGGAATTATTCCTCCTTTTACATTATTTGCCATCTGTTTAAATTACGGCATTTGACGTACATTATAACATATATGATTTTTATATAAAAGAGCAAAAATGTCTAAATGACATTTGCATAACTAACTAAAACTTTCTAAATGCTGTTTGTTATTGAAGTTATTTTACATTTACACGCAGTAATAGCGTATATCATTTAGAAAAATACCCGGCATTTATTAAAACCCACTTCCATTTGTTTTCAAATTTATGTATCATAATATATGGTGTTGAATTAATTCAGCATATATCAACTAAATTAGAATTATAAAAGTATCCAACAATAACCGTAATAAAGTTTATTGAACAAAAATATACCGGCTCAAATAATTACAACGGAGGTACTACAATGGAAAATATAAATATTACAGGGTCAACAAAACTTACAGGACTTCTTGGCAGTCCTGTTGCACATAGCAAATCACCCGCAATGCACAATGAAGCCTTTCGACTTTTAGGTTTAGATTATGTATATTTATGCTTTGATGTGGATGAAAATAATATGGAATCAGCAGTTGAAGGTCTACGAACATTAGGAGTTTCCGGATTCAACTGTACAATGCCTGACAAAATAAAAATGTGGGAATTATGTGATGATTTATCTCTTGCAGCAAAGTTAATAGGTGCTGTAAACACAGTTGTTAATCAAGACGGAAAATTTATTGGTCACAATACTGACGGAATTGGATATATGCAATCTGTTAAGGATGCCGGATTTGATATAATTGGAGGTAAAATGACATTAATGGGTGCCGGTGGTGCTGCATCTTCAATTCTTGTTCAGGCTGCAATAGATGGCGTGAAAGAAATCGATGTTTACAACAGACCCGGAACTAATTTTGATAAAGCTCAGATTTTAATTGACAAGTTGAATAAAGTTACTTCAGCTAAAGTTTCTCTCTATGATTTAAATGACGAAACTTCTTTAAAGAAGTCATTGGATTCAAGCACAATTTTAACTAACGGAACTTCTCTTGGTATGGCGCCAAATACCTACTCTTGTGTTATTAAAGACAGTTCCTTTTTACATCCTGAATTAATTGTTTCTGATATTGTTTATAACCCACTCGAAACAAAACTTATGAAAATGAGTAAAGAAATAGGTTGCCCTGTATTCAATGGTTTATATATGCTTTTATATCAGGGGGCTGAAGCCTTTAAGCTTTGGACAGGGAAAGAAATGCCTGTTAATGAAATCAAATCAAAGTTTTTTTAGAAATATTATCAATTAATTTTGAACAATAAATTTTAAAATGAATTATTTTATTCATTACGGATGATATAATTTTTTCAATATCATCCGTAATTTTTTTATTATTCAATAAAACAAATCTCACATTTTCAATATTTATATAATTTAGGGTTGTATAATCAATTTATCAGACTCATATAAACTTATGATTTATACTATTTACTCATATCGGTTTTAGACATTTTCTTTTTCCAACGCCATAAAATAAATTTTTCAGGAATTCTTTTTAAAACTATTTGAATTTCTTCTTTTTTATCGATTTTTTTAACCATCACACTCTGGATTCCTGTTCTGTTTGCGCCATACACATCTGTGAATATCTGGTCGCCTACAAATATTGTAGAATCTACATCTGTGTGCATTAATTCCATCGCTTTTTTATAGTTCCTAGTTGAAGGTTTATGTGCATCAAATATGTATTTTGACTTAACTGCATAAGCGAATGGCTCAACTCTTGGTTCCTGGTTATTTGAAATAAGACACGTATCAAGTCCTATTTTTCTTAATTTTTCAAAAAATTCAATACTCTTATCTGTAGCGGGATGTCCATGAGGAACTAATGTATTGTCAATATCAAATATCACTCCTCTTATCCCCTGTTTATAATACATGTCAAAATCTATATCTTCTACAGAATTTACATATTCATTTGGGTAAAATCTTTCAAGCATATTTTTCTCCTGCGTTCTATCTTTACTTAACTATGTTTCCACATCATCCAGATGCTCTAATTTAAAATATTTCTACATCATAAGATGCACTAATTTAAAAACTTCTTTAACTCATCCATAAATGTATTTACATCTTTAAATTCTCTATATACAGAAGCAAATCTTACATATGCAACCTGGTCTAATTCTTTTATTTTATCCATAACGATTTCACCGATCTCATTACTTGAAATCTCTTTTTCTTCTTTATTAAATATCTCTGCCTCTATTTCTTCAACCGTAGATACTATCTGATCATAAGATACAGGTCTTTTATGACATGAACGTACAATTCCCCTCTCTATCTTGCTTCTATCATAAGGTTCTCTGTTATCATCCTTCTTTATAACGATAAGCGGTATTGTTTCTACTTTTTCATATGTAGTAAAACGCTTACCACATACCTCACATTGTCTTCGGCGTCTGATAGAATTATTCTCTTCTGCCGGTCTTGAATCAATTACCTTTGTATTTTCTTCTCCACAAAATGGACACTTCATATTCTGCCTCCTAATACTTAATTCCAGTCATAAATTGATTATAAAAAGAATTAGTTATCTGGTCAAGACGTTTTGTACTTATGCTTTACATCATCTAAGTCTACACTAACCAAAATAATATCATCCCCAATCTGCTTTACACATTTTACAGGAATTATATATTCAAAATCGCTACATATAAGATTACAGAATTTTGTAGGCCCGGGCACAATCAGTGCTTCTATACATCCTGTGCAAATATCAAATTCCAAGTCTTCTACCGAGCCTATCATTTTACAGTCACAACAATTAATTACTTCTTTCTGTTTTAACTCACATATTCTCATTTTTGCTCTGCAGTCTTTTTTTTATTTTATGAGAAAAATTTATATTTTATGATTATATCTTATATAGTGTTTTATTATTTTAACTGATATATTATTTTGTATTTCCATGTCATCTATTTTTTTATCATTATTACATATATTGCCTTACATTTTTATCCCATATAGCGTTTTATCACTCCTTATCGCATATAATGCTTCATTGCCTTTATCGCATTTTTTTCAAGTCTGCTTACCTGTGCCTGAGAAATTCCTATTTCATCAGCTATTTCCATTTGTGTTTTTCCCTTAAAAAATCTTAAGTCTATTATTTCTTTTTCTCTTTCCGGTAGCCCTTTAATTGCTTCAGCAAGAGCTATTCTATCTACCCATTTTTCTTCTTTATTTTTTTTATCACTTATCTGGTCCATCACATACAAAGTATCTCCTCCCTGGTCATATACCGGGTCAAATAAAGATACCGGACTTTGTATTGCATCTAAGGCATATATAACTTCTTCAGATGTAGCTCCAATTTCTTTGGATATTTCACTTATGGTTGGTTCTTTATTGCTTGTCTTCATTATACGCTCTTTAGCATAAATAGCTTTATACGCTGTATCTTTTATCGACCTGCTTACTCTGATTGATGCATTATCTCTTAAAAATCTCTTTAGTTCTCCTGCAATCATAGGTACTGCATAAGTTGAAAACTTTACATTTAATGTGTCATCAAAATTGTCAACTGCTTTTATAAGTCCAACGCATCCAATCTGAAACAAATCATCCATATTTTCATTGCTTCCCGAAAATCTCTGAATAATACTTAGCACAAGTCTCAAATTCCCCTGAATGTACCTTTCCCTTGCTTCTTTGTTTCCTTTTTTTATCTCTTTAAAAAGTTCAGTTTTTTCTTCATTTGTCAGTAACGGTAATTGTGTCGTGTTTACTCCACTTATTTCCACTTTAAAAAGAGCCATATTTTCCTCCAAATCATTCAATTACTTCTTATCAACAAACAAATATTTGTCAATTTGTATTACATTTAAATGATTAACAAAAACACGGCTCTTTATACATTATTCATATTTTACAATTTCTTTTTTTAGTCGATTCATTATCTTTTTTTCTAATCTTGATATGTACGATTGTGATATTCCAAGAAAATCTGCGACTTCCTTCTGTGTCATCTCCTCCCCATCTTTATTATTTAGTCCAAATCTCATTTCCACTATTGATTTTTCACGTTTATTTAATTTTTCAATTGCTTTTTTTAACAGACTTTTCTCCACTTCATTTTCAAGTCCTCTTGATATAACGTCCTCATCTGTTCCAAGAATGTCCGAAAGCAAAAGTTCATTACCATCCCAGTCAACATTTAAAGGCTCATCTATAGATACTTCAAGTTTTGTTTTATTGTTTCTTCTCAAATACATTAGTATTTCATTTTCAATACAACGTGATGCATATGTAGCAAGTTTTATGTTTTTATCTGTCTTAAACGTATTTATTCCTTTAATAAGACCAATTGTTCCTATTGATATCAAATCTTCTACGCCTACCCCTGTATTATCAAATTTTTTTGCTATGTATACAACCAGTCTCAAATTATGTTCTATCAACATTCTTCTTGCTGATTCATCATTTTCATTTATTAATTTTTCTAGCTGTTTCGCCTCTTCTTCACCCTCAAGTGGAGCCGGAAGCACATCCGGTCCTCCGATATAATGTACTTCATTAGACTCATCTGAAAGTATCCATCTGGTAAGCACAGGAATCACATTTAAATTTTTAAGCAATTTTTCTCTCCTCTCTTTTATTTTTAATTGTGGACATGCATTGCAATTTCGCAATCATCTATTTACTTTGTTTCAAAATTGTGAGCGTGTATTACAATTCTCGCAATCGCCTATTTGTTTTTGATTTGTTTCACTATTATGTAGAATAAATTCAGAATTTAAAAGCATCTGATATTTTTTATCGTTATTAAACATTCCTTTATAAATTCCTAATACCGGATTTGAAATTTTCAAATTAATGTCTCTATTTTTAATTTCCATATAATCAACAGTAATTCCCGTCAATATTCCATTTTGACTTCCAACTGATTTGAATGGAATAAGAAAACATTTCTCATTTCCGGTTAAAATTTGTTTTATTACATTGTATTGCAAAACAGATACCGGTCTGCCTTTGTACGGTTCTCTTAAACTATTTCCTGTATCTTCTAAAGCGACTGTTTCTATCTTTGAATCGCCATTTACAATTCGTACATTATACAGATTTTTGCGGATCTTGAGTTTGTTTAGCATTTGATAAACTGCCACCTTCATTAACAGACATCCAATTACTATTCCAAACATCAGCATTAGTACATTTAATTTTTTGTGTTCCTGTGTTTTTGCCTGTGCCACTGTTTTCCCCCAAAAACTATAGCTGCTAAGCATTGATACCACCCCATTCAACACAAAAGTAACACAATATACAACAGTCAGCATTTTTATTCCAGATAACTTTCTGTTATTAAACGCAATTCCGGTCATTATGTATGGGACAACCAGCCATGTAAATAATATTTGCAACACTCCGTATTTTACTTTAAGCACTAATATTATTACACTGTAAGTTGCTCCAAATAAAGCTGCGATAACACATCTGATTGCTGTTCGTACCTCTATTTTTCCTTTAAAGTTAAGTATCTGTTTTGCAACAACTAAAATAATAAAATCCATTAGAAAGTTTATTGCAAAATACACGTCTACATATATTACATGCATCCTTCACCTCCAAATGGTAAAGCCATTATATACTTAAATCCCCGAAAAATTTGTCGAACTCTCGTGTAATAAAAAAATACATTTACAAAAAATGTAAATGTATTTTTCTTAAAACGTAAAATCTGATTTCATGACATCTTTAATCTTTAATAAATAAAAGTAAATTTTATTTATTATTTATTATCATATCTACGAAATATTTATGTATTTTATCACTCTCATTTAATTCAGGATGAAATGACATTGCTAACATATTATTGTATTTTACGGCTACAATTTTTTCATTTACCACAGCTATAATTTCTGTGCCACATTTAACTGCTTCCACATATGGAGCCCTGATAAATGTCATTGGGACCTTTCCTATCCCCTTCATTTCTTCTTCCGTATAAAAGCTGCCTAATTGTCTTCCATAAGCATTTCTCTTTACTTTTACAGGCAACAGTCCTAAATGAACTTTATCATCATTTGCTATTTCTTCAGCTAAAAGTATCATTCCTGCACATGTTGCAAGTACCGGAAGTCCTTTTTTTATTTTATTTTTTATTTCGTCTTCCATTCCAAGTTCTTTGATTAATTTACCCTGAACTGTACTCTCTCCCCCTGGAAGTATAATGCCATCAAATTCTTTATCCAAATCTTCTTTTTTACGAAGTTCAATGCATTCTACCCCTAACTTTTCAAGCATTTTTTCATGTTCTATAAATGCGCCCTGCACTGCAAGTACTGCAACTTTCATTGTATGCCTCCTTACATTTTAGTATCAGATATAATCTAAAATTTACATTTTAAAATTATATTATTCTCCTCTTTTTGCCATTAAAAGTTCAATTTCCTGCTCGTTAATTCCAACCATGGCCTCACCTAAATCTTCTGATAATTCAGCAAGCATTTCATAATCATTGTAGTTTGTTACAGCCTTTACTATAGCCTGAGCACGTTTCTTAGGATTTCCTGATTTAAATATACCTGATCCTACAAATACACCTTCTGCTCCTAACTGCATCATTAAAGCTGCATCTGCAGGAGTTGCAACTCCACCTGCTGCAAAGTTAACAACCGGAAGTCTGTGATTTTCATGAACATATAATACTAAATCATATGGAACTCTTAATTCTTTTGCTACTTCGTATAATTCATCTTCTCTCATTGATCCGATTCTGGCAATTTCCTGATTCATCATTCTCATATGACGCACTGCCTGAACAACATCACCTGTTCCAGGTTCTCCTTTTGTTCTAATCATTGAAGCACCTTCATTGATTCTTCTTAAAGCTTCTCCTAAATCCTTTGCGCCACATACGAATGGAACATTAAATTTTGTCTTATCAATATGGAATACATCATCTGCCGGTGATAACACTTCACTTTCATCTATGTAATCGATTTCAATTGCTTCTAAAATCTGAGCTTCAGCAAAATGACCGATTCTGCACTTTGCCATGACAGGAATTGAAACTGCTTCCTGAATTCCTTTAATCATTGCAGGGTCACTCATTCTTGCTACACCACCTGCTGCTCTAATATCTGCCGGAATTCTTTCAAGTGCCATTACCGCACATGCTCCTGCTTCTTCTGCTATCTTTGCCTGTTCCGGTGTTGTAACATCCATAATTACTCCACCCTTTAACATCTGTGCTAATTCCTTATTAAGTTCATATCTTTTATTTGCCATTTTTGCTCTCCTTATAATACCTTTATTTGTATTTATTTTTAGGATTACAAACGCGTCTGTAAATTCAACCTATTCTCTTTTATATTTAGGCTTCTAATTTGATATATCTTTTTTACTTTTACATAATACAAAAAAACTGATACTGTCTAAATATCCATTTTAGCATTTTTAGACAATACCAGTTTTTATTTATTACTATAATTTATGTTTTAATCCCATCCTACACTTTCTTCCTGCTCTATATTTTTTTCAGGAAGATATACATTTACTTCATAACTTGAAAAACAGTAATTTTCAACATCAGTATTATACGAATTAATATTGTGATTAAATATATTTGTATAATTACCTAAAAATACATCATTAGACAATATTAAATACATTTTATTTTTTCGTTTGCTTTTTATATAAAGTTTATTATTCTTTATGTATACATCAAATTCCAAATCTTCATATATATCCTTAACATTATCTTTAGGTATCTCCGGTGCATGTCTTACTATTTCTACATAAGGCTTGGTTTCTCCATTATCCGATGCTGAAACTGTATAACCATGTATCATCATTTGATTTTCAATGTCATCATCAATGCTAATCTTTACATCATTTGAAATGTTTAATTGATATCTTTTAGTTTCTACCGGATTATCATCATAAGTATTAACATTTTCAAAAGTTATATACGATATTCCCATAATTGCTGCCATCAGTACAATTCCAAATAATACTGCACTAATTGCTTTATTATCAATTTTTCTATCTTTAACATTTACTTCAAGCCAAAATCCCGCACTAAAACAAACAACTGATGTAATTAATATTTTACATATGTATAAGCATATATTATTTTCAACACAATAAAAGTTAATTACAGCCTTTGCTATATCAAAAATAATATTATTTTTCTGCCAAATAAAAACCGATACAAATAATGCAATTATTATTACAGAAGCTAATATACTTTTTCTAAATATTGTACTAATTAACTGCATAATACATATAATAAACACTATCAACATTATTCCTGCAATAAAAAATAGCAATACATTTTTTACTACCATTTCATCAACAATAACTAATTTATCATTATAATGTTCTATCAGTTTTGCTACTCCATATCCTAATACCATATTTATCATACATTGTGACAACCACAATATTCCTATTGTATTCATTGCTAAAAAATGGGATAAATATATGGTTTTACTATTACATGGATAACTATTCACATACCCTTTATAAAAAGAAGATGTATATGTCATTACCACTATAAATATAATAGGCAAAGCAATTGCAAACTTTCCGGACAGTCCCACATAATCGAATATTACATCCCTATTTTCTTGGTCAAAATTATATACCAAAAGGCTCAAGATCCAATCTATTTCCATGCAGAACGTTACCGGTATTATAAGCATCATTATTTGTTTTACTTTAAACATCCTGAGTCGTAATTTATACAAATCTAATACATTTTTACGCTCTATTTTTCCCATAATTTTTCTAAATCCTCTCCTAAATTTACAGTTGTCCTATACATATAAAATTCTTCTGCGGATAATCTTTCTGCGATAAGTCCCTTATCTTTAATATCATCCATAACCGCTTTACTGAAATCTTCTTCCACAACAGCCATATTATTAGTCTCACATAATTGTTTAAAAATAACTTTCTTATCTTTTACAAATTCAGTTACCTGCTGTCTTGTTCCTTTTACCTTAAATGCTTTATGTTTCATTTCATCTACATCGCCATTATAAAGAATCTGTCCAGCCCCAATCATACATATATTTGCAAGTATATTTTCCATCTCTGATAGCAAATGACTTGAAATTAATATTGTTCTTGGATATTCTATATAATCACGTAATATAATATCGTATATCTGTTTTCTTCTTACAGAATCCGCTCCCGATACAGGTTCATCTAAAATTGTAATTTCTGCTCTTGAAGCAATTGCACATATAAAATTAAATATTGTTGTCTGACCTTTCGACAAACGTCCTATCCTTTTGTTCTGTTCTATATCAAAAACATCCATTAACTTATTTGCAAAATTAATATCAAAATTCTTATACATTAATTTATGATATTGAAGTATATCTTTTAACTTTGATCTGCTCTCAGTATTATAAGTGCTTGATGCATAGATTATTTTATTAGCAGTCTCAATGTCAGTTGCCGGATCCCTGTCATCAATTAATACACTTCCTTCATCGGGACTGAGTTTTCCTGCTATAAGCTTCATCAATGTTGTCTTTCCTTCACCATTTCTTCCAACTATTCCAACTATTTGTCCCGGTGCTATGCTAACATTTAAACCATTGAATATCTTTTTACTTTTATATCCATATCCAAATTTCAGATTTTCTATTTTAATCTCATTACTCATTACTGCCCTATCTCCTTATATTTTTCTTCTATCAGCTCAATCACTTCCTGTTTAGACATCGATAATCTTTTTCCCCAGCGAACCAGGTCATCTACTATCTTAGTCATCTCTTCTTTTCGTTTTCTGTCTTCAACAAGTTTTTTAGCATTAACTGCAATGGTCATTGCCTGACCTCTTTTCTTAATTAAAATTCCTCTGTTGACAAGAAGATTTATTCCCTTTGCAGCTGTTGCCGGATTAACATGCAATTCCTTTGCCAAAACCAATTGTGAATAACATGATTCTCCTTCTTCGAGTTTACCTGATAAAATATCGTCTTCTATAGCATCTGCAATTTGAACATAAATAGGGACCATACTATTTTCATTAATATCCATTATGTTTCTCCTACTACATTACTCATATAATGTAGCATAGTTGTAGTGTAGTTATTTGTCAAGTTGAACGCAAAAAGAGACAGACCTATATCAAATACGAGTCTGTCTCTTTTATATATTTTAATCTAATTTATTTGTTCTGTAAGAAATCAGGAATCTTTAATTCTCTTGGTTCTACTGTTGGCTGTGGTTTTATCGGCTGGCTTGATGTAAATGGCTTAATTGTTGATGCACCTGATATTCCACCAAAAGGTCTTGTTGTTTTTCCTGTTGCAAATGGATTAGCTGTGATTGCACTACCCTGATCAATTCCTGTAGCCATAACAGTAATTGAACATTCATCAGGATATGTATCATCATAGCGAACACCAAAGATGATATTAGCATCTTCACCTGCTAATTCCTGAACATAACTTGCTGCTTCATTAGCTTCAAAGAGTGATACATCACCTGTAATATTAACGATAACGTGCTTAGCACCTTCAATTGTTGTTTCAAGTAATGGAGATGTTACAGCCATCTGAACTGCTTCGTTAGCTTTTTCATCACCACTTGCTGAACCGATACCGATATGTGCAATACCTGCATCTCTCATAACTGTCTGTACATCAGCAAAGTCAAGGTTAATTAATGCAGGTACATTAATTAAGTCTGTAATACCCTGTACTGACTGCTGTAATACTTCATCAGCTTTCTTTAATGCTTCAGGCATTGTTGTTCTTCTATCAACGATTTCAAGTAATTTATCATTAGGAATAACAATTAAAGTATCAACATTTTCCTTTAATCTTTCTACTCCTGCTAATGCATTGTTCATTCTTGTCTTAGCTTCAAATCTAAATGGCTTTGTAACAACACCTACTGTAAGTACGCCCTGTTCCTTAGCGATTCTTGCAACAACAGGTGCAGCTCCTGTACCTGTTCCACCGCCCATACCACAAGTAACAAACACCATGTCTGCTCCCTTGATTAACTGAGCTAATTCTTCAACATTCTCTTCTGCTGCTGCTTCACCAACTTCAGGCTTAGCTCCTGCACCAAGTCCCTTAGTTACCTTTTCACCAATCTGTAATGTTGTTGGTGCTTTACATCTCTTTAATGCCTGTGCATCTGTATTTACACCAATAAATTCTACTCCACCTATATTTTCATCTATCATACGGTTAACAGCATTATTACCTGCGCCACCAACGCCTATAACGATAATCTTTGCAACTGCTTCTGTTTCATTTGTTGTGATTTCTATCAAGAGCTTGTCCTCCTTCGTTTCATTTCATTCATTATTCTCGATACTCTAACTCAATTAGTATACAACAATGTAGACAAAAAATCTACTTCATTGCATATATTATATATAATATATTCGTTTGAAAAAAATATCAACAAATTTTTTTACAAAATAATAATATTTTTAAATTTTTACCGTTCAACTGCTGTAGTTTCTTCATTTGTTGCTTCATTTGTTGCTTCATTACTTACCGGATTACTATTATTTTGTGTTTCATCCTGATTTGTACTATCCACACTCTCACTTTCACTCTGGGATGATGTCTTAGTTTCATTTTCCTTTAAAGTATATCCGCTTCCATCTGTACTCAAAGACTTCATGTTAAGAGTTCCTTTATACTTAAGAAGTCCTCCATCAATCATATCACTCAAATCTATCATTTTTTCATTTAAGTCTCTGCCTTTTCCAAATTCAATTTTTACTTTCTTTATGTAAATAGAAGCCTGTCCATCTTCTGTAATTTCAATTTTCTTTACATTAAAGTTATATTTCTGAATTGCCTGGGAAACAGTCAGTAGCAAATCATATACATCTTCATCTTTAACTTCAAATTTTTCATACAATTTAGGATTATTAATTTCGATTCCAACAACATTTGGAATACCTTTTATTTTCTCGGTAGCTAATTTTTCTATAACACCGTCTCTGTCAAAATAAATATATATGCCATCTTTTTCCACATAACCAATTAGACTTTTTTCATATACCGATATTTGAAGTTTTGATGGTGACTTCATTTTGACATCATATTTATCTAAAAACGGAATTTCCACTTTTCCCATTCCGGTTTTCGCTTTTAACCAGAATACAAATGTATTTTTATTTTTTCCATCTTTAAATATGTAATCCGTCAATTCCTGCTGTGTGTATATTTCATTTCCTTTCATTTCTACGGAATTTAATTTAAAGCCAAAATATATAATGCAAAATACCGCTGCCACAACTGCAGAAATACTTAAAACAACTTTAAGCACCTTTCTTAAAGTTCTTGTTGCCTTTCTAAATCGCATTTTACGTATTCTTTTTTTACTTTCTTTTTGAATACGCCTTTCTTCTTTCTCCTCGTTCTTTCTTGCTCTTTCCTGTGCTTTTTTCTGCAGAATTCTCTCTTTTTCTTCTGCCTTTTTAGCCTGAAGTTTTTTCTTTCTCTGTTCCTGACGTCTTAGCTCTTCCTGACGTCTTTCATTTCTTTCTCTATTTTCTCTTTCGTTTCTTCGTCTTTGTTCGGTTCTTTCCGCCTGCTGATGATTTTTTATCTGCGTCTGATGTCGATGTTGACGCTGTTTTTTCATCTGCGCACGTTTTCTATCCATTTTTCTGCTCATAAAACTGCATCAACTCCTTTTCTTATTGTATTCTCTTAATCTGTTTTGAGACAGCTAATACAAGTGACATTTCATATAACAGGAACAATATTGATGTTCCTCCATAACTTATAAACGGAAGGGATACACCTGTGTTCGGGATTGAATTTGTTACAACCGCTATGTTAAGCACTACCTGAACTGATATTTGTGCCATAACACCAACAACCAATAATGACGAAAATAAATCCGGTGCATTTCCTGCTATAATTCTCATTCTTCTTATTATAAATGCAAATAAAACAATAATTGCAACTGCTCCAAACAATCCTAATTCTTCGCATACAATTGAAAAAATCATATCATTTGCACTTTCAGGAACAAAACCAAGTTTCTGTGCACTCTGTCCTAATCCTTTACCAAATAATCCTCCTGAACCTATGGCATACAATCCCTGAAGCACCTGAAATCCACCATCAGCCGCATTATCTTCTGGATTTAGCCATACCGAAATACGATTCAATCTAAATCCATCACCATGTAATGTTAAATATGCTCCCATTGGAATTGCTGCTAATGCTACAAGAAATATCGCCTGTTTAACAAATTTCTTTGGCACACCTACTACTAAAATCATAATAGCCGGTATTGTTGCAATTATAATGGCTGAACTTAAGTTAGATGTTAATACCATGATTGAAAGTGTCGCTACAATTGTATAACTATATACGCGCCATATGTTTCTGTAATCCTTTAACGCCTTTTGTGAACATTTTGACAACAGACTTGCAGTAAGCACTATAACCGTAAATTTTACAAATTCTGCCGGCTGGAAAGAAAATATTCCATATCCTAACCATCTTTTTGCACCATTTCTTTCGATTCCAAGAGGTGTTGCCACAACCATTACAACACAAACAATAGAAACTATGTACATTGGCATTGCCATTCTATTCATAAGTGTTATAAAAAACTTTGAATTTTTTATAACAAACCAACCTACAACCCCTCCTGCAATAGTAAATATAATTTCTCTTTTTACATAATAACTTGCATCGCCTTTAGCTAGCTGAGCCGAATAGGAACTTGCACTATAAAGTAATACAAATCCAAGGCAAATCAAAAAAATTAAAACGCATAAAAGGCTATAGTCAAAATAATTTACAGATTTCTTTTCTTTTTTAGTTTTAACAATTTCATCTTCTGAAACTGAATTGTACTCTGTTTTCATATTTACTCCTTTCTAAGCGTTTTAATTTATATTGTCATTTTATAATGCTACATATCCTAAAAGGCATAATACTGCTGTTATAACTGTAAATGCTGCAACTATCTGTGTTTCCATATATCCACATTTTTCAAAATGATGATGTATTGGTGTCATTTTGAAAATTCTTCTTCCCTGACCATATATTTTCTTTGTTATTTTGAAATATGTAACCTGCATCATAACTGTTACTATTTCCATGAGATAAATAAATGCAACTATCAAAATAAATAATGGCATTTTCATCATATATGCTGTTGCAGCAACAAATCCGCCAAGTGCTAAGGAACCTGTGTCTCCCATAAATACTCTTGCAGGATATACATTGAATAATAAGAATCCCATTAATGCACCTGCTAAAGCTGCTGTAACTGGTGCTATTCCACTATTTGTTCCTATTGAAACCACCATGAAAAATACTGCTATCATTAATGTAACACTTGTGGCCAATCCATCTAAACCATCTGTAAAATTAGCTCCATTTACAGTTCCTAATACAACGAAGAACAGCATTGGTATAAACAACCATCCCATGTCAACTGTCTGACCATGTGTAAATGGAATTATAATTTCTGTTCCCATTCCTGAATATTTTACCATATAAAATGCGAATATTGCTGTGATAACAATTTCACACAACATTTTCTGTATCTGATTTAAGCCTTCATTTCTCTTCATAACTACTTTAATGAAGTCATCTAAAAATCCTACAATTCCAAATCCTATTGTTACAAATAATATTGGAACAATCTTTGGATAATCTTTTATAAAAAACAAAGATGTTACGATTAAACTAAATAAAATAATCATTCCACCCATTGTAGGTGTTCCTGCTTTGCTTTTATGACTCTCCGGTCCTTCTTCTCTAATATACTGTCCAAATTTTACTTTTTTTAATATTGGAATTACTATAGGGCATAAAATTATGCTAATAACAAATGACATAATTATTCCAAAAATAATATTTGTATCCATTTTTTCTCCTCTTTCTGTTTTTTTATAATTATAATCACTTCTTTACAAATAGAAAAGCGATTTAATTTACGTGCATTAAATATATATCACATTTTTAATAAGTATGCATTATATTTTATTTAACAACATACGGTAAAATATTCTCATATAGTTGTTTCATTAACGGTCCAACTACTGTTCCTCCATAATATACTCCTTGCGGTTCATCAACAATTATCATCGCAATAACCTGTGGATCATTAGCAGGTGCAAATGCCATAAAAGATGCTATATATTTTCTGGCACTTCTTGGAAGTTTCTGCGATGTGGCGGTCTTTCCACCTATTCTATATCCTTCAACCTGTGCTTTATTTCCCGTTCCTTCAGCAACCACTTTTTCCAAAATATATTTCATTTTTTCTGAAACATCTTTGCTTATTACATTTTTCTTTTCATTATATTTTAATTTTTTAACTGTTTCATTGTTTTCATTTCGAATTTCAACACCAAAATGTGGAGTTACCAAATTACCTCCATTTACTATGGCACTTGCCGCAGTCAAAAACTGTACAGGTGTAATCTGAAACGACTGGCCAAATGACATTGTTGCTAATTCAACATTCCCTACATTTTTCTGTTTATGAATAATTGTTCCTGCTTCGCCAGGCAAATCAATTCCGGTTGTTTTTAAAAGTCCAAGCTTATCCATATAATTATAAAACTTTTTTACTCCAACTCTTAATCCAACATTTACAAATACCGGATTGCACGAATTCATGGTTCCATGTACAAAATCCTGACTTCCATGCCCGGTAGTCTTATGGCATCTTATCCTTCTGTCATCTACAACTACAAATCCCGGACAATTAAATGTCGAATCCAAACTTACAAGATTTTCTGACAAAGCCGCGGTTGCCGTAACAATTTTAAACGTAGAACCCGGCTCATATGTGTCATTTATGCATTGATTTCTCCACATATTATTAAGTAAATCCTGTTTTGATTTTCCGGAAGTATCATTTGAAAATTCTTCTGTAAGAGAATATGGATTGTTCAAATCAAATTCCGGTGCATTTACCATGGCCATTATTTCTCCGTTTTTAGGATTCATAACTATCACCGAAACATAATTTGCCTGCTTTGCTCCTAATGCATTGTAAGCTATTTGCTCACAATATTTTTGAATATTTATATCTATTCCTGTAACCAGATTATAGCCGGGTACAGGTTCAACTCTTTCTTCTAATGCTGTATCTAACTCTATTCCCCTTGAGTCAGTAGGCGTTAGAATGAGTCCGTCCTTGCCCTGAAGATATTTGTCATATTTAACCTCAAGTCCTACAATGCCCTGATTATCCGCTCCGGTAAATCCTAACACTTTTGATGCCATCGAAGAATAAGGATAATACCTTTTGTAATCTTCGTCAACCTTTACGCCGTCAAAATCATAGCTTCGTATTTTATCTCCTATTTCTTTATCCACATTGGACTTTATTTTTTCTCTTACACTTACTTTTTCTACTTTTTTTCTTACTTCTTTTTCTTCTAAATCCAGTTCTTCACATAACATCTTAATTACTGCGTCCGTATCTCTAATCTGTCTGTGAATTACCGAAATCGTACATACAGTTTTGTTAGACGCAATAACATTATTATTTCTGTCTAATATTTTTCCTCTGGCAGCTTTAATTCTACGTTCTCTTTCCTGCACATCCAAAGCTTTCTGAGAATAATATTCACCCTTAACTACCATTATATATACAAGTTTTCCAAATACCCCTAACATCATTATGTATATTATGCAGACATATATAAGCATCATTTTACGTTGCTTGGTTCTTACTTTACCCAGTTTCATAAATAACCATTTTTTTAATGATTACTACTAATATATTCTGTCATTTTAAACATATTCTGTATAAATAATTATTCTTCACCTGTATAATCATTTTGATTTTCTGTCTGTGTTTCTACAGGCATATCCTCCTGTGTTATTCCCTGAGAATAATTATCCTTTATATCACTCTTTTTTGTATTTGTTATATCCTTATCTTTTCCTGCATCTTCAGTCTGAGAAACACCCATATATGGAAGTACCTGTTTCATAATATATGTCCAAAATTCTGTACTAAACGCTGTGGACTGTGTATCCTCTTTTGGAGAATCCATGATTGTATAGCATACTACCTCAGGATTTTCAACAGGTGCACATCCTAAAAATGAAACGATATATTCTCCTGGAATTCTTCCTGTCTTTCCATCTGTATAATGCTTTTCTGCTGTACCTGTTTTACCACCAATTGTATATCCCGGAATAGCTGCTGTTTTACCTGTTCCGTCTGTAACTACAGCTCTTAACGCTTCTTTTATAAAATCAGAAGTTTTATCAGTTACTGTTTCCTTTACTAAAGTCTTTGAATAATTATCAATTAATTCTCCATCCTCTGAAACAACTTCTTTTACTACATGTGGTTCGTAATAATTTCCGCCATTTACTAAAGAAGAAAATCCTGCAACCATTTGAATCATGTTTACATTGATATTCTGTCCAAATGAATTAGTAGCTAAACTTGATGCACCCATATTACTATCATATACAAGTCCTCTTGTTTCACTTGGTAAATCTATACCTGTTTTCGCACCAAATCCAAATCTTCTCTGATATTCAACTAATTTTTTTGCTCCTAAATCAAATCCGATTCTCATAAGAGCATCATTACATGAATATGCCAATGCCTGTTTTGTTGTGATTGTTCCATGTCCTGAAACATCATGACATCTAATAGTAAATCCACCTACAACTTCATATCCATCACAAAAATATGTGCTGTTTCTTGTAGTTTTTCCTTCTTCATATGCCGCAGCAATAGTAAACGGTTTAATTGTTGAACCCGGTTCAAATGAATCACTTACACAAAAGTTTTTCCATCTTGAATTAAGTGCATCAGAAATTTCTTTTTCTGAAAGATTTTCCTGTTCCTGTTCTGTGTATTTAAATGATAAATCCCATGGTTCATTTAAATTAAACGTTGTATTATCAGCCATAGCAAATATTTCACCTGTATTAGGGTCTGCTATTACTGCTGCAAGTCTCTTTGGCTGATATTTTTTCATATATTTCTTTATTGCTTTTTGAACAATTCTTTGTATATTCATGTCTATAGTCGATACAACTGTATCTCCATTAGTAGGATCCTTAATTACAGTCTCCATACTGTTATCTGAATTTACATATCCATATTCTCGTCCGTTAAGCCCTGAAAGTACATCATTATAACTTGATTCAATTCCAATATTCGCACTTCCATCTTTATTAACAAATCCTAAAGTGCTGCATGCTAATGAATTATACGGATACATTCTCTTATATTCTTCTTCAAACCATACACCCTTTACATAAGATATTTCCTTTGCTTCTTCTTTTGATGGTTCTTCCTTATTAATATAATCCTTATACCCTTCTATATCTTTGTATTCTAACTGCTTTAATACTACCCAGTAACTGTTATCTTTTCTTTCTTTTATGCCTTTTGTAAGTTCATCTTTATTCAAGTCAAAATATCTTGTCAAAACATTTACTGTTGGTTCAAGATACTTTTTGTTGCTAAGAATTACCTTTGAATCAATCACAAGATTGTATACTTTAACGCTTGTCGCTAACACATTTCCATTTCTATCTAAAATGTCTCCTCTTTTATAAGGAAGTGTCTTGCTTGTATAACCTTGCTGTGCCAATACCTTAATTGAATATTCATCTCCTTTTGCCTTTGTCAAATATCCAATTCTTATACATAACGCAAATAAAGCTAGGATGATTAATACAAATACAATCGCTAGCTTTTTCTGCATTCCTTTATTAAATTCTGCTCTCTTATATGACCGTCTTGCCGGTCTTCTTCTATTTTCTACCATAATCTTTTATTCTTTCGGAATATCTCCATACTGCACGGTATAACCGCTATCGCTTGATTTGTAGAAAACTATCTGCTCATCTGTAGCCTGCGTCATACCCATTTCCTGTGTTGCCTTTTTATAAATGTTGTTTGTATCCATACAACTGTTTATAGAATAATTTAATGAGTCATTTTGTGAAGCTACTGTGCTAATGTCTGTTTTTAATTTTGAAATTTCACTTCTTGTTTGAGAAATTTCTGACTGTACATATAAATATCCAAAGCACATTGCAAGACATACCGCAAATACTCCTGTAAGGAAAAATACATATGAACCATTCATATGTAATGCTCTTTCCCTTTCTCTTATTTGTCTTTCTGACTCATATACTCTTTTTCCATCTTTATATACTCGTCTTGTTCTCTCTGGAACTATTTCTTCTTTTCTAACTGTATTTCCGTCTATATATGCATTACTACGATATCCGTACTCCCTTTTTTCCTGTTTCATTGCTATCGCCTTTCAAATATTCTTAGTTTTGAGCTTTTTGCTCTCTTATTCACCTCAATCTCCTCTTCAGAAGGGATTATAGGCTTCCTTGTAATAACCTTTCCTTTTGATACTTTTCCGCAAACGCACACCGGAAAATTAGGTGGGCATATACAAGGATTTTCATTTTCCTTAAATTTAACTTTTACTATTCTGTCTTCTAATGAGTGGAACGTTATTATACAAATTCTTCCACCCGGTTTTAAATGATCAATCATTGTATCTAGCGACTGACTCAACACTTCTAATTCTCTGTTTACTTCAATTCTTATTGCCTGAAATGTCTTCTTTGCAGGATGTCCACCTTTACTCTGTACTTTCATAGGTATCGCACCCTTTATAATGTCACTTAATTCTTTTGTTGTTTCGATTTTCTTTTCTTCTCTCGCTTTTACGATATGCTTTGCAATATTCTTTGCAAATTTGTCTTCACCATAATCTCTGATTATTCTGTAAAGTTCCATCTCGCTGTATTCATTAACAACACTGCTTGCTGTTCTGCTTTGTCTTGTGTCCATTCTCATATCAAGTGGAGCATCTGATTTGTAAGAAAATCCTCTTTCCAAATTATCAATTTGATATGAAGAAACGCCTAAATCCAATACGATTCCATCAACTTTTTCTACATTCAAATCCTTAAGTATTGTGTCTATCTCACAATAGTTGCTTCTTACTAATGATGTCTTGTCTTCAAATTCACTTAATCTTTTTCTTGCTGCTTCTAAGGCTTCTCCATCCTGATCAATTCCTATGAATCTACCTTTATTCGACAGACGCTTGCATACTTCATATGCATGTCCGCCTCCGCCTAATGTTCCATCTACATATATTCCGTCTGGTTTTATATCTAAGCCATCAATGGTTTCTTCTAAAAGTACTGACACATGTTTGAAATCCATATGACCCCTCTTTTCTAATTGTTTTATATTCTATATTCCAAGTTCTGACATGTGCTCTGCAATTTCATCCATGTCATCATATTCTGTATTTTCTGCCCATTTATCCGGATTCCAGATTTCTATTCTTTTTCCTGCGCCTACCCATACTATATCTTTTTCAAGTGAGGCATATGCCCTTAATTCTGCAGGTATTAAAACTCTTCCCTGTTTATCAGTCTCAAGGGTTGCTGCCCCCGCGAGGAAAAATCTAACAAATTTACGGACATTTTTGTCTGTTAATGATAGTGACCCAATTTTTTCAGCTAATATATTCCATTCACTTTCTGTAAACCCGAATATACACTGGTCTAATCCTTTGGTAATTACAAACTTCTCCCCAAGTTCTTCTCTAAACTTGGCAGGGACAATTGCTCTACCTTTTGTATCAACTTTTTGATTGTATTGTCCCATTAACATTGAAATCACCTACTTTTTATGGTTTTTTGCTAATTTTTAACCACTTTCAACCACTTTTCTCCACTTTGTGCCACTCATAAGGCTATTTTAGTACAAATATGGGCTTTCTGCAATACTTTTTTTGCTGTATTTGCCATACATTTCTTACAAATTAGTTTTCTTATACAAACTATGCGAAACACGCTTTGCGATTTTCTCAAGTTATCGCGGCAGTCGCCAAGGTCTCACGCAAGCATGGACTTTGGCTCGTTGCTCGTGTAAATAAAAAGCTTCGCCTAAAATAAGACGAAGCTTTTTAAAATAATTACTATTCACTTTTATATTTCAATTTCCGATGTGTCATCAACATCCTTTTTTAATTTATTTCTCATATAAATAGCAAATGCTATTCCTACTATTACAAGTATTAAAGATAATACCTGTGAAACAGGCCATCCTGTAACCGGCATTATAAGTTGGTCAGAACGTAGTCCCTCAATAAAGAATCTTCCTGTTCCATACCCGATTATATACCACAAAAATACCTCTCCATTATATTTCTTCTTATCTCTAAATATAAGTAATATAATTAATAGTACCAGATTCCAACATGATTCATATAAAAATGTAGGATGAACCTGAATGTATCCTATCTGTTCCAATGTTTTGCCAAACATTTTCTCCATTCCTTCTCTTACGGAATCCGGAACCTGAGTTATACTATAATGACTGTCAAAATATATTTTCATTGCGAATGGATTTTTACCTGATGCAACTCCTCCGAACGCTTCTCTGTTAAAGAAATTACCCCATCTTCCAAGTATCTGTCCAAGTATTAATCCTAACACTGCCGTGTCCATTACTCTTGGCATTGACATTTTTTTAATTCTCGTATATACAAAACACGTAATTATTGCTGCAATTATTCCACCATATATTGCAAGTCCTCCACCTCTTATATTTAATATCTGTCCCGGATTTTTCTTATAATAATCCCAACTGAATATTACATAATAAAGTCTTGCTCCAATAACGCTAAATATAATTGCATATATTGCGAAATCAATATAGTCATTTGGATCCTGTCCTGTTCTCTTTGCTTCTGCACACGTAACAATTATTCCTAATATCATACCTGTTGCTATTATCATTCCATAATAAGCAATATCAACTCCAAATATCGAAATACTTTTTCCAACATTATTAAGTTTTATTCCCAAATTGGCAAATTCAATGCTGGTTGCTAAAATACTATTCATATAACTTTCCTTCTTATTCTTTTTATATTCTTATTGCTATTTTCCTATTAATTAATATCATTTTTAATCTAGGCTTTTTTGTCTTCTACGATTATATCTTTGACAATATTTAATGTCAATGTTTACCGCTCTTTTGCCTTCTTTGTTTTAACTGCATTTATTCTTATTTTCAAATTTATAAAAGTATGCTAAACTATGATGTGGTAATACCAAAGAAACGGAGGATTTCATATGAAGTTAGGTATTGTAGGCTTACCAAATGTAGGCAAAAGTACTTTATTTAATTCATTAACAAAGGCCGGTGCAGAATCAGCAAATTATCCTTTCTGTACTATCGACCCTAACGTTGGTGTTGTTGCAGTCCCTGATGAGAGACTTAACAAGTTAGCTGCTTTATACAACTCAGCTAAAGTAACACCTGCAGTTATTGAATTTGTTGACATAGCAGGATTAGTAAAGGGTGCTTCTAAAGGTGAAGGTCTTGGAAACCAGTTCCTTGCCAATATCCGTGAGGTTGACGCAATCGTACATGTTGTAAGATGTTTTGAGGACACAAATGTTATCCATGTAGACGGAAACATTAATCCTTTAAGAGATATTGAAACTATTAATCTTGAATTAATCTTATCTGATGCAGAAATTTTGGAACGTCGTATCGCTAAGACAACAAGAGGTGCAAGAAATGATAAGACTTTAGCTAAAGAACTTGATTTCTTACAGAGATTAAAAGCTTATCTTGAAGCAGGAAATCTTGCAATCGGATTTGATACTGATGATGAAGATGAACAGGCATGGATTAAAGAATATAATCTTTTAACATACAAACCTGTTATCTTTGCTGCAAATGTTTCTGAAGATGATTTAGCTGATGACGGTGCTTCTAACGAGCACGTTGCTGCTGTAAGAAAGTTTGCTGCTGAGAACAATTGCGAAGTTTTTGTAATCAGTGCTGAAATCGAACAGGAAATTTCTGAATTAGATGATGACGAAAAGCAAATGTTCCTTGAAGACTTAGGATTAAAGGAATCAGGTCTTGATAAACTAATCAAAGCAAGTTATTCTCTTCTTGGTCTCATCAGTTATTTAACATCAGGTGAAGACGAAACAAGAGCATGGACAATCAAGAAAGGTACAAAAGCTCCACAGGCTGCTGGTAAAATTCACACTGATTTTGAACGTGGATTTATCAAAGCCGAAGTTGTAAATTATCAGGATTTGCTTGACTGCGGTTCTTATTCAAAAGCAAAAGAAAAAGGTCTTGTAGGCCTTGAAGGAAAAGACTATATTGTAAAAGATGGAGATGTAATTCTTTTCAGATTTAATGTATAGCATTATCAATAAGACCATTTGTTTATCAGATGGTCTTATTTTTATATATAGAAATTCAATCTTTACATTTACCTTTCAATTTGGGATGAATGTAAAACTTAACGAAAGAACGCTCGCGCTGCTTGCCGCTCGTAGCAGTTCTAAATATTCAGCACATATTCTAACTTTGAAAACTGCGTTTTCAGCCAGAATATGCACTGAATATTTGAACCGACGGCGACAAATGCTCTTTCTTTTAAGTTTTACATTCATCCCAAATAAAAACAAATTAATTATGCAATACATATTATCAGGAGATTATTATATGAAAGAAATTAAATTAGATGTTCACACACATACATTAGCCAGTGGGCACGCTTATGGTACAATCAACGAAATGATTAAAGAAGCATCCAATCGTAACTTGGATATTTTAGGCATAACAGAACACGGTCCCGGAATTCCTGGTGCATGCAATCCATTCTACTTTTTCAACATAAAGGTAGTTCCACGTATGCAATATGGAGTTAAACTTATGCTTGGTGCTGAGATTAATATACTTGACTACAAAGGAACCTTAGATTTAAATCCTGAACATATTAAACATTTAGATTTAAGAATAGCGGGAATTCATTTTCAATGTTACAAACCGGGAAGCATCGACGAAAATACTACTGCAATAATCAACGCAATAAAAAATCCTGACATTGACATAATCAGTCATCCTGATGACGGACATTGCCCTTTAGATTACGAAGCTGTAGTAAAAGCAGCTAAAGAATACCATACCTTATTAGAGCTCAACAATAATGCCCTACGTAGTTCTTCCCGTTTAAATGTAGCACAAAATCAGGAGACTCTAATGAAATTGTCAATGAAATATGATGTACCTATGATATGTGGTAGCGACGCTCACTACATGAATGACATTGCAAACTATACTTGCATCGAACCAATTATTAAAAAAGTAAACTTTCCTGATAAACTCATAATCAATTACGACACGAAAAAATTCGAAGATTACATAAATGAAAATACCAAAAACAGATTATACCATTAATTTAAAAATTATAATGCAAATGATGTCAAGGTCACAATATGAGCAAAGAGTGGGATAATTCCCACGATATGCGAATATTGGGTAGGATTGTGGAAGTGCATAGCACGGAATAATCCATAGGCATCAATGTTTGGTGCTTTTGCCCCCCAACATCATATAAATTGATATAACAAAATTTATAATGACTATAAAACTAATAAACTAAATTTGCGATGGCTATAAAACTTAAAAGAAAGAGCATTTGTCGCCGTCGGTTCAAATATTCAGCGCATATTCTGGCTGAAAACGCAGTTTTCAAAGTCAGAATATACACTGAATATTTAGAACTGCTACGAGCGACAAGCAGCGCGAGCGTTCTTTCGTTAAGTTTTACAGTCATCGCAAGGTAAGTTAATTGGTTTGGAACGCTACGAGCGGCAAGCAGCGCAAGCGTTCTTTCGTTAAGTTTTATAGCCATCGCAATACAAGTTAATTATTGTATTCTGCTGTTTCCAATATCAGTTACTATATGATATCCCGTAGATTCCACCCTTAAATTAAGACAATTTCTACACTGTGCCGATTCTTCTCCCGTACAAATCTTATTATCATACAACTCATATTTTTTTCTAACTCTTACAGGAGACAAATTAGGCATTACAACATTTGCTCCTGCCTTTAATCCTAATTCTCTTCCATTTGGGTCTATCGTTCCAAGAGCCGTTGTAGCCGGTAGTAAAACTTTAGGAAATAATAATCTGATTATTGCAAGTAATACTAACGTCTGTTGCAATGATCCATTTTTTTGATTATTAAATGGTGTATTTTTATGAGATAAATATGGTCCTATTCCAATCATATGCGGTCTTAAATCCTGCATAAACCTTAAGTCTTCAACCAAATTATCAGTTGTCTGGTAAGGCGAACCTACCATAAATCCTGTCCCTACCTGATATCCAATTTTTCTAAGACTGTATAAACATTCTTTTCTATTTTCAAGACTCATGTTATATGGATGTAATTTTTTATAATGTACTTCATTTGCAGTCTCATGTCTAAGCAAATACCTATCTGCTCCCATATTCCACCAATATTCGTACTCATCATAAGTTCTTTCACCTACCGACAAAGTAATAGCACAATCAGGAAATTCATTTTTTATGCATTTAACTATTTTTCCAATCTTTTCCTTCGTAAAATAACTGTCTTCTCCACCTTGTAAAACAAATGTCCTAAATCCTAACACATATCCTTCTCTAGCACATTCTAATATTTCATCCAAGGTAAGTCTGTATCTTTCTACTTTATCATTACTTTTTCGTATTCCACAATAATAACAATCATTTTTGCAAACATTGGTAAATTCTATCAGTCCCCTAATATAAACATCATTTCCATATTCTCTCTCCCTCACCCTTCTTGCATAGTAAAAAAGCTTCTCTCTCTCCTCTTCACTTATCGTATTTATCAGTTGTAACAATTCACAATCTTCTAAATTTTGGTTTTCATATAACTTTTCTATTAATTCTGTGTTCTTCATATTATTTATTTGATTTACTTATTAAATATTTCTTTAAATCTTTTTACATTTTCTTCTACGTTTCCTTTATATACAGCTGAGCCTGCAACAATTACATTTGCTCCGGCTTCTAACGGGACATTTACATTATCTAATGTAACCCCACCATCTACCTGTATAGCTAAATCCATATTATATTCTTCTTTTACTGCTCTAAGCACTTCAACCTTTTCAGTACATTCATCTATATATGACTGTCCTCCAAATCCCGGATTTACTGTCATAACCAAAATCATGTCTACCATTTCCATATATGGAATTACTTCATCTACTGCTGTTGGTGGATTTAGGGCCAAACCGACTTTAAGTCCTGCTTTTTTTATTGCCTCGATAGTAGTTTTTACATCTTCACAAGCTTCTACATGTATAGTAAGAAGGTCAGCTCCTACCTCTTTAAACTGTTCAATATATCTTATTGGTTCTTCTATCATCAAATGAACATCAAATAATTTATCAGTACATCCTCTTATAGATTTAATAACAGGTATACCAAATGAAATATTTGGTACAAACATTCCATCCATGACATCTATGTGTATCCAGTCACATCCTGCCTCGTCTATTCTTTTTACATCTGCTCCTAAATTTGCAAAATCTGCTGATAAAATTGATGGTGATAACTTATTCATTTTCTTTTCCTCTCCATATATATTTAATATTTATTTCTTTCCATTTCTTCTAATTCTTTATAAAGTAAAATATAATTTTCATACCTTGTCTTAGAAATTTTCCCTGAATTCACTGCTTCTTTAACCCCACATATAGGTTCATTTATATGTGCACACCCTCCAAATTTACATTCCGGCTCATACTGTGCCATTTCAGGAAAACAATCCTGCAACTTTTCTTTAGTCATTCCAGGTACAAACATCGAACTAAAACCGGGAGTATCTACGATATATGACTCTTTATCCATGTTAAATATTTCTGAATGCCTTGTTGTATGCTTACCTCTGCCTATTTTCTCGCTTATTTTACCTGTTTCCATTTTATCTTCATTTGTAAGCGCATTTAACATTGAAGATTTACCTACACCTGACGGTCCGGCTAAAACAGTTGTCTTTCCATATAGTAGTTTCTTTATTTCTTCCACGCCTTCATTTTCCGTAGCGCTTGCAAATAAGACCTTATATCCTGCATTGTTGTATGTGTTCTTTAATTCTTCCATGAATTTTTCATTTCCAATGTCTATTTTATTAAAACAGATTATTGTTTCAATATTCTGATATTCCATCATTACTAAGAATCTGTCCAATAGATTTAAATTAGGATCAGGTTTTTTTACTGCAAATACTATCATTGCCTGATCTACATTTGCAACTAATGGTCTGATAAGATCATTTTCCCTTGATAAAATTTTTACTATATTTCCTTTTTTCTCTAAAGAATCCAATATATCAACTTCTACATTGTCCCCTACTAAAGGTTTTATTTTATTATTTCTAAATTTTCCCTTTGCCTTGCATTCATATATTCCATAATCTTTTATGTGAACATAATAAAATCCCGCAATTCCTTTTATTATTTTTCCTGTCATTCTTCACCTATACAACTTAATAGGGGACTAAAAAGTCCCCTATTGTTATTCATCATCCACCTGCGTTAATTTTAACTATACGACTACCTATCATTAATGTGTACGTACAATCTGTTCCATCCTGATTTGTTGGAACATTGATTATTGTAGTATCCCATGTTGATGCATCGTCTGTAGCTTCTGTTTGTCCATTACTATATGTTACCGTAATAACACCGCCTGTAACAGGTGTGTTGTCATCTTCAAAATATAACTGTGATTTTACTAAAACAGCCTGTTTAGATTCATTTATAACCTGTTGTGTAGTTGTCTCAGGTACAGTTGTTACTTCAACCGGTCCTAAACTTACTACAAGTCCTATTGTTGTACCCTTTGGAATTGTTCCACCTGATTTAACCGTCTGTCTTATTACTTTTCCATTAGCAACGGATTCATCATTTACATATCGTATTTCTCCAACTTTTAATCCTGCTGCTGAAATAGAACTTTTAGCATCTTTCTCTTTCTTTCCAATCAAAGACGGTACAATAGTTGTTGTTGAAATTTTAGTTCCTCTGCTTGCCTTAATATGAACCGTATCTCCTTTTGAAACCGGTGCTCCTTCACTCGGATTAATATCTAATACAGTATCAACACTTGCTGAATTATATTCGTATTCTATTTCCCAGTTTACTCCGATTTCATCAAGTTTTGACTCTACATCAGCTAGTTTTTCTCCAACTAGTTCCTTAGGTATTTCTAATTTTTCAGAACCTTTACTTACCGTTAAGATTACTGTTGTGTGCTTATCAATTACACTATCTGCATCAACGGACTGCTTACATATGTATCCGCTTTCATATTCATCATTATAAACATAGCCTTCATATTGGTATCCTAACGCCTTATCATGTAATGCTTCCTGTGCTTCATCTTCTGTCATTCCTACTACATTAGGAACTATTGTCTGCTTTGAATCAATAGTAGATGATTCTTTTTGAGGTGTTGTAGGTATTTCTACGTTATTACTTTGTACAACTACTGTTATAATTATAACGATTATAATAAACATTATTATACCTGCAATAATTCCACCTACTGTAATTAACTTATCTAACTTAGGATCAACAGCATCTATATCATTGTTATCCTGTATTTTTTCAATCTTTTCATCAACTACTTTACCATCATCAGGATTTATTTTCTTAATTCCCGAATCAGTAATTAATGTTGTTTCACTTAAATCTTCATTTGAATCAAATCTTACAAAATCATCATAAGGATTTAATAATGACTTTTTCAAATCTGCTATAAGTGATGATATTTTAGGATATCTTCTGTCTGGTTTATTCTGTGTACATTTAAGGACTATTTTTGAAATACTTACCGGCATTTCAGGAATTATGCTTCTTATGTCAGGAACATTATTCTGAATGTGCTGTAATGCAATATTTACAGTATTATCTCCATCAAACGGTACTTTTCCTGTAAGCATTTCATACATTGTAATGCCTAGCGAATAAATATCACTTCTCTCATCTACATAACTTCCCTTTGCCTGTTCAGGAGATATGTAATGAACTGAACCCATGGCATTTCCATTTATCGTATTTGCTGAAGCAGCTTTAGCTATTCCAAAATCAGTTACTTTTACTTTTCCTTCTCTTGAAATAATAATATTCTGCGGCTTTATATCTCTATGCACTATCTGATTGTTATGTGCACACTCTATGCCCTGTGCAATCTGGATTGCAATACTTGTAGCTTCTTTTACTGAAAGCCTTTTCTTTCTTGCTATATATTGCTTTAATGTAATTCCTTCAACAAGTTCCATTACAATATAATAAAGTCCTGCATCTTCTCCTACATCATAAACATTTACAATATTTGTATGTTCGAGTCTTGCAGCAGACTGCGCTTCCACTCTGAATTTTGATACAAAATTCTTATCTTTACTAAATTCATGTTTTAATACTTTAATAGCTACAAATCTATTTAACTTATGGTCTTTTGCTTTATAGACATCCGACATTCCACCGGAACCTACTTTATCTAAAACCTCATACCTGTTTCCAATAAACATACCCTTCTTAATCATTGTTACACCTCATCACTCCCGGCTCAACAAGAACAACCGATATATTATCTTTTCCACCGTTCTCATTAGCCTGATCAATAAGTCTATGGACTGCTGATTCAATATCATCGCTAGATTGAACTATGGTTTTTATCTCATAATCCTCAACCATGTTAGTTAATCCATCTGAGCACAACAAAAGCTTATCATTTGGCTTTGTCTCAATCTCAAAAATATCTGCTGTCACAGCCTCTTCTGCACCTACCGCGCGTGTAATAATATTCTTTTTAAAATGAGTTCTGGCTTCTTCCTTTGCCAACTGACCTAATCTGACCATTTCTTCTACTAAAGAATGATCTCTTGTTATCTGTTGTATATCCTCATTTACAAGGTATAGTCTACTGTCACCTACATTTGCAATATAAACATGATTCTCAACAATTGTAGCTGCTACAAATGTTGTTCCCATACCTGAATAATCTTTATTAGACTTTGCTAAATCAAGAATTATTTTATTTATCTCCATAATCCCCGAATCGAGTATATTAGCCGGATCTGTCATATTAGTTGTGCATACATATTTAATAAATTCTTCTATGCTTTTCCTAGACGCAACATCTCCTGCCTTATGTCCGCCCATGCCATCGGCTACAATGAATAAATTTGGAAGTTTTCCAACGGAACTCATTGATACAAATATACTATCCTGATTAATTGTTCTCATTAATCCAACATCGCTTTTTCCATATGCTTTCACTCCAAATCCTCCTTTCGCTGACTCATTGCTTCGTTTCGAAGTTGACCACAGGCTCCATTTATATCTCTGCCCATCTCTCTTCTTATAGTAGCATTTATTTTATATTTTTCAACTCTCGATTTAAATTGTAAAACAGCTTGTTTTGCAGACTGACGGTATTCTCTTTCTTTAATTGGATTTACCGGTATCAGATTAACATGACAATTCAAATCTGATACAAGTCTGCCTAATTTATCCGCCTCTTCTATTGTATCATTTACACCTGCAACAAGACTATATTCAAATGTTATTCTTCTTCCTGTTTTATTGAAATAGTATCTGCATGCATCTAAAACTTCTTCTATTGTATATTTATTTGCAATAGGAAGCAATTTCTTTCTGGTTTCATCATCTGATGCATGTAAGGAAATTGCCAATGTAATTTGAAAATTCATATCTGCTAATTCCTTAATTTTTGGAATCAGTCCGCATGTTGATAACGTAATATTTCTCTGGCTTATATTTGCACCATTCTCATCTGTTATCATTCTAAGGAAATTAGTCACATTCTCAAAATTATCTAAAGGCTCGCCACTTCCCATTAAAACTATATTTGATACTCTCTCATCTATATTTTTTTCTATCTGATAAATCTGTTCAAGCAGTTCAGATGTAGTAAGATTTCTATCTAATCCATTTAGCGTTGAAGCACAAAAGCGGCATCCCATACGACATCCTGACTGTGTTGAAATACATACTGAATTTCCATGATGATATCTCATTAACACACTTTCAATTACTGCTCCACCTTTTATTCCAAATAAATATTTTCTTGTTCCATCTATTTTAGAAATTAAGACCTTTTCAGGTTTAAGAGTGATTATCTCATACTTTTCATCTAATTTATGTCGCAAATCTTTTGACAAATTAGTCATTTCGTCAAAGCTTGAAACTCTGTCAATATGAAGCCATTTATATATCTGTCCTGCTCTAAAAGGCTTCTCTCCCATCTGACTTAATTCATTCTTTAATTGTTCTAAATTATATGATTTAATGTCTAATTTTGTCATATCTTTTCATCCTATTTATCTATTCTTCTAAATGCCGAAATAAAAAATCCATCCATTCCATATTTTCCCGGAAGAATCTGAACATAATCATGTTTGTTGTCAATTATCTGTTCCGGCAGTTTTTTATTTAATGACTGTAATTTAAACGGAAGATTTTCTTCTATCCATTTTACATTATCTTCATTTTCTTCTTTTGTCACAGTACAAGTACTATATATTAATGTTCCACCCGGTTTAACATATTTGGAAACCACGCTTAATATTTCTTTTTGCAATTTTGCAAGCTCATTTATCTGTTCAATACTTGTGTTATATTTTATATCAACTTTATTTCCTATAACTCCAAGTCCTGAGCAAGGCAAATCTGCTATAACAATATCTGCTTTACCTATGACATTTTTATCTAATTTAGTTGCATCTTTACATTCAGCAAAAATACAGTTAAATCCGGTTCTTTTTATATTTTCATTAATAAGGCCTACTTTATATTCAGTTAAGTCTCTTGCCCTAATTTTACCTTTATTATGAATCAAATCAGCTATATGAAGGCTTTTTCCTCCAGGTGCCGCACACACATCAATTATGTAGTCCCCTTCTTTAGGATTAGCTGCCATTCCTACAAACATTGAACTTAAATTCTGTACTACAATGTTTCCTTTATTAAAATCATAAAAATCTGCAATCTGATTATAATCTGATATTTCTAATGCATTGCTATACAATGTAGAGCGTTTTACTTTTGCTCCTTCATTTTCAAGTCTTACTACTACTTCGTCAACTGTAGTTTTTGACGTATTCACTCTAATAGTTGTTGTTTTTTTATTATACACACTTTTAAGTATATTTTTTGTCGTTTCAATGCCAAATCTTTCAATCCACATATCAACAATCCATAAAGGCATTGAATATTCAATCTCAAGTCTTTCATTTTCTTTTTCAGGATATTTTATGGAATCCATATTTCTGGCTATATTTCTAACAACACCATTTACAAATCCACTTAAATTAGAAAATTTTCTTTTTTTTGCTAATTTAACTGCTTCATTACAAACTGCCGATTCAGGAACACTGTCCATATATTTAAGCTGGTAAACAGACATTCGTAATATATATCTGATTACCGGCTTCATTTTATTAACTTTTGTTTTAGAAAACAAGTTAATTATATAATCTTCTTCAATTGTTCTTTCTATAGTTCCCTGAAACAGGCGTGTAATAAAAGTTCTTTGATTTTTATCAAGATTTTTATTTTCATCTAATGTATCTTTAACAATTAAATGACTAAGTCTACCTTTATTATTTTCTAAAAGCATATTTAAAACTATATTTCTAAGATTAACTTCCGGCGCTTTATTAGTCGTCACGTCTTCTTCCTCCGCCAAATAATACAATAAGTCTCAATAACTGCAAAATAGATGAAGCTGCTGCCGCAACATATGTCATAGCCGCTGCTGATAAAACTTTTCGTGTATATTGTAGTTCCTGTGTTCCAAGAATTCCTGTTGATTCGAGTATTTGCATTGCACGTGATGATGCATTAAATTCTACCGGCAATGTAACGAGCTGGAATAATACGGCTAATGAAAATGCCCATATTCCTAAATCAATAATCATCTGCGATGAATTGCCGCCTATAAACAATCCTGCGATTATTAATATCCATGAAAGTCTTGAGCCCCAATTTGCAAATGGGACTAATGCGCTTCTAATTGAAATAGGTGCATATCCTTTTGCATGCTGTATTGCATGTCCACATTCATGTGCTGCTACTCCGACTGCTGCAACGCTGTCACTTGCATAGGTTGCATCTGACAAACTTAAAACTTTATTTGCCGGATTATAATTATCTGTCAGATTGCCTCTTATATGACGAATCTGAACATCTGTAATTCCCTGAGATCTTAATATTCTTTCTGCAGCCTGAGCTCCTGTAAGTCCTGACATACTTCTATAATTGGAGTATTTATTATATGTTGAATTTACTCTTGCTGAAGCTATCATACATATAGCTGCACCAATAATTAAGAAAATATAAGTTGGATCAAAATAATAATATCCATATCCATAATATGCTAAAATCATATTTATCCCTCCATTCTATCAGGAATTTTAGCTCCATTTAGGAAATCTCTTGTTTTCATTCTCTTTTTGCCCTCTAACTGTAGTTCTAAAATTTTAAGGCTTCCCTTTCCCGTTGCAACACGGATAAAGTCTTTACCTACTTCAGTAATTGTTCCTGGTGCAGAATCATTTTCAGAATCGTCCACATCTGCATCCCATATTTTTAAAGTCTTACCATCCATTTTTGTATACGCACTTGGCCATGGATTCAACCCTCTTATAAGTCTCTCAATTTCATTTGCAGATTTATTAAAGTCAATTTTTCCTAACTGTTTATTAATCATACCTGCATAATTTGACTTACTGTCATCCTGCGGAGTTCTTACTGCTGTTCCATTTTCAAGTTCAATTAATGTTTTTAAGATTAATTTTCCACCCTCTATTGCTAATTTATCAAATAAGCTTCCGCCGGTTTCTTTCTTATCAATCGGGACAACTACTTTGTCTATAATATCCCCTGTATCTAATCCTTCATTCATATACATTGTTGTAACACCTGTTTCTTTTTCGCCATCAATAACTGACCACTGAATAGGTGCTGCTCCTCTGTATTTAGGAAGTAATGATGCATGTACGTTTATGCATCCATACTTAGGCATATCTAAAATTGCTTTTGGTAAAATTTGTCCAAATGCAATTACCACAATTGCATCAGGATTCATTTCTTTTAACTTTTCAATAAATTCAGTTTCTTTAACTCTTTGTGGCTGATATACATCAAGTCCTAATTCCAATGCTTTTTCTTTTACCGGTGTGTATTGCATTTTTCCACCACGTCCCTTTGGTTTATCAGGTTGTGTAATTACACCAACCACATCATGACCTGCTTTTACAATATTTTCTAAAGCATTAACTGAAAAATCGGGAGTACCCATAAACACTATTTTCATCTTATTTCTCCTCTAATAATATGTATTGCCCCTCCCTTAGGTCGGTGGCTTGTCGTCGGAAAGATTTATTAAAATGAATTTTTCTTTATTCATCTTCTAATTCTTCATTGTCATATATTCTTCCTTCAACCTTGTCTACATACATTATTCCGTCTAAATGATCACATTCATGCTGTATTGCTCTTGCTAGTAATTCTGTTCCCTCTAATTCATATAATTCCATATTTTCATCATATGCTCTTACAACAACATGGTTGCTTCTTGTGACTACCCCTGATTTTCCTGGAAGGCTTAAACATCCTTCATACCCTGTCTGTTCTCCATCTTTTTCTATAATTTCAGGATTAATCATGATAATCGGGCCATCTCCTATATCTATTACGACAATTCTTTTAAGAACACCAACCTGAGGTGCTGCAAGTCCGACACCATTTGCCTCATACATAGTATCAAGCATATCATCTATAAGAATCTTTGTTCTAGCATTAATATTTTTTACTTCTTTACAAACTTTTCTTAAACATGGATCTCCTAATTCTCTAACATTTCTAAGCGCCATCTCATTTCTCCTTTTATCACTCTCTCACATTAAATTGTAAAGTTATACCTTTAACTTTTTGTGAAGTATTTATTAATTCTTGTATATAGTCTGACATTCTAATAAGTTTTTCTTTATCAAGACTTTTTAAATATATCATTCTTCTATATACATCATTTATCTTTGCCACCGGAGGTTTCGCCGGTCCAATTATCATTAACTGTTTAAATTTTGCTTCTTTTAATTTGTTTATATATTTAGTAAGGGCATCTGTAAATCTGTCTAACAACTCCTCATCTTCAGATTGAATTAAGATTTCAGTCATTGCCGCTACAGGTGGATATTGCATTAATTGTCTATATGCTAATTCTTCCTGATAGAATTCTTCATAATCCTGCTTTGCTGCTGATTCAATACTATAATTATCCGGTGAGTATGTCTGAATTACGACCTGTCCTTTTTCTTTTCCTCTTCCTGCTCTTCCTGCTGCCTGCGTTAGTAATTGAAATGTCTTTTCAGCCGCCGTATAATCACTCGCATATAATGACATATCCGCTGCTAATATTCCAACTAATGTTACATCAGGAAAGTCATGTCCTTTTACAATCATCTGAGTTCCAACGAGGATATCTGCCTGATGATTTGCGAAAGCTGACAGTATTTCTTCATGACCACCTTTTCTTGATGTTGTGTCAAAATCCATTCGCAATACTTTGGCCTGTGGAAATTCTTTTTTTATCATTGTTTCAACTTTTTGTGTTCCTATACCAAATCCGGCTATATATTTAGAACCACATTTTGGGCATAACCTTGGAATCGGTTCTTCGTAACCGCAATAATGGCACACCATTTTTCCATTATTATGGGCTTTTAATGTCACATCACAATGTGGGCATTTGACTGCCTCTCCACACTCCCGACACGACACAAATCCTGCATATCCTCTTCTATTTATAAACAACATAGTCTGCTGTTTTTTTTCTAATCTGTCATTAATCAGCTGCTTTAATTCCATACTAAACATTGACTTATTGTCATTCTTTAGCTCTTTCCTCATATCAACTACTGACACCTGTGCCAATTTGCCTTTTTCTCTGCTTGTAAGTCTGTGTAACTTATATTTCCCTGTCTGCGCATTAAAATATGATTCTAAAGAAGGTGTTGCTGAGCCTAAAACTAATGTTGCTCCTGTAATATTGCATAATTTTGCAGCCACCTCTCTTGCATGATATTTAGGAACATTTTCACTTTTATATGCTCCCTCATGCTCTTCATCAATTACTATAAGGCCTAAATTTTCAAATGGGGTAAAAAGCGCAGATCTTGGACCTATGATTATACTTATTTCTCCTCTTTTTGCCCTTTCAAACTGATCATACTTTTCTCCTGCTGACAGTTTTGAATTAATTATTGACACCTTATCTTTAAATCTTCTCGTAAATCTCTTTACTGTCTGATATGTTAAAGCGATTTCAGGAATTAAAACAATCGCCTGTTTCCCATCGTGGATAGTCTTGTCTATAATATCCATATAAACTTCTGTTTTACCGCTTCCGGTTATCCCATAAATCAAATGAACATTTGCTTTTTCACTTTTTTTATAATCCATTGTCTTTTTAATACCGTCTGCGACAGCTTTTTGCTGTTCATTTAATATTATATCATAACGCTCAAGATTATTAAAATTAACAGGATTTCTATAGCTGTTTTCAATTTCTATCAAAATATCTCCTGTAGATTCAAGTGCCTTCAGAGTACTTGGCGATATATTTAATTTGTCTACTACAAGCTCCTTTGACATATGTTTTATATCTTTTAGTTCCTGTAGTAATCTGACCTTTGCCTTTGCATTGGACTTTTTATATTTTAATATCTTTTCTTCTGCTTCTTCTTCACTTATATTAAGCGTTATTGTCTTCTTTTGTATATTTTTTATTTTCTTTTTAACAGGTATAACTGTTTTTAATGCCTGATTCATTGTACAGCTATACTCTTTCTTTATCCACCAGGCTAACTCTATAAGTTGTTTTTCAACCGTTGCCGCGCCTTCATTTGCACGAATAATATATTTCATCTTATTTATATCAAATGACGGCTTGTCTGTTATCTCGATTACATATCCTGTTATCTCTCTGTTTCCTTTTCCAAATGGAATAACTATCTGAGTACCTATAGATATCTTATCTTCTAATTCTTTCGGTATTATATAACCAAAAGGGCGGTCCAATTTTTCATGTGAAATATCAACAATAATATTCGCAAATTTCATTTGACACCGCCCTTTCATATCTTATTTATCTTTATCTAAATAACTTTGCACTTCTTACGCAATTTGCCAATAACATTGTAACAGTCATTGGTCCAACGCCACCCGGTACAGGTGTTATTGCATATGTTTTTTCACTTACTGAATCAAAATCCACATCTCCACAAAGCTTGTTATCTTCATTTCTATGGATTCCTACATCAATTACAACCGCTCCTTCTTTAACATAATCAGCTGTAATAAACTTTGGCTTACCTATTGCTACAATTAAAATATCTGCTCTTTTTGTAACTTCCTTTAAGTCTTTTGTTCTTGAATGTGCAATTGTTACTGTTGCATTTTCTTTGAGCATAAGCATCGCCATTGGCTTTCCTACAATATTACTACGTCCTATTACCACACATTCTTTTCCTGAGATTTCGACACCTGTTCTCTTTATAAGCTCAACAATTCCTGCAGGTGTACATGGTAAAAATGTTTCTTCACCAATCATCATTTTTCCGACATTCATTGGATGGAAACCATCAACATCTTTCTTGCTGTCAATTCTGTTTAGCACTTCTGTTTCGTCTAAATGTTTTGGTAATGGAAGCTGTACAAGAATTCCATTAATTTCTTTGTCTGCATTTAACTTATCTATTAATTCAAGAAGTTCCTTCTGTGTAGTTTCTTCCTTTAATGCATATGTAATTGATTTTATCCCTACATATTCACATGCTTTTTCTTTATTTCTAACATACACAGCTGATGCAGGGTCTTCTCCAACCTTTACGACTGCAAGTGCTATGTCAATCCCCTGTTCTTTTAACTTTGCAACTTCTTCTTTGATTTCATCTTTAATTTCACCTGAAATCTTCTTTCCATCAATTAATTTCATTACTTTATAAACGCTTCCTTTCTTCGCAGTAATTATTATAGTTAAGGAGCAAAATGCATTTTGCTCCTTATTGATACCTACGAATTAATTTTAATTCATTGCATTTTATACACGGCATCATTTATTAGAATAATCCTGTAATCTTTCCATCGTCTGTAACATCAATATCGTATGCTGCAGGATGTTTTGGAAGTCCCGGCATTGTCATTACATTTCCAGTTAATACAACAACAAATCCTGCTCCTGCTGATATATATACGTCACGAATGCTGATTTCAAATCCTTCCGGTCTTCCTAATTTATCTTTATCATCTGATAATGAATACTGTGTTTTAGCCATACATACAGGAAGATTTCCATATCCCATATCTTCAATCTTAGCAATTGCCTTCTGAGCTTCAGGTGAATAATTAACTCCATCTGCTCCATAGATTTCTTTTGCAACTGTTTCGATTTTTTCTTTGATTGGTAATTTGGTATCATATAATGGTTTAAACTTAGATTCTTTGTTTTCTAATGTTTCAAGAACTTTATTAGCTAAATCTATTCCACCTTTTCCACCTTTTTCCCATACTTGTGCTAATGCAAATTCGCATCCTCTGTCTTCGCAGAATTTCTTAATATATTCATATTCAGCTTCTGTATCTGTGATAAATGAATTTAATGTTACAACTACAGGGACTCCAAATTTCTGAAGGTTTTCAATATGTTTTTCAAGATTAACAATACCTTTTGCCAATGCGTCTAAATTTTCTTCTGACAATTCACTCTTTGGAACTCCACCGTTATATTTTAACGCTCTTACTGTTGCAACTAAAACAACGCAATCAGGTTTAAGTCCTGCCTGACGGCACTTAATATCCATGAATTTTTCTGCTCCAAGGTCTGCTCCAAATCCTGCTTCTGTTACTACTATATCAGCCATCTTTAATGCTGTCTTTGTTGCTCTTACTGAGTTACATCCATGTGCGATATTTGCAAATGGTCCACCATGAACAAGTGCTGTTGTATGCTCTAATGTCTGGATTACATTAGGTTTAATAGCATCCTTTAAAAGTGCTGCCATTGAACCTACTGCCTGAATATCCTTTGCAGTTACAGGCTTACCATCATATGTATAAGCAACAATTATTTTTCCAAGTCTTTCTTTTAAATCTGCTAAATCATCTGCAAGGCAAAGAATTGCCATAATTTCTGATGCAACTGTAATTACAAAATGGTCTTCTCTTACTGTTCCATCAACCTTTCTTCCAAGACCTACAATAATATTTCTTAATACTCTGTCATTGATATCCACACATCTCTTCCATACAATCTGATTAGGGTCAATTCCGAGTACATTTCCCTGCTGAATGTGATTATCAAGCATTGCTGCTAATAAATTATTAGCTGATGTAATTGCATGGAAATCTCCTGTAAAATGAAGATTTAAATCTTCCATAGGAACAACCTGTGAATATCCACCACCTGCTGCTCCCCCTTTAATACCAAAGCAAGGTCCAAGAGATGGCTCTCTAAGTGCAATTACTGCTTTTTTATTTAACTGACCTAAAGCCTGTCCTAAACCAACAGTAATTGTTGTCTTTCCTTCTCCTGCAGGAGTTGGATTGATAGCTGTTACAAGTACAAGTTTTCCATCTTCATTATCTTTTATTTTATTCCAATATTCATTTGAAATTTTTGCTTTATATTTACCATATAATTCTAAATCATCTTCTGTTAACCCAATTTTTGCTGTTACCTCTTTAATTGGAAGCATAGTAGCTTCCTGCGCAATCTGAATATCTGTTTTCATTTTCTTCTCCTTTATTGCTCCTCTTTTTTATTATTACCTGAAATATACTCATCAAATTGTTCCATGCTCATAAGTATTTTTCTAGGTTTATTTTGTTCTTCCTGTCCAACAATACCGGCATCGTATAATTGTTCCATTATACGTGCTGCTCTATTGAACCCAACTCTGAACTGTCTTTGCAGCATACTTGTAGAACCTTTGTCTTTTTCAATGCATAATCTTGCTGCCTGTTCAAAGTATTCATCTCTTCCATTTTCTTCTCCATCTTCTTTAGATGGTTCCGATAATTTTTCTTCAATGGAAGTTTCGTAAACAACCTCACTGCTATGCGATACAAGGTATTGAACTGTCCTTTGTACCTCTTCATCAGATACATATGCTCCCTGCAATCTTACAGGTTTAACATAGCCTGATGGATAAAACAGCATATCACCATTACCAAGCAGTTTTTCAGCTCCGTTCATATCTATAATTGTTCTGGAATCTGTTCCTGATGAAACAGTCAATGCAACTCTAGATGGAATATTTGCCTTAATAAGACCTGTAATAACATCTACCGAAGGTCTTTGAGTGGCAATAATCAAATGAATTCCAGCTGCACGTGCAAGCTGTGCAAGTCTGCATATCGCATCTTCAACTTCTTTTGCTGCAACCATCATAAGGTCTGCTAACTCGTCAATTACTATTACAATCTGAGCCATCTTTTCAGGTGGTTCATCTCCTTCGTAATCTCCTGCTTCAATTTTTGCATTATATCCTTTCAAATCTCTTGAGCCTGTTTGCGAAAATTTCTTATATCTTTCTGACATTTCAGCCACAGCCCAATTCAATATACCTGCTGCCTTTTTAGGATCTGTAACAACGGGATATAATAAATGAGGTATTCCATTGTAAACCTTAAATTCAACTACCTTAGGATCAATTATAATCAACTTAACTTCATCAGGTGTCGCTCTATATAAAATACTCATTATTATTGAATTTGTAAATACTGATTTTCCCGAACCTGTTGTTCCGGCTACAAGCATATGTGGCATTTTTGCAATATCTGCAACTACAACCCTGCCTGCAATATCCTTACCTGCCGCAAAAGCAATCTTTGAAGAATTCTCTTTTAGTTCTTTGGATTCTAATAATTCTCTTATATAAACTGTATCTCTTCCTTTGTTAGGGACTTCAATTCCAACTGCTGCTTTTCCCGGAATCGGAGCTTCAATTCTAATATCTGCTGCGGCAAGATTTAATTTGATATCATCTGTAAGTGCAGTTATCTTGCTAACTTTTGTTCCCATTTCCGGTTGTAATTCATATCTTGTAACCGAAGGGCCTTTACTTACATTTGTTACTGTTACATTAACTCCAAAATTCTGAAGAATTTGTTGCAATTTATTTGCTGTTTCCATAAGTTCCATTTTTGATGTTGGATTCTTACTTCCCGGATTTTTATTTAAAAGACTATATGTTGGTTTAGTATATTTCATCTTTTTCTTAACCGGTGCAATAATCTTTCCTTCTGATGATGCTTTTTCAGGTACTTTCGTCTGTGGATTAATTTCCTGTGCATCCATCGTTTCCTGTGAAGGTTTAATTTCCTGCATGCCATAAGGCTTTCTATTCATTACTTCTTTTGCTTCTTTTGAAACAAATATTCTTTCCTTAGGTTTAAACTCTCCATCATTTGCATGTTCATCCGCTATCGGAGTTTTATTAATAGGCTCTTCTTTAAGTTTCGCCGTAACACCACTTTGTTTTCCATATATAAACTGACCTGTCGGTTCTTCTTCTAAATCAATATGTCCACTATATTCCGGTTCTAATCCTTCTATATTAATTTCATGTACATTCTGACTTTCTTCTTTTATTCCTGAGACATTTATAGCATCTAAATCACTAAAATTGACAGGCTTTGCCTTTTCCATTTTTTTCTTTTCAACTTCCTCAGCCCTTACCTTAGCTTCAATCTCCCGATGAACTCTCTGAATTTCCTTTTCCTGTCTGTTTATTTCTTTTTGCTTCTTTCTTTCTATTCTTGCAACTTCCTGCTGTTGCTGAATATCCTTCATATCATCTCTTGCGCTTTCGTAAACGCTGATTCCATGATTTTTAAGCATATCTAAAATAGATTTTTCAGTTAATATAACAATTGTTATAATTGCAATTATTATTACAAACACATAGGTTCCTGCTATTCCAAATAAAGTTTTAAGGCCATCTCCTATGGCTCCACCTATAATTCCACCACCTATTTTATATTCACCACAAAAAGAGTAATATTCACTAACTGTAGTCTTTTGTACATTCAAAATCAAATGTGCAAAAACACATGCATCAAAATAAAGAATTAATGCAGTTACACTTTTAGCAACCGCTCTAACATCGCCTAAATTTACAAACAATATACCTGCTATAAAAAACAGCACAATAGGGAATATATATGCCGGTACTCCAAATGCTCCAAACATAAAATAACTAAGCATATTGCCTACTACCCCGCAAACTCCAAAATTACTTAAAAAAAGTAATAATGCTACCGCAATTAGAATCCATATGTAAATTTCTGATATTATTCTTATCTGTTCACTGGTTCTCGAATTTTTTGAATTGCTCTTACGGGTACCGGTGTTTCGTCCTTTATTTGTTGTTTTTTTGGATTTGGTACCACTTGTTCTTTTTTTAGTAGTAGCCATCATTACCTCCATCAAATTTTTATTATTCAATCAATTACTCTATTTCAGTCATTAAAATAATTACGTTAATTTTTCTTTTTATTTTACAAAATAACCAATAACAGCTATAGCGCCAACTAAATAGCAATAGTATGCAAAATATTTAAATTTCTTATTTCTTACAATAACAAGCATTGTCTTAATACAAATATAGCCTACAACTGCCGCTACTAAAGCTCCGGCGATGTAGCATCCTAAATCTGAAGATGTCATTCCATCTTTTCCAAAATCTGCGATGTCTAGCACTGCAGCACCCATTATTGCCGGAATTGACATAATAAATGAATATTTAACTGCAAATTCTCTTTTTAATCCACATAACAGACCCGCTGTTATTGTAGTTCCAGATCTTGAAAGTCCTGGTAAAGTTGCAATTCCCTGACATGTTCCAATAAATAGTGCATTTAAATAGCTTGTTTTCTTTGGTTTCTTTTTTCCATCAGGAAGATTATCTGAAATAAGAAGAAGTGTTGCTGTTATAATAAGACATATTCCGGGAACTAAAAGAGTAGTTCCTGCTTTTTCAACTAAATCTTTTCCAAAATAACCGATTATACCTGTTGGGATTGTAGATACTATTACCAGCATTGCGAATTTTCTATAACCATTACATATTACTTTTCTGTAAAATGGCTCATCCTGCATTTTTTTGCTGACAAAAAACTCTTTTATATTAAAGCAAACATCAACAATAATTCCTATTCCATCTACTATAAGACGTCCTATATCTCTCCAGTAAACTAAGAATACTGCCAGCAATGTTCCAACATGTAAAATAATATCAAATGAAAAACCGATATCTTCCATTCCAATTAATTGCTTACATATAGTCAAATGTCCTGAACTACTTACAGGTAAAAACTCTGTCAGTCCCTGCACAATTCCTAATATTATTGCTTTAAATAATCCCATGTATCCACCTACTACTTTCCAAATAGTTTTATCCTTCTAAAATCCATAAGTACATTTCATTTTACTATTTTTTCAATCTTAATTCAAGTTATAATACATATTAATGCTTGGCAGCTATAAAAGGTCTAAGCCCACTTATGAACAAACTCACGCGGACTTAGACCTTTTGCCCCTGACACCATTATATTTTTTTATCATCTATCATGGATTTTAATTTATTCATTGCCTCCTTTAAGCCACCAACTTCGTTTATTATTTTTTTATCCACTGTTTCCTTTCCAACAAGAATACTTCCAACATCTTTTGTAAGCACTTCAGTTTCTGTCATCAATGTTATAAATCTATGCTCAGTTATCCCACAATGATTAACAACAAATTGGTTTATTCTTTTTTGTATTCTCATAAAATAATCATATGTTTGTGGAACACCAATAAATAATCCATTCATTCTTACAGGATGTATTACCATTGTTCCGGTCGGAACAATAAATGAATAATCCGTAGAAACAGCTAATGGCACTCCTATTGAATGACTTCCTCCAAGGACAAGTGAAACTGTAGGTTTACTCATACTTGCAATCATCTCTGCTATTGCAAGTCCACACTCCACATCTCCACCAACAGTATTTAATATAACAAGCAAACCGTCTATTTCATCATTATCCTCAACTTCCGCAATCGTTGGAATAACATGTTCATACTTTGTTGTTTTCGTATTACTGCTAAGACAATCATGCCCTTCTATTTCACCTATAATATTAAGCAAATGTATTTTCTTATGTTCTTTATTTTTATCTAAATCAGTCTGCCCATATTCTATGATATCGTCATTTTTTTCTTTATTTTCACTCATAAAAAACCTCCATACTACTTTCTATAAATAGTATGGAGATTTTTCAAAATAATATTATAAACCACTTAAAAGATGCCAATCATAAAATGCTATACGATTGCACAAGAATAAAAATGTAACCTATCATTTTTATTCATTATATTTAGCAACTATTTCCTGATATGATAAATGTCCACCAAAAATATCCAATGCACTTCCTATTGTAAAATCTAATTTTGCATCACATATTTTTTTGAAATTATCTATCTGATCTACACTTGCAATTCCGCCTGCATAAGTAATTGGGTTTTTCTCCCACTTTGAAAGCAATTTTACTAACTCTTCTTCCATTCCCGAACCTTTTCCCTCCACATCAACTCCATGGATTAGAAATTCATCACAATATTTGGAAAAATGCTCCATTGTTTCTTCATTTAATTTAATGTTAGTAAATGTCTGCCATCTGTCTGTAACTATATAATAATCATTGTTTTTCTTTCTGCAACTTAAGTCCAATACGATTTTACTTTTACCTACTGTCTTTACAAGTTTGTCTAAATTTTCGTAATTTACTTCTCCATTTTTGAATACATATGATGTAACAATAACATGACTTGCTCCATTTTCAATATATTCAGCTGCATTTTCTGCATTAATTCCTCCACCTATCTGCATTCCTTCCGGATAAGCAGCAAGCGCTTCAAGTGCCTGCTTTTTTGAAGCCTCAAAATACTCGGAATCTGCTGCATTTAAAATAATAATATGTCCACCTTCAAGATTGTTATTTTTATACATATTTGCATAATATGCTCCACCTTTTTGTGACACAAAATTTTCCTGTGCCTTATTGCCTTTATCTTTAAGCGTTCCACCTACTAACTGTTTTACTTTCCCATTATGAATGTCTATACATGGTCTGAATTTCATTTTTTCTTCCTATCTTTCTTTTTTATTTACTATTCTCCACTTTTTAGTGATGTTGCCATATCAACTTTTTTCAATTTAAAATGCATCGAAATATTAATTATTACAGCAAATAAAATTGTTAATAATGTGCTATAAATGTAACCACGCGTTCCAATATTTCTTCCAAACATAACCATATCAATTTCTGCCGTCTGAATTACAAATTGGTGCAAAATTATTCCAAATCCAATGCCTATTATAATTCCTAAAATTGTGATAATGACATTTTCTCTGTAAATATAACCTGACACTTCCATATCATAAAAGCCAAGTACTTTAAATGTTGCCAATTCTCTTCGTCTTTCAGCAATATTTATATTGTTAAGATTATAAAGTACAATAAATGCAAGTAGTCCTGCCGAAAATACAAGTACGATTACAACCGTATCCATACTTTTCATCATTTCACTAAAACTATTATATGTTGTCTGTAAGAATGATACTCCTGCAACACCATCATTACTCATTATTTTATTTCCTATTTTATCGTCTATAACTCTGCCTTTTTTCAGGATACAAAAAGCAGTATTCATTTTTGCATCTTTCCCGGTTATCTGTTTATAATATTTTCCGGTCATATACATATAATGATAACTATAATTTTCGATTATTGCACTAACCTTTACATTATATCTTACAGTATCGCTTTCTTTGAAATAAATTTCATCGCCTACTTTGGCTCCGATTTTCTTAGCCATTTTTTCAGATATAAGCACACCATCATCATTTAACTTATATTTTTCATTTTTAGTTCTGCTCTTAAATGTAACGTATTTAGATATATCATCTGTGCTTTCAGGTATAACTATGTATGTACTTACCGTACTATTTTCCTTTCCAACATCATAATTCAATACATCTGCCTGTAAATTATCTTTTATATCCGAATTGCTGTTGAGAATCTTTTTAAGTTCATCCGTTCCATTCTTCTTAGTCCATTCATCATCGTATGTAACTGTCAAATCATAATGGAATAAATCATCAAACTGTATTGTTAATATTGAATTTATGGAATTTTTAACGCCAAATCCAACAAGCATTAAAGCCATACATCCACCTATACCAAACAAAGTCATGAACAATCTTTTTTTGTATCTAAACAGATTTCTAAAAGTCGATTTTATATTAAAACTTAGATGATTCCAAATAAAAGGTATTCTTTCAAGCAGCACACGCTTTCCGGCTTTTGGAGCTTCTTGCTGCATAAGTGATGCCGGTTGTTCCATAAGTGCTTTATAACACGCAAGTATTGTTGCACCTATTACACTTACTGCTGCTGCAAGACATGCTGTCACAAAATAATATCCATTTATAGGAATTTCTATTATATATAAATTCTGATACATCAATCTATACGCAGTTATTATAATCCATGGTAAAGTTTTGCTACCTGCTATACCTCCAATTATGCCACCTGCAATTGTTGCAACTGCTCCATATGCGATATATTTTCCGGCTATGCTTCCTTTTCCATAGCCCAGTGCCTTAAGTGTTCCAATCTGAACTCTTTCTTCCTCAACCATTCTTGTCATAGTCGTCAAACTTACCATTGCTGCAACCAAAAAGAATATAAGTGGAAATACTTTTCCTATATTTCCAATACGCTCTGCGTCCTGACCAAATTCAACAAATGACACAACCGTTTGTCTGTCCAGCACATACCATTCTTTCTTTTCTATCTCATATACTTTATCTTTTGCCTTATCTACTTTTCTTTGCGCTTTGTTAAGCTTTTTCTGAGCCTTAGCAAGCTTCGTATATGCCTTATCAACCTTTTTTTGTGCCTTTATAATCTCATTTTTACCATCAGCAATTTCTTTTTTTCCATCAGCTAGTTTTTGCTTTCCGGTTTCAAGTTTTTCTTTCGTATTATCTAATACTGCTCTTGATTTTTTTAATTCCTGCTTTCCAACAATTAAACTTTTCTTTGCTTTATCAAGCTTCTTTTTACTTTTATCCAGTTTAATTTTTGCTTTATTTAATTGTCGCTCATGTTTAGAAATCTCTGACTGTGCACTTTCAATCTGGCTCTTAACCTGCGGCACATCACTCATTCCCATTGCAGCAAATCTTTTTTTAGTGTTATTTAAATCATTTTTCCCACTTTCAAGTTCTTTTACTCCTGTTTTATATTTAGCATATCCACTTTCATATTGTTTTTGACCATTTTTATACTCTTTTTCACCTTCTTTCAATTTTACGCTGGCAGATTCATATTGCTTTTCCCCTTTATTGTATTGTTCAACTCCACTTTTATATTCTTTTTCCTGCTTTTTTAATTCACTTTCTCCCTCTTCTATTTTTTTACTATTTTCTTCTATTTCCTTCTGTCCATCATCCGCTTTTTTCAAACCTTTTTCGTATTTTTTATAATTTTTATCTATCTTTTCCTGAGCTGACTGAATTTCTTCATTTGCCACGTCAACTATTTCTTCGTATCTTTTTTGTTCCATAGCAGGCGCAACTTTTTTAATTTTATTTGTCACTTTATCAACATACTTTTCATATTTTGTTCCATAGCTGTCTAACTTTTTAGCACCTTTTAATGTAATATAAATATCAGAGAAGTTATCCATATCAAACTGATTTTTATTAATAATTATTAATCCATCAAGTTTTCCTGAACCTACTGTACTGCTTCCTTTGTGAAATGATAAATAATTACCTGTACAAAAAGTTCCTTTTACGGTATATTCCTTTCCCTTTACGTATTCATTATCAACTGTTATCTTGTCCCCTACCTTAATGTAATTATGTTCAGCTAACTGTCTATCCACAAGGCACTCATCATCTGACAGTTCATTCACATTTGTTTTCACTTTATTAATTGTATCCGTTCTAGACATCATTTTCACGGTATACTCTGTTTCTCCATTCTTAACTACCTGATCCACATTATATATACCTTCGATGTCTTTTATTTCATCTATAGACTTTAATGCATTAATATCGTTATTAGTTACTCCAAGTTCACTTACAACTCTAATATCATAAATGTTTTCTTTATCATAAATTGCATCCACGGATTTTCTCATGTCAGGTTCCGTAGAACGTATTCCAGCATAAAAAGCCACACCAAGGGCAACAATTAAAAGCAGGGATAAAAACCTGCCAAATGTCTTTTTTATTTGAACATAAAATTCTTTTCTTAATGCCTTCATATAGCTACCTCTTGATACTTAATTTTTACCATTCAATTTTTTCTACCGGAAGTGGATTTTCATTTATTGTCATATCACTGACTTTACCGTTTTTGATTTTAATTATTCTGTTTGCCATTGGTGCAATTGCCTGATTGTGCGTAATTACAACAACTGTCATACCTTTTTTACATGTATCCTGCAATAATTTTAATATAGCTTTTCCTGTCTGATAATCTAATGCTCCTGTCGGTTCATCTGCCAATAATAATTTAGGATTTTTTGCAATTGCCCTTGCAATAGATACCCTTTGCTGCTCTCCTCCTGAAAGCTGTGCCGGGAAGTTTTTCATTCTTTCCTTAAGTCCAACGCTTTCAAGAACTTTTTTTGCATCTAACGGATTTTTGCAAATCTGACCTGCCAGTTCTACATTTTCTAATGCTGTAAGATTTTGCACCAGATTATAAAACTGAAAAACAAAACCAATATCATGTCTTCTATATGTAGTTAACTCCCTATTGCTGTATCTGCTTATATCTTTTCCATCAACAATAACGTTACCGGAAGTCAATTTATCCATTCCACCTAAAATATTAAGTACGGTAGTTTTTCCTGCTCCTGAAGGTCCGACAATAACAACAAATTCTCCTTTTTCAAATGAAAAATTCATTCCATCTGCCGCCTTTATTGTTATTTCTCCTGTTTTATATTCTTTTACAACATCTTTTATTTCAACGTAACTCATAAATCGCACCTCCTAAAAGCATGTTTCATACTACCATCTACCATCTAAAATCTAATTTCTCTTATATATATATTAACTGACATTTTTTTTTCATTCAAGGGCAAAGTAACTTTGTTATCTTTAATAAAATTAAAGGTCTTCATGTTTAATCCATGAAGACCTTTGTTTTGTTTAATACATTTAAATTCTATTTAAAGCCTGTTCTAAATCGTTAATAATATCATCAGCATTTTCTATACCGATTGAAAATCTAATTAAATCCGGTTGAACTCCTGCTTCAATTAACTGTTCATCTGTCATCTGTCTGTGTGTATGGCTTGCAGGATGAAGTACACATGAACGTGCGTCTGCAACATGAGTAACAATTGTAATAAATTCAAGGCTGTCCATAAATTTAATTGCCGTTTCTCTTCCACCCTTTAATCCAAATGTAATTACACCACATGTACCATTTGGCATATATTTCTTAGCCAAATCATAATATTTGTTTCCTTTTAGCATCGGACAGTTAACCCACGCTACTTTATCACTGCTCTGAAGGTATGTTGCCACCTTTATAGCATTTTCACAATGACGTGGCATTCTTAAATGAAGTGTCTCAAGTCCTACATTTAACAAAAATGAATTCATAGGTGCCGGAATCGAGCCTAAATCTCTCATAAGCTGAGCTGTTGCCTTTGTAATATAAGCTCCCTTTCCAAATCTTTCAGTATATACAATTCCATGATATGAATCATCAGGAGTTGTAAGTCCCGGGAATTTATCTGCATGGGCATTCCAATCAAATTTTCCACTATCAACAATCGCTCCACCTACTGCCATTGCATGACCATCCATATATTTTGTTGTTGAATGTGTAACAATATCCGCTCCCCACTCAAATGGTCTACAGTTAATCGGTGTTGCAAAGGTATTGTCTACTATAAGTGGCACTCCGTGTCTGTGGGCTGCCTTTGCAAACTTTTCAATATCTAATACAACTAAAGATGGATTTGATATTGTTTCGCCAAATACCATTTTTGTATTAGGTTTAAATGCAGCTTCTAATTCTTCTTCTGTACAATCAGGATTAATAAAAGTTACATCTATTCCTTGTTTCTTCATTGTAACTCCAAAAAGATTAAATGTTCCTCCATAAACATGTGCTGAACATATAATATGGTCACCTGCTTCGCAAATATTAAATGCTGCATAATAATTTGCTGCCTGTCCTGAAGATGTAAGCATACCTGCCACACCACCTTCTAAATCACAAATTTTCTGTGCAACAATATCATTTGTAGGATTCTGAAGTCTTGTGTAAAAATATCCTTCTTCCTCTAAGTCAAATAATCTGCCCATCTGTTCCGAATTGTCATACTTATATGTAGTACTTTGATAAATAGGAAGTACTCTTGGCTCTCCATTTTTAGGCTGCCATCCTCCCTGTACGCATATAGTGTCTAAGTTTCTCTTTTCCATTTTGTAACCTCACTAACTTTATTATTAGCACATACTTTGTGTTTACCATCCCCGTATAGTTTTTTATAAACCTAAAGTGTGTTTGTACAAATCACCACGCTCTTCAAAATTCTTAAAATGATCATATGAAGCTGCTGCCGGTGACAATACACACGCTTGTCCTGATTTTGTAATTTCTTTTGCCTTATTTGTTGCCTCTACTAAGTTATTACACATATAAAGATTTTCTCTGCCTGATAACATGTCATAAATTTTTTCACCTGAAGCATACATGCAAATAACATTTACCTTCGTATTCTTTTCAAAATAATCACAAAGAATCTGATAATCAATTCCTCTATCCATTCCACCGATAATAATAGTTCCAATATTTTCAATACTTTCTACAGCCTGAATTGCTGACTGACATATTGTCGAAATTGAATCATCATAATAAGTAACTCCGTCTATTTCCCCTAAACGTTCCATTCTATGTGGAAGCCCTTCAAAAGATTCGATGTATTTTGTTACTTCTTTTTCATCTAATCCAAAGCACTTTGTAGCAATATAATATACTACATTTGCATTGTATTGGTTATGTATTCCTCTTAATTTAAGGAAGAAATCTTTTGCTAAATTTTTATCTGACATAACAACTTTTCTTGCATTTACCGGTATATCTAAATCGATTTCCTCATTTACAATAAAAGTATCTGTAACTCTCTGATATCTGAAAATATTAAATTTAGCATTTTTATATCTTTCCATTGTATCGTAGTAATCCAAATGTTCTTCATATAAATTAAGAAGGACTGCTATTTTAGGTGATGCCTTTGCATGTGCCAACTGATGGCATGACATTTCATACACTATTGTAGTATCATCTTTTATTTCGTCATATCTCTCAAGACATGGTCTTCCTATATTACCAACTAATACACAATCTACTCCACAATTCCTTAAAGTTGTGTACAACATAGATGCTGTAGTACTCTTTCCCTTTGTGCCTGTAATACCAATTATATTTTTTGCAAATTGTGCTAACATCAATTCCGTCTGTGAAGTAAATTTAATATTATCTTCATGGCATTTTATGCCCGGACTTTTAACAATTATATCATATTTATCACAATCGATATCTTCATATTTACCTTCAAAAATATCATATTCACAATCAATATTATGGTCTAAAATGAAATGTTCTGTTGATTTACCTTCTCTTCCATATCCCCAAATTAAAATCTTTTTCCCTGTTAAAATATCTGCTATTTTCATATAACTACACCACTTTCCTTATTTCCTTTACAAAATTATCCGGCACAAGATGCTCATCGCACCATTCACCTAGCAGTATCTTTAAATCTTCTCCATTATTCACAATATAGTCTTTATATTTTTCAGTAAGTTTTAGTTTTTCACCCTTTTCAATAATATATTTCAAGCTTGCCACAACTTCACTTCGTGTTCCCACACACTCAAATGGTTTGTTCTCATCTATTCCTACAAGTTCTCTGAAATACTTTTCTAAGCTCTCTTTGTTTAATAAATTTTCACCAAATACTTCTGTCAATCTCTCCTGACTTAAGAATGGTGAAAGAATTATATATACAAATAAACATTTTGGACAATCGCAACACCAAATACCTTTTTTACTTCCTGCATTACAGCTTCTAAATATTTCAAGGTACTTGTCACTTGATGCAAATATTTTTGCAATCTGTATTTCTGTAAGTGGTCTTAATAAACTAAAGTATCTTATGTCTGACTCCACTATGGTTGCAATGTAATCATTAAAATCTAATTCAAATTCATAACTTTTTGAATATTGATGATTTACTTTTGAATCTTTAACCGTTGATTCGTTTGCGCTGTTTTCATTTGACAAAGTTATATATTTCTGTCCGTTTAATGCAGCTGTTAATACTGAAGAAAATGCAACAATAGCAGAAAATGGTGTATGTCCATTAATATATCCCTCACTATTTAACTGTAACATTGTTTTATCTAATGTTCTCCTACAAAGAATATCTCCAATTTTATTATCAGTTACATCTATTACTTTCTTTACGGCTTCAATTCTGTTTACGCTGTAAGTTGTTATTTTCTCATCTTTAATTCTTTTAAGCACTTCTAATGAAACACATGAATCTTTTCCACCACCAATAGGCACTAAACACCCTTCATATATCCCATGCAATTTAACTGGCTTTGTACAATCTGTCTGTTCTTTACTATAATCACAAACTAAATGCATGAATTCTTTTTCATACGCTTCAATGCCATTAACATAAAAGCATTCGCCTAAGCCATTGTAATATAGTTTCTTCCACCATTGTAACTGTGTATCAGTCAATACTCCACACTTAATAATAACATTCTGTGGACATGCAATTTTCCAATAACTGACTAATTCTACCATTCCCAGATTAAAAATTAGTCTGTTTATTGCATCTTCATTTGTATCTTCAATATTCTTAAATGGTATCTTCCATGTTGGATGAAACTCTGCAAGTCCCGGCACAACAAAATTATATTTAATATCTAGCTCATTGCTATTTTTTTCAACTTCATAGGAATCAAAAATAAAATCTTTATATTCACTTCTTAACAAATCATATTTTTGCTGTCCTGTCAGTTCTTTTAGATTCTGCATATTTCTCTCCTACCTTACCGACAACTATTCATAATAATTAACATATGCTTATTTTTTGCTATTGAATTTGATTATACCATTATCAATATAGTAATTGCAATTGTTTGTGAAAAAATTCACAAAAAAAATGCAACAGTCCAACCAAATAGCTAAACTATTACATTTTTATATATTTTTTTATATTTTTTTATACTATTCCGGATTATAATCCTTCAGCATTATATGAGCAACAATTGTGCATATAGTAAATAATATAAAAAGTACTGCCATTAAAACTATAAACTGTGTTGTAGTCATTGGTATTCCTGCAAATACTACAACAATAAATACCACAAATATAATTGTAGCTATTATATTTGCTACTTTTCCTATTTTTATCTTTGTTTCCTGTGACATATTATTTTCTTCTTTCGTGTACTATTTTCTTTTCATCAATACAAAGCTGTCATTTCTTCCTATTTCTTCATATTTCTCGTCTATTATGTAATCTAAATCATTATCTGTTCCATCATTTTCATTATAAATATTATTTTCTCCATTTTCGACTATGTATTCTGCCTGCCCTGATTCAATATATTCCTTGAATTCTTCCTGCATTTCGTCATTTACACTGCACATCCAATCCTGTAGCATAAAATATTTATAGCATGGGACTATATCCGTCACAATATAATACTCTGATTTGACGTTATATGCCAACACGCTGTTTCTTGATTTTTCAGGAATTAATTTCGTTATTTCTTTTGCATCTTTTTCTATACCTGTTAACTTATTTACGTCATAACTAATCATGGATTTTGTAAAAATAAAAGCACATGATAAATTTAAAATGATTAAAATCAATGTAAATATTCCAAACACTTTATTAATAATCTTATTATTCTGCACCAAATCTGCTGTCATACCACAAGCTACTATATAAACAGGAAACCATATATACATATAATTTAAATTTGGCCTCATTCCTAATTGAACTACAATACCAACAATTGCAGATATCATAAGAGAAAGAGAAACAATTCTCTCTTTCTTATTTGTCACAAAATTTGAAATTGCTATCAACAATGACATTAGTAAATTTAAATTTACAATTAAAATTGTAAACACTCCTGCATTTAATAAAATTCCGTTTGTGTTTAGTGTATATTTTATATTATGTATAATCGTTCCATAAAACATTTCATATATCGCATTCTTTTTTATGTAATAAATTACAAAAGGCACTAGTACCAAAACTGCACCTATTATAAAATCCACAATATTTTTCAGTATATTGCTCCACTTTTTATTAACAGCTAATAAAACCGTCCCCGTTATAATCATCACACTTATTGGTAAAAAATTAGTCATTCTTATCAATACACAAACCATAAATGTAATTCCATAAAAAAAAGCATATTTAACATTATGTTCTATATCATTATCTATGTCGCATTTAAAATATTTGACTACAAAATACATACTCCATACCAAAAATGGTATACAGTAATCCTCTGTCATATTTCCTGCAAAATATATTCGATTTAATAGTAATGCAATTATTGTAATTATTATTGATTTTCTTTGGTCATTATAGAAAAGATCAATAATCTTATAACTACCATATAATGTTACTGTAAGAAAAGGTATTTCAATTAAAAGAAATCCTATTTTATTACCGGTCAACATCGCTCCCATCCATTGTATTACAAACATCAATGGTCCCTTATGTTCAAAAAAGTCAATATATGGAACTAATCCCTTTTCAACTAATATTCCCTCTAGCATATAATTAGCTGTATCACTATGACACCATTTATATAAAGGTGATGTATCATATGAAAACAATAGTAAAAAAACAAATGCTACAAAACTAAAAACAATTATTCTATTTACTATATGCATAGTTATATCTTTTTTTTGCTCTCTCATCCCTTCTCACTTTCCCTTTTACATTTATATTCATTAATACAAAATCTCCCGACTCATATCTATATCCGCAATAGAAAAATATTTGTCGGGAGATTATTATTTTTTTATTTACTGAGCATCTTTAATTGAGAAGCTTATTCTTCCCATCTTATCCTTGCCCAAGCATTTACATTTTACATGATCTCCAAGTGTAAGATAATCTTCAACATGTTCAACTCTTTCTTTTGAAATCTTTGAAATGTGAACCATTCCTTCTTTTCCCGGAGCGAACTCGATAAACGCACCAAATTCCTTAATGCTTACAACTGTTCCTTCAAGAATCATTCCTTCTTCGAAATCTGTTGTAATGATCTGGATATATTCAATTGCCTTATCAATCTGTTCTTTGTCAACTCCACATACAGATACAGCTCCATCATCTGTTATATCAATCTTAACGCCTGTTTCTTCAATTATAGCATTAATTGTTTTACCCTTCTGTCCTACAACATCACCAATCTTAGCCGGATCAATATGAATCTGAACAATCTTAGGAGCATATGCACCTACTTCTTTTCTAGGTTCTGCAATTGCAGGTTTCATACAATTATCCATAATGAAAAGTCTTGCTTCTCTTGTTCTCTGGATTGCACCTTCTACGATTTCTCTTGTAAGTCCATGAATCTTAATATCCATCTGAATAGCTGTAATACCTTCTGTTGTTCCTGTTACCTTAAAGTCCATATCGCCAAAGAAATCTTCGAGTCCCTGAATATCTGTTAATAATACATAATCATCATCTGTATCTCCAGTAACAAGACCACATGAAATACCAGCTACCATAGCCTTAATTGGAACACCTGCTGCCATAAGCGACATACATGATGAACATGTACTAGCCATTGATGTTGAACCATTTGATTCAAATGTTTCTGAAACTGTTCTGATTGCATATGGGAATTCTTCTTCTGAAGGAAGAACAGGTACTAATGCTTTTTCTGCTAATGCACCATGTCCGATTTCTCTACGTCCCGGTCCTCTTGATGGTTTTGTTTCCCCAACTGAGTATGATGGGAAGTTATAGTGATGCATATATCTCTTTACTGTTTCATTTTCATCTAATCCATCAATTTTCTGTGATTCAGATAATGGTGCTAAAGTACAAATGTTACAAATCTGTGTTTGTCCTCTAGTAAACATAGCTGAACCATGAACTCTAGGAATAATATCAACTTCTGCTGCAAGTGGTCTTATCTGATCTAAAGCTCTGCCATCCGGTCTCTTATGATCTTTCAAAATCATTTTACGTACTGTTTTCTTCTGATACTGGTAAAGAGCTTCTCCAAGTACTGCAAGCCATTCTTCATTTTCTGCAAATGCTTCTTCAAGTCTTTCTCTAATCTTGCTTATATTTTCTTCTCTTACCTGTTTAACATCTGTAAATACAGCTTCTTCCATCTCTGCAGGTGGAACAATCTCTTTTATTGCTGCAAATAATTCTTCAGGTATTGTAAAACTTTCATATTCATGTTTTGGCTTACCAACTTCGGCAACAATCTTATTTATAAATTCGATAATCTTCTGGTTAACATCATGAGCCATATAAATAGCTTCAATCATTTTAGCTTCAGGAATAATGTTGGCACCTGCTTCAATCATTATAACTTTTTTGCTTGTTGAAGCAACTGTTAACTGTAAATCTCCTTCTTTCCACTGTGACTGTGATGGATTAATGATAAATTCTCCATCAACTAAACCAACCTGTGTCATTGCACATGGGCCATCAAATGGAATATCTGAAATACATGTTGCGATAGCTGAACCTAACATAGCAACAATTTCAGGTCTGCACTGAGGATCAACTGATAATACTAAGTTATTTAATGTAACATCATTTCTATAATCCTTAGGGAATAAAGGTCTCATAGGTCTGTCAATAACTCTTGAAGTTAAAACTGAGTTTTCACTTGCCTTGCCTTCTCTCTTATTAAATCCACCCGGAATTTTACCTACTGCATACATTTTTTCTTCGAATTCAACTGAAAGTGGGAAGAAATCAATTCCCTCTCTTGGTTTTTCTGATGCTGTTGCTGTAGATAATACTGTTGTATCTCCATAATGCATTAATGCTGCACCATTAGCCTGAGCAGCAACACGTCCAACATCTACTGTAAGTGTTTTACCACCAATTTCAATACTAAAACTCTTGTACATTTTCGTCTCCTTTTCTCTATCTTCGTACCATCTCACTGATACATCTTTCCGACACATATAATGTGTCCTTTGAATGTCTTATATATCCGGCAAACACCGAAACTACTGAAAAAAGGGCGAATTACTTTTCGTCCGCTTTTTCAGTGGTCTCGGGTTTCAGTTTGCCAATTGGATATATTAACTAAGCAATCTTTTTTATTATAAACAATACGATACAAAAAAGCAACCAGACATTTACCATGATATGACTCTGTTTCATACTATAAATTGTCTCTTTGCATCAAAAAACTGCATCTTAACAATATGATTATCGTTAAAATGCAGTCTTTAAATAAAACTTATATTACTTTCTAATACCAAGTTTAACAATTAATGCACGGTATCCTTCAAGATCTGTTTTCTTTAAATAGTCAAGTAAACCTCTTCTCTTACCTACCATCTTAAGAAGACCTCTTCTTGAATGATGATCCTTCTGGTTAACTTTTAAATGTTCTGTTAACTCCTGGATTCTTGCTGTTAAAATTGCAATCTGAACTTCAGGTGAACCTGTATCGCCCGGTTTTCTTGCATATTCGTTAATAATTGCTGTTTTCTTTTCCTTTGTTATCATTACGACAACCTCCTTAATTATTTTAATATCGCCATACACTTAAGTAACGGTTGGAGTATCCAATACTTAGTGTAGGTTCGCATACCTTGCTATGTTATCATACATTGCAAGGTATGTAAACTAAATCTTTGTAAATTAGCGAAAATATTTAAATATCCTTCTATAACATACTAATATCTTTTATTCATCTTCTTTTTTTAATCCAATTATTCTTAAATAGAATTTTTTCAATTATAAAATGATATTTAATATTTTTATTAAATTATATTTTCATTTTTATTCTGTCATTTATATCCATAGTTATTTGTTTTTTAAGTTGTTCTATATCATCAAATTTTCTTTCACCACGCATAAATTCGTAAAATGAAACTTCAATAACTTCTCCATATAAATTGCCATGAAAATTTGCAACATATGTTTCAACCTTTGTAGGATTATTTTCCGAAATCGTCGGATTAATACCTACATTAGTTATTGAGCGATAACTTTTTCCATTTATGTTAGTTCTTGTTGCATATACACCATTTGGTGGCAATAGTTTTGTTGCTGCCGGCAAAATATTAGCCGTAGGAAAATTTATCGTTCTTCCGATTTTCTTTCCTTCTTCAACCTTTCCAATAACACTGTACGGATGGTCAAGCATCTCATTTGTTTCCTCTATCCTGCCTTCTATAATACTACTGCGTATTCCTGTACTGCTTATATCTTTGTCATGATATTTTTCTTTTTCAATTACATACAACTCATATCCGTATTTTTCTGTGTTTTCCTTCAGGTAATCAACATTTCCTGCACCCTTATTTCCAAAAGAGAAATCCGGTCCGCACACAATCGCTGTAGCCCCTAATTTTTTTTTCAAAAATTCATTTATAAATTCATCAGGTTCTAATGCCAAAAATTCTTTTGTCATTGGCATACTGCAATAAACATCAATTCCCTGTTTCTCACATAGAAGTCTTTTTTCTTCATCTGTTACAATTGTTTTTACTGTCTGATTATTCAATACATCTTTAGGTTCCGCAGCAAATGTCAGGACAACTTTACGTCTTCCATTTGCCTTTTTAGTCAATTCACTTAATAACTTTTCATGACCCTTATGTAACCCGTCAAATTTTCCAACAGTTACTATTGTATTGCTTAATTTTATCTTGTCTGTTGCTGACATGTTTATCATAATCCTACGACTCCTGTATGTATTTACAAAAATATCTTAACTGGTTTATATATCTGCTTATGTGCATCAAATTCATATATACCGATAAAATCTCCATTTTGTGCATAAACTCTTACTTTTTGTTTATCTTCAAAATTCATTCTTAGCAATGTATTTCCGGCTGTAAACTTGTTTCCATTATATATTAATTTGTCAAATTTTTCTGACACAATACATTTAGAATATTTATCAAGCATTTGATCCACGGGAACGATATAATCTTTTAATCTTCCATCATCTCTTGCCTTTTCTATCTGTTCAAGAGTAATACTTTCTTCAACTTTAAATCTTTCGACTCTTGTTCTTTCCAGTTTATCCATGCATCCATAAACACCAAGTTTATTTCCTATGTCATGACATAAAGTTCTGATATAAGTACCTTTTGAACATGTAACAATCATTTCGACTCTGGGAAGGTCAACATCAGTTATAGTTATATCAACTATCTTACATTGTCTTGCCGGTCTTTCAACTTCTTCGCCTCTTCTTGCTAAATTATAAAGTTTCTGACCATTTATTTTTATTGCCGAAAACATTGGTGGAATCTGTGCATAATCACCTATAAAACTTTTAATTGTTGTAAAGACTTCTGTCTGGTCTAAAGCATTCAATTTATCTTCTTCAGCTTTATTTATTATATTACCTGTACTGTCCTGTGTATCTGTTTCCTGTCCTAGTAACAAAACAGCTTTATACGTTTTATCTTTTTCTGATAAAATATCGCATAATTTTGTTCCCTTTCCAAGACACACCGGCAATACTCCAACGGCATATGGATCTAGAGTTCCCATATGTCCTATCTTTTTCTGTTTCAAAATGCCTCTTAATTTTGCCACTACGTCATGAGACGTATATCCCGGCTCCTTATAGACATTTATTACACCACTTATCATTCATTCCTCCTGTAATGGTAAGTCACATTACTATATTTATGACATTTGCTTTTCAATCTGTTCTGAAATGTTATTGATGATATCGTGTACATCTCCTACAGTATCAAATCCGGCAGCTCTTACATGACCGCCTCCACCAAAATATGATGCTATGACACTTACATCTACTAAATCCTGAGATCTCATACTTACCTTGTATTTCATTTCCCCTATCTGATACATAAATATTGCAACCTCTATTCCTTCAATATTTCTAAGCTGTGCAACTACTGAATCTAAATCCTTTGTCGTTACACCATAAAAATCCATAAGTTTTGTTGTTGCGTATGCAAATATGCATCTATTATCCATAAACCTTACACTTTCAAGCTGAAGTCTTCCTGCAACCTGAGACTGTGCATAAGTTTTTTTATAATATGTTTCTTCAAGAATCTTATTTGCATTAATTCCAAAATCCAACATTTTTCCTGCAACATTCATTGTTTTAGAAGTTGTGCTCTGGAATCTAAACACTCCTGAATCATGGGCAATTCCTGTATACATTGGTTCTGCAATAGATTTATCAAATAAACTTACATCTAACAAATCATATAAAACTTCACATGCCGAACTTGCATTTGGAAGAATATAATTATAATCTGCATATCCTCCATTACTGATGTGATGATCAATACATGCTGTTCGCTTTGCATGTTCAAAAAATTCTTTATTTAAACCTAATCTTTCTAAATCAGCACAATCAAGTGAAAAGAATAAATCGTACTCTGTTCCGTCGTACCCATTTGAATCTATTTTCTCAGAGTTCTTTATAAATAAGAATTTATCTTTAATTTTTTCCAGATATACTTTTACCTGTATATCCGGAAAATTTTTCTCAATGTAATTATAGAGTGTCATGCATGAACCGATGCAATCGCCATCCGGTCTGATATGTCCTGCTATTCCAATAGTTTTTGCATCGCCAATCAGTTCCTTTATAGGTATAGGATTATTCATTGTCATCTGACGTCACCTCATCAATCATTTTTGACATTCTTACGCCATACTCTATAGAATCATCTAAAATAAATGTAATCTGTGGAGTATTTCTTAAATTTACGTTTTTTGCAAGCTGATGTCTGATAAATCCAACTGCACTCTTAAGTCCTGCTAATGTATCAGCCTTTGTCTCTTCATCGCCTAACACACTTACATACGCCTTGCAATATTTAAGATCAGGTGTTACCTCTACATGGGTAACACTTGTCATTATTCCTACTCTTGGGTCCTTGAGTTCTCTGATTATATTACATAATTCTCTTTGAACTTCTCCATTAATTCTTGTATTTTTTATGCTGTTCTTTCTCATATAATTCCTTTCCGGTTAACTAGTCTTATCTAGGTACCTCAACCATCATGTACGCTTCTACAGCATCTCCTTCAGCAATATCATTGAATTTTTCAAATACAAGACCGCATTCATATCCTGCTTTAACTTCCTTAACATCATCTTTAAATCTCTTAAGTGATGCAAGTGGTCCGTCAAATATCTGCTCTCCATCACGTGTAATTCTAGCTGAGCATCCTCTCTTGAATGAACCATCTAATACATATGAACCTGCGATATTTCCAACACCTGAAGCCTTGAAAATCTGACGGATTTCCGCATGACCAATAACTTTTTCTTCGTAAATTGGTTCAAGCATTCCCTTCATAGCTCTTTCAATATCTTCGATTGCATTGTAAATAACGCTATATAATCTTAAATCAACCTTTTCTCTTGTAGCAATTTCTTCTGCCTGAGCATCAGGTTTTACATTAAATCCAATAATAATTGCATTTGATGCAGAAGCCAAAATAACATCAGATTCATTAATTGCACCTACACCACCATGAATAACTTTAACTTCTACTTCTTCATTTGAAAGTTTTAACATACTCTGTTTTACAGCTTCTACAGAACCCTGTACGTCTGCCTTTATGATGATATTTAATTCCTTAAGGTTACCTGCCTTAATCTGACTGTTAATATCATCAAGAGAAATTCTGTACTTAGTTCCTTCAAGAAGTTTTTCCTTGCTATCTGCAATAAATGTTTCCGCAAATGCTTTTGCTTCATTTGCTGTTTCCTTAGCAACAAATACTTCACCTGCGTTTGGTACTCCGCTCAATCCTAAAATTTCTACTGGAGTTGAAGGTCCTGCTTCTGTAATTCTATTTCCTCTGTCATCTGTCATAGCTCTTACTTTACCGTAATTTGCTCCTGCTGCAATATGATCACCAATATGAAGTGTACCTTTCTGTACAAGTACAGTTGAAACAGGTCCTTTACCTTTATCAAGTTTTGCTTCAATTACGATACCTCTTGCCATACGGTCAGGATTTGCCTTAAGTTCAAGTACATCTGCCTGTAAAAGAACCATTTCTAATAATTCTTCAATTCCTTCTCTTGTATGTGCAGATACAGGAACCATTTCTGTATTTCCACCCCAATCAGCTGCTAATAATTCATATTCAGCTAATTCCTGTTTTACTCTTTCGATATTTGCACCCGGTTTGTCAATCTTATTAATAGCTACAATTATTTCAATTCCGGCTGCTTTTGCATGATTGATAGCTTCAACTGTCTGAGGCATTACACCATCATCTGCAGCTACTACCAAGATTGCAATATCTGTTGACTGAGCGCCACGCATACGCATTGCTGTAAACGCTTCATGTCCCGGAGTATCAAGGAAAGTAATCTTTCTGTCATTAATCTTAACAACAGAAGCACCAATATGCTGTGTAATACCACCTGCTTCACCTGAAATTACATTTGTTTCTCTAATTGCATCAAGAAGAGATGTTTTACCATGATCTACATGACCCATTACACATACAACAGGTGGACGACTTGTCATGTCTGCTTCATTTTCTTCTTCTTCCTTAAGAAGTTCTTCAATCATATCGACCTTAACTTCTTTTTCACACATAATTTCATATTCAAGGGCTATTTCTTCTGCTCCGGCAAAATCAATTTCAGTATTAACTGTAACCATCTTACCTTCTAAGAAAAGTTTCTTAATAATTGTTGATGGCTGCATTTTCATCTTTTCTGCTAATTCACCAATTGTAAGTGCTTCAGGGATTGAAATAACTTTGATTTCTTCTTTCTTTTCTTCCTTCTTCTGAGGTTTCTGTAATACCGGCTTGCTCAAATCAACTCTACGCCCATTCTTGCCTTTTCTTCCGCCATTACCATCTTCGTAATTCTTTCTTCCTCTTTCCTGCTTATCCTGGCGTAACTTGTTTTCTCTCTTATTACGATCTTTGCTCTGAATTATATCTGCAGGTGCACTCTGCTTCTGGTCATCTCTTCTTCTGTCATTTCTTCTGTTGTTGTCATTTCTGTCAAAATCTTTATCCTTATTATAACCATCATTATTTCTATTATTGAAATTACGGTTATTGCCATTTCTATTATCTCTGTTAAATGACTTTCCATCATTGTTTCTGTTCTGACCATCTCTGTTTCCAAAGTTTCTGTTCTGACCATCTCTGTTATTTCTATTCTGTCCGTCCCTGTTGTTTCTGTTCTGACCATTTCCATTTCTATTCTGTCCATCTCTGTTGTTTCTATTCTGGCCATTTCTGTTATTTCTTCTGTCATTGTTTCTGCTCTGTCCACGGCTTTCAGCAATTGCTGCTGCTTTTGCTGCTATCTCAGCTGCTTTTCTTGCTGCTGATTCTGCTGTAGGAGCCGGTCTCTTTGGTTCATTCTTAGCAACCTGTGTAACTACAGATTCAACCTTTTCTTCTTTTGGCTGTGCATTATTTTCTACCGGCTTATTTGCACTTTCATTTTTTTCCTGTTCTACAGGTTTTGCTATCTGTTCATTTTCTTTCTTAACTGTTTCTGTTTTTTCAGTTTTCTGAGTGGCTGCATTCTGATTTTCACCTTCAGGTCTTGGACGACGTTTTTTCTCACCATCAGGTCTTGGTCTTCTTGGTCTTTCTTCGCCATCACCTTTAAGGCGAACCATTCCTCTGCTTGTAATAATTCTCTTATGTTTCTTTTCTTCTTTGACTTCTGTTTTTTCTGCAGGTGTCACTTTTTCAGCTGTTTTATCTTCAGATGTCTTGCTCTTGCTAAATTTATCCTTTATGTATTTTACTTCACTGTCATCCACTGAGCTCATTGCTTTTACGTCAATGCCTTTTTCTCCCAATGCTTTTACTATATCTGCACTTTTTATATCTAATTCTTTTGCTAATTCATGTACTCTCATTTTTGCCATTCTATAACCTCCGATTATTTTACTTGATTATCTAACATTTTTATGATTGATTTTGAGAATCCTTCGTCAACTACTGCCAATGACATTCTGGTTTTATTTCCTGTAGCTTTTCCTAAGTCCTGTGTTGTTCCATAATAAAACAACGGTATTTTGTAATATTCACATTTATTTTTAAACATCTTCTTTGTATTATCCGATGCTTCTACAGAAACAATAACTGCATGGGCTTTATTTCCCTGAATCGCTTTTTCTACTGAGAACTCTCCTGATACAGTCTTGCCGGCTTTAGTTGCTAAACCAATCATAGATATAACCTTATCCATTGATTTCTCCTAACTCAGCCTTTAGCTGTTCATATACTTCTTCCGGAACCTTTGCCTTAAGTGTTCTTTCAAGACCTTTGCTCTTCATAGCTTTTTCAAGGCATTTTACATCCGGGCAAATGTATGCCCCTCTGCCATTTTTTCTACCCGTAGCATCCATAGAAATATTTCCTTCTTTATCACGGATAACACGAATCATATCTTTTTTATTTTTCACTTCATTGCACCCGGTGCATTTTCTTAATGGAACTTTCTTTGTCTGGCTCATATTGACCTCTCTTACTTATTCTTCTGAATCATCCTCACTGTCAGCTTCATTTTCATCGAAGTTTTCTTCTAAAGTATCATCAGTTTCATTTTTTTCTTCATTATATTCGTCATCATCATAGTATTCGTCGTCATCATAATACTCATCTTCATCATAATATTCGTCATCATCGAATATATACTGAATTCCGGCTTCTTTTGCCTGTGTTTCACTCTTGATATCAATCTTGAATCCTGTAAGTCTTGCTGCAAGTCTTGCATTCTGACCTTCTTTACCAATTGCTAAAGATAACTGATAATCAGGGACGATTACCATAGCTTCTTTTTCATCAGGATCAGCTAATACCGAAACAACTTTTGCAGGGCTTAATGCATTTTCAATTAAAATCGCAGGATTTTCATCCCAATTTATAATATCAATCTTTTCACCACAAAGTTCATCTACGATTGCATTAACTCTTGCTCCATTTACACCTACACATGCACCTACTGCATCTACATTAGGATTGTTTGAGTAAACTGCCATCTTTGTTCTTGAACCTGCTTCTCTTGAAATACTCTTGATTTCAACTGTTCCGTCCTGGATTTCTGAAACTTCCTGTTCAAATAAACGCTTTACTAATCCCGGATGAGTTCTTGAAACAACGATTCTTGGTCCTTTATTTCCATCTTTAACTTCTGTAATATATAACTTAATTCTGTCTGTTGGTCTAAAATGTTCTCCTGGTACCTGTTCCTTTTCCATTAAAACAGTATCTGTCTTTCCAAGATTTACGCTAATATTCTTTCCATTAATTCTTTGAACAATACCTGTAATAATGTCATTCTGTTTTTCATAGTACTGTTCAAATACGCTCTTTCTTTCTTCTTCTCTGATTTTCTGTAAAATACCATTCTTAGCACTCTGTGTTGCAATTCTTCCGAAGTCCTTTGACTGGATTTCTACATTAACCATATCTCCGATTTCGTATGTTCCCTTAATTGCTCTTGCATCTTCTAATGAAATTTCAATTACAGGATCAAATACTTCTTCAACAACTTCCTTCTGTGAATAAATGTGGAAATCTCCTGTTTCTCTGTCAACATTAACAATAACATTGTCAGCTTTATTAAAATTATTCTTATATGCAACTACAAGCGAATTTTCGATTGCTTCAAATAACACTTCTTTACTAATTTCTTTTTCTTTTTCCAGTACATTTAATGATTCAATTAATTCTTTATTCATTTTCCTTTATCCTCCTAATTATCTCTACATACTGTTGTCCTTCATCGGACTATTTTCTGTTCTATTTGATACAAAGTAATTGTTAGAAATCAAATGTCAATCTTACGAGTGCAACATCAGCTCTGTTAAACACCGTTTCTTCGCCGTCTTCTAATTCAACTGTAAAAGTATTCTCTTCTTTGTTGAATTCCTTTAAGATTCCCACAAATTCTTTTTGTTTGTTTATAGCTCTATATAAATGAATTTCAATTTCTTCACCTATACTTCTTACAAAATCCTTATCTTTCTTTAATGGTCTTCCAAGTCCCGGAGAACTTACTTCTAATATATAAGCATCGCTTATAAAATCTTCCTGGTCTAACTTTTCACTGAGTTCTCTGCTTATCGGTTCAATATCATCTATAGATATTCCGCCCGGCTTATCTATAAAAGCTCTCAAATACCAGTTACTGCCTTCTTTTACATACTCTACGTCAACTAATTCGAATCCTCTTTCGTCAACCATTGGCTGAAGTAGTGCTTCTGTCTTTGCTTCGTATTCTTCTCTTCTTGACACGCTTTCTCCTCAACTTTCTACTATTATTATGTCTTTATTTAAGACTTTTTAACAATAACAAAGAGTGGACCTCTGGTCCACTCCTTATCATCTAGTCAATATTTACGTTAAACAGTATAACTCTGCTTTTATTTTGTGTCAAGCAAATGGCGTAAAAATGGCGTTTTAATGGCAATTTAATGACATAAAACCAGCGTAAAAGCAACACAAAACTATCTCATAAAGAATTTTTTAAATGCTTTTTACCACATACTCTTCTTTTTATTTCATGGATTTTGCATAATTTTACAATTTTTACCTATTTAGTAATGTAATTTTTATAATAATCATTTATACTTATACAGGAAAAAATCATTGGAAGGTACATATTATAATGAAAAGGATTTTAAAACACACACTAATTTTATCAATGCTTACATGCACTTTAACATTTTCTACAAATACAAAGGCTTCTGTTGCAGATACTTCTTTAAATGAAAGTACTACAAATGAAGTCACTACAACTTACAACTTATCAGAAACTTCTTTAAGTAACAATACTAAGGCCGTCTCTTTACCTTCAGATAAATCTGATTATATTAAATCTGACTTATCGCCTTTAACTTCTAAGGTCATAGTTCTTGATCCCGGTCATTGCAAAAAGCATATCGGTGCCCGTGGATATGGACTTAAAGAAGAAGATATTGTACTTGATATTTCTAAAGCATGCAAAAACAAATTAGACAATTATGGTGACATTACAGTTTATACGACAAGAACAACCAATAATTGCCTCTCTACCCTCGGACTTGGAGACTGCCTTACAGCAAGAAACAGATATTCAAAAAGACTTAATGCTGATTTTTTAATAAGTCTTCATATCAATGCTAATGAAAATAAAAACAAAACCGGTGCTTTAATGCTTGCAGCATATGGCTCCGGTTATAATAAAAGAATTCATTTACAAACTACCTCATTTGGTAAAATTGCCTTAAATAACTTACATTCCTTAGGATTAAAAAAACGTGGTTTTTGGATGCGAAAATACAAAGGTTTGCATTACAAAAACGGTTCTAGAATGGATTATTATTCTATTGTCAGAAATGGTGTTTTATACAATATTCCAAGTGTTATTATTGAGCACGGATATATCACAAATAAATCTGACTGCAAAAAATATTTTAATACAGTAGCTAAAAGATACCTTCTTGGTAAAAAGGATGCCGATTCCATCATTTCATATTTTGGACTAAATAAAGAAATAATTTCCGGTAAATTTGTAAAAGACGGTAAGGATACATATTATTTAACAGGCGACAACAACATCGTAACCGGTTGGGTTAAATACTCCGGTAAATGGTATTATTTTGACACTGTTACCGGAAAAATGAAAACAGGTTTTTTAACTGTAGATAACAGGAAATTTTACTTAAGCCCTTCTACCGGAGAAATGTGTACAGGTTGGATTACCGTTAAAGGAGCAAAATATCTTGCAACAGGAAATGGGTCTTTAGTAACAAATACATATTTTAATGATGGGATAAAAACTTATAAATTTAACGCTTCCGGCAAGAAGATGTAAGTTTTTCATTTATTCTTTTTATATGCCTATAATGAATTTTATATATTTTTCATTTTTAGAATTATTGTTTTTTTTATCGCCTATATTAAAATTATAAATAGTATGGCATATTATGACTTACAGATATTATTAATTATGGATAGTGGATTTTTTATGGAGTTACTACAATTAAAATATTTTAAAGATGCCGCTGAACTTGAGAATTTTCCTTAATTGCTAAGAAAAATATGGTTCCTCACCCCTCTATAAGTTACGCAGTAAAGAACTTTGAATACTTCGTTCCATAAGTAAAATCTTATCTCATACAAAAAAATCACAGAAATAATTCTGTGATTCTACAAGCAGCCTGTACGGGAATTGAACCCGTGATTCCGCCTTGAGAGGGCGGCGTCTTAACCTCTTGACCAACAGGCCTAAAAAATATTACTGTACTATTATAACAAGAACCGTCAAATTTGCAAGCACTTTTATTATTTACACTTTTATTATTTACACTCTTCTTTTTCCTAACTTTATCTTTAATAATCTTTCATAAAATTATCAAACTTTCTTTTAATTTTGTACACATTCTTCAATTATCATAAAATCATAAAATCGAAACACTCTTAAACAAAATTTTGTTTGTGATACATGTCTGGTTTGACGAAAGTGCATTTGACGCCGTCGGTTCAAATATTTAGTGCATAGGCTGAATGAAACCGCAGGTTTCAAAGTCTGTCTGTGTGCTGAATATTTAGAACTGCTACGAGCAGCAAGCAGCGCGAGCGTTCTTTTGTCGAACCAGACATGTATCACAACAGAAATTTTATAATTGTTTCGCAATTTTAGTTTTTGAATAATTGAGAAAGGGTTGCAGAATATCTGCATAGTATAAATTATATGAACGTTTTAATGTTATTAAAAAATAAATCAGAGGTTTCCTACATATATGACACATTTACATTTGAACAGGGATTAGAAGCTATGAAGGAACATGGTTATACCGCTATTCCGGTTTTATCAAAGGATGAAAAATATGTAGGTTGTGTTAGCGTTAGTGACTTTTTATGGAGTCTTGTTGACTATATGAACAATAAGGTAAAAAGTGAAAAACCTTATTTGGTTAAAGATATAATAAAGAAAAATTATAATCCTGCAGTTCGCGTAGATGTGAAAATGGATGAGCTGTTAAATCGCTCAATGAGCCAGAATTTTATTCCTGTTACAGATGACAGAGATTATTTTATTGGCATCGTAACAAGACAGGACATAATCAGAAGTTTTGTTGGTTCAACACAACCTTCTGAAAGCAATGCATAAAATGACTATTATCTTAAATTTGTGAACACATTTTTCAACTTTTCTTTGTGTTCAAATTTTTTTCATACTTTTTTCTCTTATAAAAGGCTTATAATACAGAAGTATTCGATTCTTCTATATTATAAGCCTTTTCATTTACATTTCTTTATACTTTTATTCTAACCATCGTTCATCCGGCTACCGGATTTTATTATTGATTAAGCCTTTTTTTTGTGATGGTTGGAAGATTACTGTTATATGAGTTCCCTTTCCTTCGGTACTCTCGAGTTCAAGCTGTGCATTATGTTTTATCAAAATATGCTTAACTATTGCTAGTCCAAGTCCTGTTCCACCTGTTGATTTTGACCTGCTCTTATCAACTCTGTAAAATCTTTCAAATATTCGTTTCTGATTTTCCTTTGAAATTCCTATTCCGGTATCTAGTACCTCAAGATTTACTCTATCTAATATTTTATTAACACGTACAGTGGCACTTCCACCCTCTCTGTTATATCTGATAGCATTACTCAGAAGATTATACACTAATTCTTCCATCATCATCTTATTAGCAGTTATATTACATGGTGTTCCTTCAAATTTTAAATTGACTCCATGATCTTTAGCATTAAATTTAAGCATTTCCACACAATTTTTTGCAATGTCGTATATATTTACTGTTTCCATTGCAACTTTGCTTTCTGACGAATCAAGTTCAGACAATTCTATGATGTCATTTATAAGTGTTAGAAGTCTTTGAGAACTTTTGTGTATTTCTCCTGCAAATCTTATAGTATCTTCCTGTGTTGCCATTCCATTTTCAATTAATTCCGAATATCCTGAAATGGATGTAAGAGGAGTCTTTAATTCATGCGATACGTTCGCTGTAAATTCCTGCCGCACATGAGAATTTTTTACTATATCCTCATGTTGTTTCTTTATTGTATCGATAAAAGGCTGTATCTCTTTATATGTTTTTATATCTTTTATTTCATCAATATTATTAGCAAGTTCTTCTACCGGTTTTACAATACTTTTTGTAATATAATGAGTAATAATTCCAACAGAAAAAAGCATTAATATTATGATTCCTAAAATAAGCGGAAGCACTTTTATAAAAATATTCCACACACTACTAGCTTCTTTTGCAATTCTTAAAACCTGTCCATCATCCAAAAGTACTGCATAATAATATGTGCTCTTATTAAGAGTTGAAGATTTTCTAACATCTGAGCCCTCACCATTTTTGAGCGCCGATTCTATTTCAGGTCTGTCTTTATGATTATCCATTTCAATATCATTTGCTTCATTATCATAAACAACAGTTCCATCTGCATCTATTATTGTTATTCGCAAATCTTCGTTTTTGAGATTTAATTTTTCCTCATTAGACGCATTAAACACCCCTGCACTTCTAAGTACATGGGTGTATGCTTTCATGTCATTTCTCATTTCTTGTACAAACAATTCATAAAATGTTCCTACAGACAAACTCATAGTTAATATAATAGCAATAAATGAAACTATAATAAATTGCGTATTTATTTTTTTCTTCATTACATTACTCCATCCTATATCCTACATTTCTTACCGTCTTAATTCTATTTCCTGCCTCTTTAAGTTTGTGTCTTAAAGTTTTTATATGCATGTCTAATGTTCTTGATTCACCTTCGTAATCTGTTCCCCATACGTCTGCCATTATTGTATCTCTATGTAATACAATTCCTGCATTAATCATAAGTAATTTTAATAGTTCAAATTCTTTGTATGTAAGTTCACAAGGCTCATCATTTACATAAACAGCTCTTTTTTCAGTATCCATAAACACATTACCTATAGATATCATTTTTTCTTCCTGCAGATTTCTGCTTCTTCTAAGAAGTGCCTTTACCCTTGATATAAGTTCCATTACTCCAAATGGTTTGGTTATATAATCATCTGCTCCCATATCAAGTCCTTTTACTTTATCTATTTCTGTAGTTTTAGCTGTAACCATGATGATTGGCACTCTCATGGTATCCGGTCTTTTTCTTAATTTTTTTACTATTTCAAGACCATCTTCATCCGGAAGCATCACATCTAACAACACAAGGTCCGGAAGTTTCTCATACAGCCTTTTGTAAAAATCTCCGGCACATTCAAATCCCTCTACAGCGTAATCTATGTTTTTTAATGCAAACATTTCTATTTCCTGTATGTTTTTATCATCTTCAACAATATATATTAAAGCCATATCTTCCTCCTTGTGTTTATCATAAAACTATTTCTGTCTAATCTGCATACTAATATTATGCTCATTTTTTATTCACATAACATAACTAAAGCATATCATATTCTTAGTTTAAATAGTACTTTTCTTTATATTCCTGATATAATTTTTTAAACTGTGTATCATCATGTTTAACATTATCTAAATATTCATGTGTTCCATATTCATCTTCTCTTACCTGCAACATACATACTGCTACATTTGAGCAATGATCTGCAACTCTTTCGTAATTAGTAATTGTATCTTCGAGAATTAAACCAATATCTATTGTACATTCTCCATTTTGTAATCGTTTAACATGATTTTTCTTTATCTTAGAATTAAGTCTGTCTATTACTTCTTCAAGTGGCTCTACCCTTACAGCCTCATCCAAATTATCTGCTGTAAACACATCTACAGTCATATTCATAATCTCTTTAAGGGCATCTCCATACACCTGAAGTTCCTTTGAGGCAACATATGAGAATTTCAATCCTTTACTGTGCATATCTTCTGCCTTTTTACTTATATTAATCGCATAATCTGCGATTCTTTCAAAATCCCCAATTACATGAAGCATAATTGATACTGTCTGGCTATCATTTAAGGATAACTGCTTACTGCTTAATTTTACTAAATATGTTCCAAGCTGATCCTCATACTGGTCAATTTTATTTTCCAGTTTTACTACATCTTCAGCTGTTTTTTTATCATAATTTTCAAACAGACTCATTGCCTTAAATAAAGCATCTCTTGACAATGAAGCCATTTTCTTTGTAACGCTTACACTTTGTACTACAGCAAATGCAGGTTTTTCAAGAAAACGAGCATCAAGCATTTCTAATGTTTTATCTTCTGCAATATCTTCTGATTCTTTTTCATCTCTTACCGTAAGTGTTGCAAGCTTAACAAGAACCTTACCAAAAGGTAAAAGCAATATTGTTGCACCTACATTAAATAAACTATGAACTATTGCTATTCCTGCTGCATTTGTTGCATCACCTAAAAATGAGAAATGCACAAATCCATTTACAAGGTAAAATACAATCATAAATACTGTAGTTCCAATTACATTAAAATATAAATGTACAAAAGCTGCTCTCTTTGCGTTTTTCTTAGCACCTATACTTGAAATCAATGCTGTAACACATGTTCCTATATTCTGTCCCATTATAATCGGTATTGCAACTCCATATGATACAAATCCCGTAGCACATAATGCCTGTAAAATTCCTACTGATGCCGATGAACTCTGAATCACCGCTGTAAGAACTGCACCTGCCAACATACCAAGTATTGGATTAGAAAACATAGTAAGAATATTTGTAAATTCAGGAACATTCGCCAATGGTTTTACTGCTGCGCTCATTGTTTCCATTCCAAACATTAAAACGGCAAATCCAAGAAGAATTGTTCCAATATCATGTTTCTTTTCACTTTTTGTAAATAATAAAAATACAATACCTATAACAGCTAATATTGGTGAAAATGATGACGGTTTTAACATTTTAATCCAAAAATTATCACTTTGAATTCCTGATAAACTAAGAATCCATGATGTAACTGTTGTTCCAATATTTGCACCCATGATAATTCCAACTGCCTGCGTCAGTTTCATTATTCCCGAATTAACAAATCCTACCACCATAACAGTTGTAGCTGATGAGCTTTGAATTACTCCTGTTACAGCAGCACCTAAAATAACGCCTTTTATAGGTGTTGATGTAAGTTTTTCCAATATTTTTTCTAATTTTCCACCTGCTGTCTTCGCAAGTCCATCACCCATAACATTCATTCCATAAAGAAATAACGCTAATCCTCCAATAAGGGACAATACATTGAAAATATCCATAAATTTCCTCCTGTGTTTTACCTAAAGCCTTACTGCCAAATATATTTGTTAAACTACTTAGGCTTTATGTCTTACGTTTTTATTTACATTCTTTTTACATTTGCATTGTATTTTAGCAGTGTAAAGTCAGAGGGATATTCATGTAAAATCTATGTAAAATTTCAATCTTTACGATATAAATATATTGTTCCACCAAATAATCCGCAAAATGTTGTCGGATATCCTACAATAATTGCCATTATCTGCCAGGAAATCTTACCTGTTATAAAAAATGGAACTGCTATTACAGACATTCCAATTAACCATATCACTACACTTAATACTAAAAACATCTTATATGTACTAATATTTTTTCCCTTTGTAATTTTCTCGGCTATTAAATAAATGCTATTCATAATACACTCCATTCCGCCTATTTCATCCTTTGGCTTAAACTGTAATTTAATGTTTTTATCTTTTTCCTGTAATTGAATAAATTACCCATTCGGATATATTTGTTGCATGGTCGCCTATTCTTTCCAAATATTTTGCAACCATTAATAAATCTGCCATCTGTTCTCCATCTTCCTCATCATCTTTTATGGCAACAATCAGGGCTTTTTTTACTTCGTCAAATAATCCATCAACTATATCATCATGATTTATTACCGCTTTAGCTTTCTCAATATCCTTGTTAACATATGACTCTATACTTTGGACAAGCATTATCATTGTTTCTTTTGCCATTTTCTCAATCTTTTCTAATTTACATCTATATGGCTTATCTGCCATCATTATTGTTATTTCTGAAATATCTGCTGCATGGTCACCTATTCTTTCCATATCGGTAACCATTTTTAAAGCTGATGAAACCGTACGTAAATCACTTGCTACCGGTTGCTGGCTTAGTAAAATTTTCATGCACATGTTTTCAATATTCTTTTCCATTTCGTCAATTTCAGCATCATATTCAATCGCTTTCTTTGCTGTTTCAACATCCTGTCTTACTAATGCAGAAATCGCATTCTCTATAGATTTTTCAATCATTGCCCCCATTTCAATCATATTGTTGTTTAAGTTTTCCAACTGTTTCATATATTTATCTCTCATTTTCGTCCAACCTCTCTTTCCATTGATAACATTCATATGCCTTGTAGAACATTTGCTCTTTTAGTATATATTCGATATATAACGACCAACGTGTTATAAAATCAGCCAAATCTTCCTGTAATGTACTCTTCTGTCTTTTTATTTTTAGGCATTGAGAATAGTTTTTCTGTATTATCATATTCAATTACTTCTCCAAGTAAAAAGAAGGCTGTATTATCTGAAATTCTTGTTGCCTGTTGCATATTATGAGTTACCATAATAATTGTATATTTATCTTTAAGCTCTAATTCTAAATCTTCAATCTTTGATGTAGAAATAGGATCAAGTGCTGATGTAGGTTCATCCATTAAAATAACTTCCGGTTCAACTGCTAATGCCCTTGCAATACATAATCTTTGTTGCTGTCCACCAGATAATCCTAAAGCTGATTTTTTCAATCTGTCTTTTAATTCATCCCAAATTGCAGCCTGTCTCAATGACTTTTCTACTATTTCATCTAATTTACTTTTTGAATGGATTCCATGTGTTCTTGGTCCATAAGCTATATTGTCATACACACTCATTGGGAATGGATTTGGATTCTGAAATACCATTCCTACTCTTTTTCTCAAAAGATTTACATCCATATTTCCATATATATCTTCACCATCTAACTTTATATCACCTGTTATTTTGCATCCTTCAACTAAATCATTCATTCTGTTTAATGTCTTAAGGAAAGTTGATTTTCCGCATCCTGAAGGTCCGATGAATGCTGTAATCTGTTTTTCAGGTATTTCCATATTTACATTTTTTAGGGCATGATATTCGCCATAATATAAATTCAAATTTTTTACATCAAATTTACTACTCATTTCTTTCTCCTTTAAATTCATTCGGAATTCTTTTCATTTTTTTTATTATTATTTAGCTTTATTTTTCTCCGCCACTTGCCTTTTCAAATTTCTTTGCAATAAGTCCTGATGCTCCATTTATAAGAAGTACCATAATTAAAAGTACTACTGCTGTAGCATATGTCTGGTCTGTATGTAATCCTTCTCTTGAAAGGCTGTACATATGAACTGCTAAAGTTCTTCCTGATTCAAATAACCCTCCTGCTACCTTTGTAGCTGCACCTGCCGTATAAATTAAAGCTGCTGTTTCACCTACAATTCTACCTATTGCAAGAATAACTCCTGACAGAATTCCGGGAATGGCTGACGGTAAAACTACCTTAAATACTGTTCTTAACTTTCCTGCTCCAAGTCCGAAACTTCCTTCTCTATATGAATCCGGCACAGACATTAATGCTTCTTCTGTTGTTCTTAATATTACAGGAAGTACCATAATCGCCAATGTACATGCACCTGCCATTAATGAAAGTTTCCATTTAAGAGTTGAAACAAAGAATAATGCTCCAAATAAGCCATATACAATAGAAGGAATTCCTGTTAATGTTTCTGCTGTTATTCGCATAATTCCAACAAGTTTATTTCCTCTTTTTGCATATTCCACAAGATATATTGCTGAAAATATTCCAATTGGTGCTGAAAAAAGAAGTGACAACAATGTCATTGATATAGTATTTATAATCGCCGGCATCATTGATACATTTTCTGAATTATATTCCCATGCGAATAAATCAGGTGTAAGGTTTGGTATACCTTTAATTAATATATAGCAAACTATAAAACCTAAGCATAATGTTGTTGCTAGTGCTGCTAATCCAACTAATAATAACAATATAAAGGAGCCCGGTTTTCTTTTATAACTTTTTAATCTCTGTAAAAAGGAAACTTTATTTATTCCTTTTATTTGTGATAATTTGTCATTATTCATAATCTACTTTACTCCTTTAATATTGATGTTTTTCTTTATTTTTTATAATTGAAAACAGTAGATTGATTATAAGAATAAATACAAACAGAACAACACCTGTTGCTATAAGTGCCTCTCTATGTAATCCCGCAGCATATCCCATTTCCATTACTATATTTGTTGTTAACGTTCTAACACCTTTTAACATACCCTCCGGCATTCTTGGCTGATTTCCTGCAACCATAATTACTGCCATTGTTTCTCCTATTGCTCTTCCTACTCCTAATATAACCGCTGCCAAAATTCCTGATTTTGCTGCCGGAACAACAGTAAGAAAAACACTTCTTTCATGTGTTGCACCAAGTGCTAATGCCCCTTGATAATATTTATCAGGTACGGCCCTTATAGATGACTCTGATACCGAAATAATTGTTGGTAAAATCATCATTCCAAGTAACATGCTTGCTGTTAGCATACTAAGACCATCACCACCAAAATTATCTCTTACTGCCGGTACCAAAACAACCAATCCAAAGAAACCATATATTACCGATGGGATTCCAGCCATGAGTTCAATTCCAGGTTTAAGTATTTTGTACAAAGGCTTCGGACAAAATCTTGCTAAAAATATAGCTGTTAAAAGCCCAATTGGTACACCTATAATCAATGCTCCGGCTGTAACGTATATACTTCCTACAATCATTGGTAAAATACCATATATGTTATTCGTCGGACGCCACTGTGTACCAAATATAAATTTAGTAAATCCAATTTCTTTTATTGCCGGTATTCCATTTGCAAATAAGAATATGCAAATCAAAGCTACCGCTGCAATTGACACACAGGCTGCAATCAAAAAAATTATTTTCATAAATAACTCTTTGAATTTTTTCCATCCTGTATTTGTGCCTACATTATTTTTTTCCTGCATTTCTTTTCCTCATATATTTCTTAAGCCTGACTTACCAATTAATACTTTGCTAGCCAGGCTTAATTTCACTTTTTATTTTTTCAAATTCTAAGCTTTGTTGATTTTCAAATTATTTAACATCTGCCCAAGTTGTAACTGCACCTGTAAAAATATCTTTAATCTGATCTACTGTTAAGTCATCAATTGTGTTGTTATTATTAACAATTACTGCAATACCGTCTTTTGCAATTGCTGTTGCCTTAACTCCTTTTTCTTCATCCTTTAAATCTCTTGATGCCATTCCGATATCACATGTTCCTTCAATTGCTGAATTAACACCTGTTGTAGAATCACTTTCCTGAATTTCAATTGATGCATTTGAGTTAACTTTGGCATAAGCTTCTTTTAATTTTTCCATTACAGGAGTTACTGATGAAGAACCGGCTACTACGATGCTTCCTTTTACTTTGGATGATGTAAAACTTCCTGTATTTTCTACTTCGATATAACCATTGTCTGAAATAATTTTCTGTCCATCTTCACTCATAATATAGTTAATGAAATCCTGTGCTACTTCACTTACGCTATCACCTGTTACGATGTTAAATGGTCTTGCAAGTGTATATGTACCTGCATTAATGTTATCTGCTGTAGCTTCAACTCCACCTACTTTAACTGCCTTAACTGTGTCATTTAATGAACCAAGTGAAGCATAACCGATTGCGTAATCATTTCCTGACACCGTTGTCATCATTACTTCTGTGCTGTTTGTAATGCTTGCATCTAATGTTGTGTTATCAACCTTATTTCCATCTGCATCTTTTTCTTCAACACCTGTTAATTCAATGAAAGCTCCTCTTGTACCAGAACCATCTTCTCTTGAAACAACTGAAATATCTTTAGATGTATCAAATCCTGTTTCTGAACTTGCGCTTTTATTTGTTCCTGCATTATCAGAATTCTTTGCGTCTGAATTTGTAGAACCACAACCTGTCATTGTTCCCATAACTAATGCTGCACTAAGTGCTAAAACTGCTAATTTTCTCATTTCTTAATTCCTCCATAATCTGACGATTTATTTCATCGCTCTAATTTACATTTTCTTTTATTTAGTTTAAAAATAATTAACTAAATATGCGCATTTGTTAATTCTTCTTAATCATAAATGCCCAATGTAAAATCCATAACCATCTCTAAGTAAAAAATACGTAAAGTTCGATTGTAACGAGCCACGCAAATAAAGAAAGACCAACACTACGTTTCAAGCTTGCTTGAAAACTCGTGTTGGTCTTTCTTTATTTATGCGGCGACAGCCGTAACGAAGAAGATGCGCAGCATCTCTGAGTTCGGCTCGTTACAATCGAACTTTTTTATTCATCCGCGACAGCCGTAACGAAAAAGATGCGTAGCATCTCTGAGTTCGGCTCGTTACAATCGAACTTTTTTATTTTATTCTCCAAATACAGCTTTATAATCTGCCTGGAATTTAGCTATTCCCTGATCTGTCAATGGATGCTTTGTCATTGTTTCAATTACCTTATAAGGAACTGTAGCAATATCAGCTCCTGCTAATGCACAATCCGTAACATGAATTGGATTTCGTACAGATGCAGCTATAATTTCAGTTTCATATCCGTAAATATCAAAAATTTCTGCTATTGTTCTTATTAAATCAATTCCCGGCTGATTAATATCATCAAGTCTTCCTAGGAATGGTGATACATATGATGCACCTGCCTCAGCTGCAAGTATTGCCTGATTTGCTGAAAAAATCAAAGTAACATTTGTTTTAATTCCTTCTTTTGAAAGTACCTTGACAGCCTTCAAGCCCTCGACAGTCATTGGAATCTTTACAACCATATTCGGATGAATTGAAGCTATTTCTCTTCCTTCTGCAATCATACCCTCTGCATCAGTTGTTGTTGCTTTAACTTCACCGCTTATAGGTCCATCTACAATAGTAGTAATTTCTTTAATAACTTCGTTAAAATTTCTTCCCTCTTTAGCAATCAATGATGGGTTTGTAGTTACACCACAAATAACTCCCATATCATTTGCCTTTCTGATATCATCTACGTTTGCTGTGTCAATAAAAAACTTCATAATGTTATTTGTATGAGACTTTTCATATATCTCATACTCTCCTTTCTTCATCCCATTATCCCAAATCTGTTTATTTTCAACCTACAATACGCAAATTAATTATGTTACCATCTTTTATCGACTATTTCATCCACCCATTGTTCAATATCCAATATCTGTTGTACCGTCGGATTATGAATAGTCTGATGATAACTCATACAATATTCAATAATTTCCGTAATTTCCAAAAAACTTATCTGTCGGTTTAAAAACATTGCAACTGCTTTTTCATTTGCTGCATTAAGAACCGTAGGCATAGAACCTCCTATCTTTCCTGCTCTATATGCAAGTGATAAACCTTTAAATTTTTCAAAGTCCGGGTCTTCAAATGTAATTTGGGCTATTTTTCCAAAATCTGCTTTTTCTCCGGCAAGATATCTTCTCTCCGGATAATAAATTGCATATTGAATTGGTAATTTCATATCTGGCAAACCTAATTGGGCCATAACAGCACCATCATTAAACTGAACCATAGAATGAATAATGCTCTGAGGCTGAATTACTATCTGAACATCATCTACATCCACGTCAAATAACCATTTTGCTTCTAATACCTCTAAGCCTTTATTAACCATAGTTGCTGAATCAATTGTAATCTTTGGTCCCATCTTCCAATTAGGATGTTTTAAAGCATCTTCAATGGTAACGTTTTTCATTTTTGATTTTTCCCATGTTCTAAACGGACCGCCTGAAGCTGTTAAAATTATCTTATCAATTTCTTTATGGTTTTCTCCATTTATTGATTGAAAAATTGCACTATGCTCACTATCTACAGGTAATATCTTTACGTTATGTTTCTTTGCTAAATCCATTACCAAATGTCCTGCAGTAACAAGAGTCTCTTTGTTAGCTAATGCAATATCCTTTCCGGCTTTTATACATTCTAAAGTAGGTATTATTCCTATCATTCCCACAAAAGCCGTTACAACTAACTTAGCCTTATCATATGTCGCTGCTTCAATTAATCCATCCATTCCTGTTACTATCTTTACATTCTTATCTGCAACAGAAATCTTTAATTGTTCAGCTGCATCTTCATCATATACACATACAATTTCAGGATCAAATTCTCTAATCTGTTCTTCAAGTTTCTTTATATTTTTCTTAGCTGCAATTGCAACTACTTTTAAATCATTATTAGCTCTTACAATTTCTAATGTCTGAGTTCCCACTGAACCAGTAGACCCCAATATTGAAATATTCTTCATGATACTCCATTCTGTCTCCTTCATTTAAGGAAACATCATTATATATTCTTTCTCTATTATTTCTTAATCTCTTATATTTATCTTTTATTTTATTATTTAAAAGTATAATTTTTGTAAAATTAAGCAAAATCTAAGACAAGAATATCACATTTTTTGTAAAAAATAAAGTAGTTGCCCCTCAAACCAGATGTTAAGTATATAATTTATGCAAAAAGGTAGGGAGTAATAAAAATTATTTAGTATTACTCCCCAAATTATGAAAGACTAGTTATGTCAATGTGGCTATTTCTCTTTTTTAGCTTTAACGATTGCCTCAGCCATTTCATGTACTCTCTGTGCCGGAGATGGTGCATTTAAAATACCTGATGTAGCACCTGTTCCATCTGCTCCAAGTTTTACTACATTATAGCAATCATCTGCTGTGCTTACTCCTGATGCAATCATTACTAATACATTAGGATTAACCTCGTGAAGACCCTTTACTGTTTCAATAGTATATGAGTCATCTGCTACCTTTCCTGTTCCAATCAAATCTGTTGGTTCTGCTAATACTATATCAGGATCCATACATGCAACTGCCTTTGCCTCAACTGTTGAATCTGCACAAACTATTGTAATCATTCCTAATTCTTTTGCTCTTTTAATTGTTGCATATAAATCTGAAACTGTTTTAGGATTTTCAGCATGATTTAAAAATACTGCCTCTGCTCCTGCTTCCTTTAATGATTCAGGAAGTACATGTCCCATTCCTCTTCCAGGAGTCAAAGGATCCATTGATTGAGCACACACAATAAGATTTTCTGTATTTTCCTTTATTAATCTTATGTCAGCATATGGGCATGTAAAATAAATCTGAAGTCCTGTTTCTTTTGCAGTTTTATCTGCTGCCTTTGCTAATTCCAAACTTTTTTCACCATATAAATATGACTTTGGATTAACAATCAAAAAAGGTGATTCTGCTTTTGCCATTTTACTCTCCTCCTATTCTCCTATAACAATAATTTTACATTTTCTTGTTCTTTCTCTTGTTCTGTCAAAATCTACAAAATAAACATATCCCGTAGGTCCTACACCCAATTTTCCATCATCAACTTCCAATGTGGCACTTGAACCAACAAGTGTAGATCTTAAATGGGCATCTCCATTAAATAAGGCTGTTCTATCACCATTTGGTAAATATGTAGCTGCATCAGGCCATGATTCAACAGCTTTATAATGTTCTTCACCAGGATAATTATACTGATCTGCATTTACATGATCAGGTATGATTTTCTTTAATACATCATTCAAATCTTCCTGTAAAAATTCATCTCCTGCTTCATTGTAATCATGTACAAATTCTTCAAAAAATACTGAGCATGTTGTATGTGGTGAAATTGCTACACAAATTCCATTCTTTATTCCACTTTTCTCTATTGCTTCTCTAACCTGTGGTGTAATATTTACATATGTTGGTGTACCACCGTGTGATTTTAACATAATTGTTTCTTTATATACTGCCATCTATACTCTCCTTTTCATAAAATTAAGTAGTAGTTAATTATTTTATTTTCTGAAATACCTTTATTGCACGCTTTACATCCTCTTTAATTGCTTCTGTTGCAACTAATGACATTGAGTCATAGAACAATGGCTTACTATCATCCTGCCAATATTCCTTTGATGCTTTTCCACCTGCTGTATTCATATATGTATAGTAATTAACTTTACAAATTCCATTTTCAATAGCTACAGCATAATCCTCATCTGATACTCCTGAACCACCATGCATAACCAATGGAATGTTTGTTGCTTCTCTAAGTCTTGCAACTCTAGGTAAATCCAATTTTGGTTCAGTCAGATATACTCCGTGTGTCGTACCAAATGCAACTGCAAGGCAATCTACATTTGTCATTTCAACAAACTTCTTTGCTACTTCAGGATCTGTATATATGTTATCTAAGTCTTCATAATCATCAGTGCTATCAGCTCCTGCTCCTTCACCCTGTACGACTTTTGATGTGAAAATATGTCCCAATTCAGCTTCAACACTTGCTCCAACTGCATGTGCAATTTTAACTATTTCTGCTGTTTCTGCTGCATTTTCTTCAAAACTTTTAGCTGATGCATCATACATAACGGATGTAAAGCCTAATTTTAAAGCCTGAACACATCTATCAAAACTTGAACCATGGTCTAAATGTAATGCAACAGGAACTTTCGCCCTTTCAGCATAATACTTCATAACCGGTCCTATCTCTTCTAAATCAATTAAATCATCATGGCTTTGTGCATGCTGTAATATAACAGGTGAATTAAGTTCTTCCGCCGCCTGAATAATTCCTCTGATTGCTTCTAGTGTTGTACCGTTAAAAGCTCCAACTGCCTTATGTTCTACTTTCGCTTCATCAAGTAATTCTTTTAATGTTACCAGCATTACTATCCCTCCTATCAATCCTATGGATTAAATAAAATAATCTATTTTAATTACATTGTTTTCAAATTTACTATATACTAATTAATTTTTAACTAATTTCTTACTGATTTTCTTCTGTTTTTCCAGTTCTTTTTTCTGAGCTAATCTTTCTCTACCTTCTTTTCTTGCTCTGGTAACAACAGAATCCGGATTAACTTTTTCATCTAAATCATAAAAATAATCTACTATTTCATCCTGTTCTTCAAATTCAGATACTCTAATCCAATATCTTCCTTTTAAAATCCCACCTTTATTTATATTCATATATATTGATGTATTTCCTGCAACCATTCTCATTGAGAAATTTGTCATTTCACTTATCTTATAAGTATGTTCCTGTTTGTATGCACGAAAAGTTACACTGTCTTTTCCCAATTCAAATTCATACGGATTACTTAAAGATATAAATTCATTCCACACATTATATACACAAATGATTAATATAAACATCAACAAACCACTAAATCCGGTCATCACCTGCCTGATTAGGCAATAAAGCCCAATCAGGAGTGTGAATAACCCCGGTAAAGTATGTTGAATGAAATAGTGTGATTTATTATACACATAACTTTTCATATATACATTTACCTTTCATTTTTATTTTTCTTCAGCATGAGCTGCTTTAATAATACGCTGTCTGTTTAAGAAAGCTAATGCAAGTGCTACAATTCCCACAACCACTAATGCTATAATGCTTAAGTTACCTGCTCTGTAAATAAGCCATGTAAGTGGGTTTGCACCATCACAAATTGATGAAATCTTTGTAACACCATCATATGTAGCTGCATCTACTGTATGAGCTACAGATGTAGTAACTGCTGCAAGGTCAGTTGAAATATATAAACCACCGATTAATGCAACAATACCTGTTATAATTGCACGGAATCCATTACCACCAACTAATGGTACAATTAATACGAACATATATGGTAATACTGATAAGTCAGTCATTGGAAGTACTGTGTTTCCAGGAAGAATAACTGCAAGGAATACAGCAACCGGTACAAGAATAAGTGATACTGTTAATGTAACAGGATGTCCTACACCTACTGCTGAGTCAAGTCCAATATAAATCTTTCCTCTGTTTGAGAATCTCTTTGAAATAAATCCCTGAGCTGCTTCTGAAATTGGCATAAGACCTTCCATAAGTAATGCAGCCATTTTTGGAATAAGTACTAATGCAGCACCTAAGTAAATACCACATGTTAAAATGTCTTTTAATGGATATCCTGCTAATACTCCGATAACAAGACCTAATACTGTACCAATAATAATTGGTTCACCAAATACACCGAATTTCTTCTGTAATTTTTCAATATTAATATCGATCTTGTTAACTCCCGGAATCTTATCGATAATCCAGTTAACTACGATTGCAAATGGAACAAAGGCTGCTGTAAATCCATGAGGAAGTGAAACGCCCGGCATTCCTAAAACTTCTTCTGCCTTTGGTGCTGTGTAGTCAGCAATTACAAATACTATAATAATATTAATAACAGCTGCTATAATACCATATGCAAGGTTATCTGTTACAATAGCAACTAATGAACCTGTAAATGCGAAATGCCAATAGTTCCAAATATCAACGTCGATTGTCTGAGTTGTATTTGTAAGTAACATAATAATGTTAACAATTAAACCAATTGGAATAATTATAAGACCAATTGTTGTACCCATAGCAATCGCTGCTGCTGCAGGCCAACCTACATCTACAGTTGTAAGTGATAAATGGAATCTGTCGGCCATTTCCTGAACTGCCGGTGCTAAATAAGTACCAATAAGTCCTACTGCAAGGTTAAGTCCAATGAAACCTACACCTACTGTTAATCCACCTCTAAGGGCTTTACCAAACTTTGCTCCTAAAATAACACCAAAAATTGTTAAAATAATTGGCATCATTACGCTTGCACCTAAACCATTAATGTAACTAAAAAAATCAATAATATATTGCATGCTTTTTCTCCCTTCTTAATCTCATTTGAAAATAATTTCAAATATTTTCTTACGTGTTACTTTTTCTACTTTTTCATCTGTTCTTCTACATCACTGAACAATTTGTCAACTCCGATACCTGTCAATAATGGAAGTCCAGGTATTACAGGACAAGGAATGTTTCCACCAACTACTGTTGTAGCAATGGCAAAGTCAGCATTTTTTGCTTTTTCTGCAAGTTCAGATACCTGACACTGTTCAATCTGGTATTTTCCTGCATATCCGTGCTCATTAAGATACTGAGATACCTTCTGGTTTGCAACTGTTGATGTTGCTACTCCTGATCCACATGCGATAACTATTCTTTTCATATCTGTTTCTCCTTTCATATAATTATTTGCCTTTTGGCAATTTATTAAGTTCCTACCCCTCTACAAGAGTGGTCATAACTTCATTAATTTTGTCCATGTCCTGTGCCATAATCTCTTTTAATGTATCTTGATTCTGGCATACGGTTATTAATTTCTGGAGCATATCCATTTGATCTTCTTTATGTTTAATTGAAAGCATAAACAATATTGAAACATCAGTTGTTTCTCCCTCCATTCCCATTACATTAAATGTTACGGGTTTGTCTAAAATTCCAAGACAAATTGCTGCATCATTTACATGTTCAGGATCTGTATGTGGAATTGCCACACTTATTTCTCCAACCGGAAGACCTGTAGGATAAACTTCTTCTCTTTTTAGGATTGCCTCAGGAAAACTATCCTTTACATATCCTTCCTCCTGTAATGCTGAAGCCATCTGTGTTAAAACTTCTTTGTCATTTTCACCTGATAAAGTAACTGCTAAATAATGTTTTTCTTTATTGCTTGTTATCTTTTTCATCTTTCTCTCTCCTTTTACTTTTTTTCAAAACTCTTTATCATATCTAAAACTGATTGTTCATTAGGAAGTTCATCAAACTTCCTGATATTATTTTCGTCTCCAAAAATCATCATCATGTCATATATTGCCTGATTAATGCTTTCAGCATCCTTAATACTCATTCCTATTACATATCTTACCGGATCGTTAAATTCACTTCCGAATTCTATTCCTTTTTTTAGTCTTACAAATGAGGCTGCCTCTTTTATAACTCCCTTACTACTATCAGCATGTGGAAGTGCCATTCCCTTGCATACTACAATATATGCTCCATGTTTTTTTACATTGTTAACCATTTCATCAATATACTGACCTGTTACAGTTCCTGAATCACGGAGTAACTGTCCTGCACATTTTATTGCCTCTTCCCAATCTTTAGCCGGATAATCAAGAACAATTCTATCTGTTGAAAGTAATTGATAAAATGCTCCTTGTATGTCCTTTCCGGTATTCTCATTTATATCTTTTATATTAGGCAATTCCATTTCTTCTTTATTCTGTCCCTTAAGTTCAAATACTTTTTGTTGAATATTCAGTATATCCTTGTCATCTAGCATTGGACTTCTTATGACTACACTCGGTAAAACTGCATCCGGTAAAGGAATTGTTGAAATAATCATCTTAGCTCCCGATTGTTCTATTTCCTTCATATTATGATGTGACGATACACTGACAATTTCTATAATATCATCAAGTATTTTTAACTTTGCCAACATAAATTGAACTGTTCCTCTTCCTGTTGCACAAACAAGTGCTACCGGAATTTTTTTATTTTTATTGTTTTCAACTTTTTCTTTTTCAATTACTGATGCAAAATACAAAACAAGAAATAATACCTCATCTTCCGAAAATTTCTTTCCTATAAATCCTTCCAGTTTTTCTAATTCCTTATGTACAATCTTCAGTATTTCAGGATAATCGTTTATAATTGCTTCTTTGAACGGATTTACTAAAACTTCTCCATTCATAACTCTGTAGACAGCCGATTTCATATGAGCAACCATCAAATCATACAATCCAAAATCAAGATAAAAATCTATTCCTAATTTTCCTGATATCGAATGAATTGCTTCTGCAATCATTACCTTTATATCCAAAGAATTTGCACTGTTTCTTTCACCCTTAAGATATCTCTTTCTTCTCAGGCACTTAGTAAACATAAGTATTTCTTCTTCTGTTATTCTGATGTCATATTTTACTGCTATTTTATTGAGCACCGATTTACTAAATGGATACTTTGAACTAATTTCAATTTCTTCTCTTCCACTCTCTTCAAAAGAAGTAAGATATTTCTCCCGACTCATTCTGTTTACCATTATTACCAATTCAACAATAGCTTCATAAAATGAGTAATCTTCTAATATAACTCCTGTATCTTCCTCTTCCTCTAAAAGAATACTTTTCAAATAATCAAAACTCTGTGCATAATCAACTTGTTTCAAAAGTAGATTCCAATAAATATTAAGCATATATCCGTTTTGATAATATTCTTCACTGTTAATTTCCAATAACTTCAAAATATTCTCACGAATCTGTGATTCTGATGCTTCAATTGTATAACCCACATGAGCTTTGGCTTTTAAATTCATATCCCTGTCTTCAAACCATATTTTCAATTCCTGTAAATCACTTAAAATTGTATTTCTACTTACACCAATTTCTTTTTTTAATTTATCAACAGTTATGTATTCTCTTCCATTAAGAAGTATCAATGCCAAAACAGTGTGTCTTTCATTTTTAGTCATTGTATATGAATAAAAATCATAATTTGTAATAAATTTTTCAAATTCTTTTATATTGATTTGTCTCTTATTTTCTAGCTCTAATTCTCCCTCAGAATTTTCGGAAATAACCGGCAATCCTGCTTTTTGCAAGTCATCATTTATTCCCTTAATATCCAGTCGTATGGAGCGTTCCTGAACATTATATTTTTCTTTAAATTCTGATATGTTCAGTTTTTCATTCCAAATTAATTCGTTTAATATTTTATTGCCTCTTCGGTTCATATTCTCACCTTTTCCCCTTCGACTTAATTTAATTATAATTTGTTTATTTTTATTTTGAAGTCCAACTTTGCACAGATTTTTTTCATCAAATTGTACTATTTATTATTATTATCCAACATTTTTTTGTATTTTTCTACCAAATTCTTTTATTTATCGGTGTTGAAACGTTTCTATTTTTTTCATATTATTTCATTATTTATCAACCTGTAAATATTGATTTTTACACAAAAAAACATGCAGCTATACAAAAATATTTTTGTATAACTACATGCTTAATATTTTACAAATCAAATATAGATAACTGATTTCCTTCAGGCATTCCATCAAGCAAACCTAGGTCTGACATTGTTTCCACAACTGTCTTACTTACTTTTGCCCTTTCTCTCAAATCATCTTTTGAAAGGAATTTTCCATCTTTTGCTGCCGCTTCAAGCATTTCTGCAGCTTTATCTCCCATTCCTTCTATTGCACTAAATGACGGCATTACCTTTCCATCAATAACCTGAAACTCTTTTGCTTTTGCTCTGTAAAGGTCAATTGGTTCAAATTCATATCCTCTTGCATACATTTCCTGTACTACTTTTAAATCCCCAATTGTATCTTCATCTTTTTTACTTGTTTCATTATTCTCTTTCTTACGCATAAGATTGTCCAGATAATACTCGCAACGTTCCTTACCCTGACACATTAGTTCATAGTTAAATGCCTTTGCTCTTATGGCAAAATAAGCTGCATAATATGCCTGTGGGTAATAAACTTTATAATATGCAACTCGAAGAGCCATCATAACGTAAGCTGCTGCATGGGCTTTCGGGAACATGTATTTAATCTTTTTACATGACCATATATACCAATCAGGCACACCATTATCAATCATAATCTGCTCATTTTCAGGAGTAAGTCCCTTACCTTTTCTTACAGCTTCCATTATCTTAAAGCTAATACCCGGGTCAATTCCTTTGTCAATAAGATAAGTCATAATATCATCACGGGTACAAATTGCTGTTGAAATAGTACATTTGCCCTGTGCAATTAACTCCTGAGCATTTCCAACCCATACGTCCGTACCATGTGACAATCCCGAACACCTAATCAAATCGGCTATTGTTTTTGGCTTTGCATCAACATACATTTGAATAACAAAATCTGTTCCCATTTCAGGAAGACCCAGCGTCCCGATAGGACATCCTCTTATCTGTTCAGATGTTACTCCTAATGCTTCCGGGCTTTCAAATAAAGACATAAGCTTCGGATCATCAAACGGAATCTCTACAGCATTCGTTCCTGTTAACTTTTCAAGTCTTCTAATCATTGTCGGATCATCATGTCCAAGAATATCAAGCTTAAGAAGGTTAGCATCTATGGCATGATATTCAAAATGAGTTGTAAGCGTATCTGTCGTCATATCATTTGCAGGTTTTTGGATTGGTGTAAATTCATATATTTCCTTATCTCTTGGGACAATAACAATACCACCCGGATGCTGTCCTGTACTCTTTCTTATACCGGTACATCCTCTTGCTATTCTGTCGATTTCAACATAACGCTTATGTATATCATGCTCTTCAAAATAATTCTTTACATAACCAAATGCTGTTTTATCAGCTACACCTGTAATGGTTCCTGCTCTGAAAGTATGTCCTTTACCAAACATAACTTCTGTATATGCGTGGGCATTTGCCTGATATTCACCCGAAAAGTTTAAGTCAATATCAGGTTCCTTGTCACCGTTAAATCCAAGGAAAGTTTCAAATGGTGTATCAATTCCATCTTTATGAAGCGGTGCCCCACATCTTGGGCATTTTTTATCCGGCAAATCCCAGCCTACACCACCATTTAATGAACGTATTTCTTCAGAATCAAATTCCGAATACTGACAGTTAAGACAGTAATAATGTGGTTTAAGTGGATTTACTTCCGTAATTCCTGACATAGTTGCCGCAAATGATGAACCTACGGAACCTCTTGAACCTACCAGATATCCGTCTTCATTTGATTTTAAAACCAAACGTCTTGCCATTATATACATAACCGCATAGCCGTTACCAATAATAGAATCCAATTCTTTTTCAAGTCTGTCGTGAACTACTTTTGGTACAGGGTCACCATATATTTCTTTCGCTCTTGCATGACACGAATTTCTAAGTTCCTCTTCTGAATTATCAAGCACCGGTGGACATTTATCCGGATGGATTGGTGAAATATCCTCAATCATATCACTAATCTTTGCCGGATTTGTTATAACAATTTCTTCCGCTAAATCACTGTCAAGATAACTAAATTCATTAAGCATTTCATCAGTTGTTCTTAAATAAAGCGGTGGCTGTTCATCTGCATCTTTAAATCCGTTACCATACTGAATAATTCTTCTGTACATTTCATCTTCAGGATCAAGGAAATGTACGTCACATGTAGCAACCGTAAGTTTTCCGAGTTTCTTTCCAAGTTCAATTATCTTTTTATTTATATTAATTAAATCTTCATTTGAATTGAGAAGTCTCTTATCATCCTTTTCAGGGTCGCCTGTCTTAACCATAAACTGGTTATTTCCAAGAGGCTGCACTTCAAAATAATCATAGAAATCAGCTATTCGCATAATTTCCTGCTGACTATGTTCATGTAATATTGCCTGATATAATTCTCCTGCTTCACAGGCACTACCAATAATCAATCCTTCTTTATATTTCAAATAGTCACTTTTATGAATTCTTGGTTTACCATTTGCAAATGTATCTATATGAGAAATAGATATAAGCCTATACAAATTTACTCTTCCTATGTTATTTTGTACTAATATAATGGCATGATGGGCTTTCGCTTTCTTCATTGCATTTTCAGACATTTTTCCGGCTTCGTTAGCCTTGTCTAAATCATGAATATCTTTTTCTTCAAGCAAATCACACATTTTTAAGAAAATGTGAGCCGTACATTCAGCATCATCAACAGCTCTATGATGATTTTCCAAGGAAACACCTAATGCCTTTGCAACATTATCAAGTTTATATCGACCTAGTCCTATTATAAGGAATCTTGCCATTAACAATGTATCCACAACTGTAAAATCACATGGTAATCCCTGCCGTTTTGCATTTGCCGAAATAAAGCTCATGTCAAAATCTGCATTGTGTGCAACCATAATTGCGCCTTCGCAAAATTCTAAGAACTTTGGAAGTACTTCTTCAATTTCAGGAGCATGGATTACCATATTATCATTTATACCTGTAAGTTTTTCTATTCTAAAAGGAATCGGTACTTTAGGATTTACAAAAGTACTAAACCTGTCCACAATCTGACCATTTTCAACTTTTACTGCGCCTATTTCAATTATTTTATCAAGAGATGGAATAAAACCGGTTGTTTCGATATCAAATACTACATATCTGTCTTTAAGGCTTTGTCCTCTTGGATTTGTTATCATATCCTTCAAATCATCTACAAGATATGCTTCAACACCATATATTACTTTAAAGTCAAATTCTTTTCCCTGCTTTTTACACATACTCTTGATATCGCAATATTCATGCCATGCATCAGGGAAGCCCTGAACAACACCGTGGTCAGTAATTGCAATTGCTTTGTGACCCCAGTCATAAGCCCTTCTGACAATTTTTCTTACATCACTTACACCGTCCATATCGCTCATTTTTGTATGGCAGTGTAATTCAATTCTCTTATCAACTGCTGTGTCATGTCTTATTTCAACAAAATTTGATATAAGCTTCATTCCAAAGATGTGTCCAACATTTACTTCCTTATCATATGGATCATAAGCTGCTCTACCTTTAATTCTTACAAATTTGCCTTTACCTACACGACTTTTAAAATCTGCCAAAACCTCTGTATTATCTAAGAACAATTTAACCATTACACTGTCTGTAAAATCAGTTACAGATAAAGAAACAATAATCTTTCCTTTTCTTGTTTCTCTTTCATCCATATTAAATATCTGTCCCTTAATAACTACTTCACCTGAGTCATCAAATAATTCTGCAATTTTAGTTTCTTCATCAAATTCGAAATCTCTACCATATACGACATCAGGGTTATCCGAGCGGGTTGATTTTACAATCTTAGGTCTTTCAGGTGTTTCCTGTGCCTTTTCTTCCTGTTTTTCAGGCTTATTGCTCTTATTTCTGCTCATTAAGATTTCAACTTCATTTCTAAGTTTCTTTTCTTTCTGTTCTTTAAATTTGTCCTTTTGTGCTTCAACTTTCTTAATTACAACTTTTAGCGGAATATTAAAACGAATATTGTAAATATTCTCAATTGTATTTTTTATGACATTCATACGTTCCTCTGTCATAAGATGCGTTTCAAGTTCCATCTCTAAAGCTGAATCGGACAAGAACTGAAATTGTGCCTTTTTATACATTGTCGCTATCAGCGCACTTTTTTGGGAAAGTTCTGTATAAATACTATCCTTATATATGTCAAATAAATTTTTTGGAGTATATTGTTGTGATAAACTGTAATGCTCCATTATCTGAACGGATATTTTCTTTCCCATCTTTAATTGTCTGCATAATTCATTTTCTACAGATAAAATAGCAGGCTTATTAATAAGCCTGCTGCTTTCTATATAAATACGCAATTTTGTTCTGTCTCTGTTAGCAGTAATTCTTGTAACTTCAACCTGTTCAAATATTTCTGTTAATTCACTATTAAGTTTTACATCTGGAAATACTTCAAAAAAAGTTTTTCTTTCCATATATTACTCACTCCAATTTTTCAATTCGTATTCTAATGCTTTAAGTAATTCTTCTTCAGGAACCTTTTTAATTATTTCACCTTTTTTCATAAGGATACCGACACCATTTCCGCCTGCTATTCCCAAATCTGCTTCTTTAGCTTCTCCCGGTCCGTTTACAACACATCCCATAACAGCTACTTTAATATCAAGATTCTGGTATTTTTCCACTAATTTTTCTACTTTTGTTGCAAGTCCTATTAAGTCAATCTGTGTTCTTCCACAAGTAGGGCATGAAACTACAGAAATTCCTCCCTGCTTTAATCCTAAAGTCTTTAAAATTAAATTAGCACTTCTTATCTCTTCAACAGGATCTCCTGTAAGAGAAACTCTTATAGTATCTCCTATTCCCTGACTCAAAATAAGTCCTAATCCAATTGCAGACTTAATGTTTCCTGATGTAACTGTTCCTGATTCAGTTATACCAACATGTAATGGATATTTAGTTTTATCAGCAATCAGTTCATGAGCTTTTACACACATTAAAACATCTGATGATTTAATGCTTATAACAAGATTATCATAGCCTAAATCTTCTATTATTTTAACTTTATCAAGTGCACTCTCCACAATTCCTTCTGCTGTCACTCTTCCATATTTTTCTAATATATGTTTTTCTAATGAGCCGCTGTTAACACCGACACGGATAGGGATATTTCTTTCCTTAGCCACATCTACTACAGCTTTAACTCTATCTAAGCTGCCGATGTTTCCCGGATTAATTCTTATCTTATCTGCACCATTTTCCATTGCTGCTATTGCAAGTCTATAATCAAAATGAATATCTGCAACTAATGGAATGGATATTTGTTTTTTTATTTTCTTCAAAGCCTTAGCAGCCTCCATTGTTGGAACTGCACATCTTATAATATCGCATCCTGCAACAGTTAACTCCTTTATCTGCTTTACAGTTGCCTCTACATCTTCTGTTTTAGTATTCGTCATTGACTGAATAAGGATTGGATTTCCTCCTCCAATTACCTTATCACCTATTTTTATCACTTTTGTACAATCTCTATACATATTCAGACTCCTAATTTTTATTTCAAATAAGATGCATTATACAAATTTATTCACATTACTTACCGTTAATTACAATAATTTTCTTACATCATTAAAGATTAAGAATAGCATTAATACCATCAATAATGCAAATCCAATGAAATGTACCATTCCTTCCTTATCTCTTGATACAGGTTTTCCCTTAATAACTTCAATAATGCAAAATACAAGTCTTCCACCATCTAATGCCGGCAAAGGTAAAAGATTCATCACACCTAAGTTTGCACTCAACATTATAGCCATATTGATGAGACTTAAAAGTGCCCTGTATGCACCTTCTGATTTACTTGCTTTATAAGTATCACCAATTGCACTTACAATTCCCACCGGTCCTGATACTTCATTTGCTGAAACCTTTCCGGTAACAAGCATCTTTAAACTCTTTAATACTGTATTAATCTGGTATTTTACTTCTACAAAACTATATTTTAAAGTTCTTCCAAATGACATTCTCTTTCTTGCAAGATTGTACTCAAAACCTTTTGAATAAACCGTCTGATACTGAGGTGTCATCTTAAGTTCCTTAGTCTTTCCATTTCTATTAACCGTTATCGTAACTGTATTATCACCAAATGGATTTTCTTCAATATATTTCTGTAACTCATCACCTGATTTAATTTCTGTTCCATCAACAGCAACCACTACATCTCCCGGCTGAGCTCCTGCTTCATCCATTGCACTGCCGGCTGTTACATTTCCTATAGTCGCCTCTGTATCACCGGAATTATATGACATACCAACCATATATTTCTTTACTTCTTCCGGCTTATAAGAAATTTTCTGTTTTTTTCCATCTCTTATGAATGTAAGTTTTACATTATCCGAACCTAAAGGATTAACAAAATCTTCTAAATACAATTCTCTACCGATACTTACTCCTGTACCATTATATTTAGTAATTATATCTCCTTTTCTAAGCCCTGCTTCATAAGCAGGTGATGACTTATCCACTGCCGTTACATAAGATTTATCTGTTCCAATTGCTGCTATAACAATGACTGATAAAACAAATGCAAGAATAAAGTTAAAGAAAGGTCCTGCAAAAACTACTGCCATTCTTGCCCACACCGACTTTGAATTAAATGAACCTTCTACAACTGTATCTTCATCTTCTCCTAACATGGCACATGAGCCACCAAATGGAAGACATTTAATTGAATACTTTGTTCCACCTTTTTCAAAACTACAAATTCTTGGTCCCATTCCAATAGAGAATTCATTTACTACTATTCCATTTTTCTTTGCTACAATAAAATGTCCAAATTCATGTATTAATACTAATACGCTGAAAATTATTAATGCTATTATAATACTGATAATATTTGACATACTGTCATTCCCACCTATTCTACAATTATTTTTATTTTACCTGCACCATAAAATTATCATAAATGATATTTTATCTAATGTATATGTTGTAATTGTTAACATTTAAGTTTTTTCATATTAAAATTTTAGAAGAAATTTATTAAGAGCCATACTATAGGTGCAACAAATATTACGCTGTCAAACCTATCCATTATGCCACCATGTCCCGGTATAAGTGTACCATAGTCCTTAATATCATGATTTCTCTTTATTGCTGATGCAGCTAAATCTCCTGTCATTGCAATAAGACTTCCTGCTGCACATACGATTGGATATGCTATTCTAGGGTCTAAATATCTCATTTCTATATTATTCTGAAATACTGTTGCATAAACAAATCCTAATACAGCTGCTCCAAGTATTCCACCTATAGCACCTTCTATAGATTTCTTCGGGCTTAGCACCGGTGCCATTTTATGTTTTCCAAATGCAACACCAAATACATATGCACATGTATCACTTCCCCATGAGCATAAGAATATTAACCATACATTATATGCGCCATTATTACCCATTCTTACTAAATAAACAAAAGACAACATAACTGCTACATATATTGTTCCAAAAATTGCTGCCATTACCTGTTCAGTCTTGCATTTTGGAAATTCAAAAACATAAATAGCCATGCATGCAATAAGTAATGCAACTATTAAAAATGGAACATATGTCATCATATCAAAACGAAGCATTGCATAATAAATAATTACTGCAATATATGATAATATTCCGGTAGCATATTTTTCAATACCAAACACTCTGTTCATTTCATATAAACCAATTAAGGAAACAATTCCAACTGTAACAAGTAAAACATCATTTCCTAAAATAATGGTTATAAGTGCAATTATCACCAAAATTATTCCGCTAAAAAGTCTTTCATAAAAAGATTTATTCATAAATTTACTGATTACCATCTTTAGTTCTCCTCAACTTTTCCAAATCTTCTGTCTCTTTCATTATACTTAGCTATAGCTTTTTTTAATTCCTCTTTATTAAAATCAGGCCATAAAACATCTGTAAAATAAAATTCTGTATATGCAAGCTGCCATAAAAGATAATTTGACAATCTTAACTCTCCACTTGTTCTGATTAATAAATCAGGGTCAGGAATATCGTGAGTATCTAAAAAACCGTTAAACATATCTTCTGTAATATCTTCCGGAGCAATTTTGCCTTCAGCACATTCTCTAGATATTTTTCTGATTCCTCTTACAATTTCATCTCTTGCTCCATAATTAAGTGCAATGATAAATGTAATACCTGTATTATTTTTTGAACACTCTTCTAATTCTTCTATTTTTTCAACAATCTCAGGTTCTAATCTGCTTCTTTCACCTATAACTCTTACTCTCATATTGTTGCTGTTTGCTCTTTTAATACAGTCTTTTAAATAATTTTTGAGAAGTTTCATTAAAGCTGCAACTTCATCATCAGGTCTGTTCCAGTTTTCTGTTGAAAATGCATATACAGTCAAATACTTAACACCTAAATCATATGCGTCTTCTATTATTTTTTCTACCGTCTTTGCTCCTGCCACATGTCCTGCATTTCTAGGTAAAAATCTCTTTTTTGCCCATCTTCCATTGCCATCCATAATAATGGCAATATGATTAGGTATATTCATTCCTGTTAAATCTATACTCTCTGCCATACTTCCTCCGGTTTCTGTATACATTCTAAAATGGCTTTTGCACAGAATCAATTTTTATTCTTTGCAAAAGCCACTTATTAATACGAAATTGTTTTTGCTAAGGATTTATTAACATTTCTATTATACTGTTAATATTTCCTTTGATTTTTCTTCTACTGCTGCATCAATCTTTGCAACATATTTATCTGTAGATTTCTGAACATCATCCTGATATTCCTTAATTTCATCTTCTGAAATTCCATCTTCTTTTCCTTTTTTCTTAATTGCATCCATTGCATCTCTTCTAATATTTCTAACTGCAACTTTTGCATTTTCACCTTTTTTCTTAACATCCTTTACAAGTTCTTTTCTTCTTTCTTCTGTTAATTCAGGGAAAACAAGTCTAATCATCTTACCATCATTAGTTGGTGTTAATCCTAAATCAGACATTAAAAGTGCCTTTTCAATATCTTTCAAAATTGATGCTTCCCAAGGCTGAATTACAATCATTCTTGCTTCAGGTACAGAAATATTACCAACCTGCTGAAGTGGTGTTGGTGTACCATAATAATCAACTGTAATCTTATCTAAAATATGTGGATTCGCACGTCCTGCTCTAATAGATGTGTATTCACTATATAAATTGTCTAATGACTTTTCCATCTTATCTTCATATGTCATAATTAATTCTTCCATGTTAAAACTCCTTCATTCTATAAATTATTCTACTGTAATTTTTGTTCCTATTTTCTCGCCTGTTGCTGCCTTAATAATGCTATTTTCTTCATTCAATCCGAATAAAAGCATTGGCATTTTATTTTCCATTGCCAAAACACTTGCTGCAAGATCAATTACTCCAAGTCTGTCATCTACAATCTTACTTATTGGTAATTCATCATATTTCTTAGCATCCGGGTTAACAGCAGGATCACTATCATACACACCGTCAATTGCTTTAGCTCCTAAAATACAATCTGCTTCAATTTCAATGGCTCTTAAAACCATTGTCATATCTGTTGAAAAATATGGATGACCTGTTCCTCCGGCGAAGAAACAAACCTTACCTGCCTTTAATCCATTAACAGCTTCATCCTTTGAAAATAATTTAGTCCATGTTCCGCATGTAAATGGTGTAAATACATCTGTGTCCATTCCTTCTGTTCTGAATATTTCTGACACATACATACAGTTCATAATTGTGGCAAGCATACCGATTCCATCTGCCTTAGGTCTGTCAATCTTTTCACTTGTACGACCTCTCCAAAAATTTCCTCCACCTATAACTATTCCAACTTCTATATTCTTATCTACAAGTTGCTTAACCTGCTTAGCAACTGCAACACAAGTTGCCTCATCAAATCCGGTTTTCTTATCACCGGCTAAAGCTTCACCGCTAAGTTTAAGTAACACTCTCTTCATTGTTTATTCCTCTTTTTTCTATTATTATTTCGTATGTTTATCTGTATCATTCCACAAAATGGGCGCACTAATACAAAATCTGTAACTAGAATACCATAGTTACTAAAAAAATTCAATTATACCTTTGTTGTAAAACATCCATATTTACAAAAGATTTTCTTATTATTTTTCTACTCAAATAATTTCTTAATTATAATGCAGAAATCATTTTAAACAAACTATGTTTTTGTTTGACTTCCCCGTGTTCTTTCATTTAAATAAATAGGTTAAGAACATAACTTAAATTATATTTGTAAACTAATCTGAATATACTTATATCTTGCGTCAAAATGCATATACTTAAAAGGCAGTCTGAATCATTATTATATGTATCCGAAATTTCTCGTACATATAATCAGCATTCAGACTGCCTTCTTATTTTTATTGTTTTATATCTTCCTAAAATATTTATTAAGATACTCTATTTATTATTCTGTTTCTTTTTTTCATCAAAATAATCTTTTGTTTCTTTTGCAACTATACCACTTAATACAAACAATGCAATAATATTTGGAATGGCCATAAGTCCATTAAATATATCTGCAATTGTCCATACTGCCTTAACAGTCATATATGGTCCGATAAATACTGCTAAAATGTATAACCATCTATAAACCTTTACAGCAGTTTTACTTTTATTTGATAAATATTCCAAACATCTTTCACCATAGTAATCCCATCCAAGAATAGTTGTGAATGCAAAGAATACTAAACATACCATTAATATGAATGCTGAAACTTCTGCCGGGAGAAAACTTAATCCTTTCTGGAAAGCATATGTCGTAACCTGAACGCCTTCAAGTCCAACAACTTTGTATGCACCCATCATTACAATTGAAAGACCTGTTAATGTACAAACAATAATTGTATCTATGAAAGTACCTGTCATTGTTACAAGTCCCTGACGAACAGGATCTTTTGTCTTTGCTGCAGCTGCTGCTATAGGTGCTGAACCAAGACCTGCTTCATTTGAGAAAATACCTCTTGCTATACCTTTTTGCATTGAAATTGCTATAGATGCAAATACACCACCTGCTACTGCTTTTGCACCAAATGCATATTCAACTATTGTCACTATTGCTCCAGGTAATTTTGTAATATTAGTTACGATTAAAACTAATACTGCAACAATATATAAAACAGCCATAAATGGTACAATTACCTGTGATACATTAGCAATTCTCTTAATACCACCAATTACAACTAATCCTACACAGATAGCTAAAACAAAAGCTGTGATTACAATAGCAATTGAATAATCATTTCCTAAAATACTAACTGTATCTTCTTTATTAGGGTCAAAGAATGACTGGACCGCTGATGCAATTCCGTTAACCTGTGTAAATGTTCCGATACCAAATAAACCTACACATGCTCCAAAGAATGCAAATATCTTCGCAAGCCATTTCCATTTATGTCCCATACCATTTTCTATGTAATAGAATGGTCCACCAAGTACATGACCTTCTTCATCAATCGTTCTATAGCGTACTGCTAAAAATCCCTCTGAATATTTTGTTGCCATTCCAAAGAAAGCAGCTACCCACATCCAAAATAACGCCCCCGGTCCACCTACTGCAGTACCAAGTGCTGTACATCCAATAGCTGTTGCTACACCTACAATGTTACCTGTACCAATTGTTGCTGATAATGCTGTACATAGTGCTCCAAAACTACTAACTTCCCCGTGTCCTTCTTCTTCGTTCTTAAACATATACTTAAGTGCCTTAGGCAAATGCACTATCTGTAATAGTCTTAACCGAAAAGTAAGGTAGATGCCTGCTGCAAGAATCAACACAATAAGTGGGATTCCCCAAACTAAATCATCTACCTTAACTAAAAAATCCGTAAAATTGCTCATAATATTCCTCCTGTCCTTTTGCCTGAGAGATTAGTGATGCTTCTAAAAGTTTAAATATCACCTTACACCTTCGGCGTCTGTATAACTGTTTACCTCAGCTATCAGAACTCTCCAGTTGTCACCCTTAATCTTATCTTTTGTGACACTATCATATTTATTTTAGTAAGGTAAAGCGATAAAATCAAGCACTTTTTTTATAACTTTTTATGTCATTTCGTTTTTTCTATGATTTTCCCGACCCATCTTTATTATTTTATATGTAATTTAACTTACCTGATAACTTTATATATATCTAAGTTAAATAAAATATTTAATTCATTGATATCCTGTATAAATTGCTTTTTAATACTACTTCCAATTTCTATCTTTTTATCAAATTCCTTGATTTCAATTATTCCTTCATCACTAATATTTACTATATGAGCTGCATTTACTATACCATTTCTGCTACACCGTACAAAATCTTTACAACCTAATCGCTCTATAATACTGTCACATGTTTTATACCCTATGTTTGTAACCGTATCATTACTATATATCTTAACCTGTCTGTTGCTGTTTTCTATATATTTTATTTCGGATTTATTAAAAAAATAAATAACACCATTGTGCTTAAATTTAACTTTGTCACTCTTTCTTTTTACAAATTTATAATTATTTAGTTTCTTCAATATTTCTTTTAGTCCTTCCATGTCATATGGTTTTCTCATAAAAGCATAGCATCTGACAATTTCATATGCTTGAAAAATAAGTTTCTCATTATCAGCCATAATAACAACCGGAATAAATCTATACGCCCTCTGTTTTCTTACATCTTTCGCAAATTCAAAACTATCGTTATTTGAATTTATTTCAATAATAAACAAATCAACATCATTATTAATTATAACTGAATTTGCCTCTTTTTGCGTTTTAACTGATAATATACAAATATCACTATTTACTTCATTTACCACCATACTTACTTTTTTCAGGCTTTCATCACTTACCCAAATTAAAATCTTTTTCATTCATTTCTCCTATACATAAAAACACAACATCATATTCATTCTACGAATAATGACATTGTGTTATATATATTTCTTCTTTCGTATTTTATAAATTATTCCCTATAATTTATAACTAAGCAAAACCTTCTCCACATAAACACATTTAAAATATTTTGCTAAATATATTAACTTTTTCGTACTATCCTTATTTTAATTATCACATATTTTATTCTTATATTTTTTTATTCTCTGTTCAAAACCTTCTTCAGCCTGATATTTCTTTATTCTCTGTTCAAAACCTTCCAATTCATTTCTAAGTAATACATCTACATCCAAACATTTATCCATATCACTTTGTACATTTCCACATATAATAAAACTTGCTGAAATATCAAATTTATTTTCTAATTCATATAGTATTTCAATCGGAATGTTTACCTTTCCAACCTCTATTCTTCTATAAGCTTCCGTATTCATATGTAACTCTTTTGCCAACTCTGCCTGTGACATTTGTAGCCATTCTCTTACAATTCTTAATCTTTTTTTGCTTTCAGTCTGTATATTCGTCACTAATACCTCCTATCAGCCATTAGGAATTTACATTTATTTCCAATTTTACTTTTTTATGACAAAATCCACTAGAGTATATTTTGTTTGGTAGTATTCACTTTTGTTTGGTTTTAAATCAAAGACCTAACTTTATATTCCTATTTTGTTGTGTAATTTGAAAGGAGCATTTATTTTGTCACTTTTTAATAAAAATTTTTTTACATAATAGGATTTCTAAGAAATTTTCTATATTAAAAAAATCCCTTTCAGGCATCTTCCATGCCTAAAAAGGATTCCTAATATTCATTGTATAAAATATTCATATATTTTTAATACAATAAAGCTATACAATTATGTCTAAGGTAAAAGCCCCGACTTTAATGCTCATATAGGCTCAGACCTTTCACATCTGACATCATACAATATGTTTAATGATTAATTATTTTACATTAAATGCACCATCTCCGGGATATACAGCACTTGCACCAAGTTCTTCTTCGATTCTTAAAAGCTGATTATATTTAGCAACACGTTCACTTCTGCTAGGAGCACCTGTCTTAATCTGACATGTATTAAGTGCAACTGCAAGGTCAGCAATTGTAGTGTCTGCTGTTTCACCTGAACGATGTGATGAAATAGCTGTGTAGCCTGCTTTATGAGCCATCTTAATTGCTTCTAATGTTTCTGAAACCGAACCAATCTGATTTAATTTGATAAGGATTGCATTACCAGCTCCCATCTCAATACCTTTTGCAAGTCTTTCAGTATTAGTAACAAATAAGTCATCACCTACTAACTGAACTTTGTCACCAAGTCTGTCTGTAAGCTTCTTCCAACCTTCCCAGTCTTCTTCATCAAGACCGTCTTCAATTGAAATGATAGGATATTTTTCACATAACTTAGCCCAATGTTCAATAAGTTCTTCTGCAGTGTATTCTGTTCCTGCCTTTGGAAGTTTATAATATCCTTTTCCTTTTTCGCTCTTCCATTCTGATGATGCCGCATCCATTGCAATCTTGAAATCTTTACCAGGTTCATATCCTGCTTTCTTTACAGCTTCAAGGATAGTTTCAATAGCTTCTTCATCAGATTTAAGTGCAGGTGCAAATCCGCCTTCATCACCAACTGATGTTGCTAATCCTTTTTCTTTTAAAATTCCTGCTAAAGCGTGGAAAACTTCAGAACACCATCTTAAACATTCCTTAAATGATGGTGCTCCAACAGGCATAATCATAAATTCCTGTACATCTAATCCCGATGATAAAGCATGGCATCCACCATTTACAATATTCATCATAGGTACAGGTAATCTGTTTCCTGAAATTCCGCCTAAGAATCTATAAAGAGGAATATCTAAGGCAATTGAAGCTGCCCTTGCTGTTGCAATCGATACTGCAAGAATAGCATTTGCCCCTAATTTTGTTTTTCCTTTTGTACCGTCTGCATCAATCATAGCCTTATCTACAGCATAAATATTTGATGCATCCATTCCTGTAATTGTATCATTTATAATTGTATTAATATTTTCTACGGCTTTCTGTACACCTTTTCCTAAATATCTATTTTTATCACCATCTCTAAGTTCTAATGCTTCAAACTCACCTGTTGATGCTCCACTTGGTGCCGTTCCTCTTCCAATTGTACCATCTGCTAAATATACTTCTGCTTCTACTGTTGGATTTCCTCTTGAATCCAATATTTCTCTTCCAATTATTTTTTCAATCTGCAAATAATTCACTATCCGCATCTCCTTTCTGTTGACTAGGACTCTATACCGAAAGGTAGCTATCCTTTCGGTTAGTATTTCTAAAAGAGTCCAAATGATTTATTTGTTGAAGTTAGTTATTTCTAACTATAATCATACTATACTAACTCAGTGATAATTTCAAGTAATTTTTGACTTTAACAAGAATTTATTTTTGCTTTCTATTCTTCTCTCCCAAATAATTGCAAAAAAAATCCGCCCCTGATGATATTTCTATCAGTGACAGATTTTTTTCTTTATCATATATAATGTTAACACCAAAACATTAACTTTACATTTTTTAGTCGAACATTTATAATCATCCTCGACTTAAGTATTAAATATTTGTTTACATATATTTTTTGAAAATAAAATTTAAAATATATGAGTTTAAATACGCCAACAAAGCAAATCCGGCAAATAGCATAATATAAATAATACTTACGGCATCTTTACCTAAAAATATAATTAAAATAACCGGAAGTAACGTTATACAAAGTATCAATAAAGTCCATGGAAAATGCCCGATACCCATAAGCAATGCATTTTTCAAAGTAGTTTTAATTGTATTTTCAAAAGTACTTTGCAATGCCATTGCGTAAAGAAACACAAACAGTATTGCAAGCGCAAATCCAAGAAGCAGTCCTTTCAATGCTGTAACTACTATCCCTTCCTTTAAACTATTCACTATGTATAAATCAAGTGTAGGAATTATTGACAACATCAATAAAATCAGCCACATTGCAGTTGACTGTTTAAAATTTTCTTTAAATAACTTAAAATAAGTTCTTACTATGTATCCTTCTCTATTATCTGCCATCTTCTTAGTAACACCAAAAAGTGCCGTCGTCGATGCTCCAATAGTAAATATTGGCAACGAACAAAGTACAAACAATAAATTCAAAATTACCAAATCAGCTATTGCTGAAACTATTTCATAAAATTTGCCATCAATTCCAAACACCTATAGTTCTCCTTAAATTTCTTTTACAGAATCTCTCTCAAGCAATTCTGCTTCAAAGATTAATTGTTTCTTTTCGTTATTTCCATTTATCTGTTCCATTAATAAATCTATTGATGATTTTACCATTTGTTCACAAGGCTGTTTCATTGTTGATAATGACGGTTGAAAATACTTTGACATTTCAATTCCATCAAACCCTAAAACAGAGTAATCATCAGGTATTGATTTACCCTCTTCAGATATTGCCTTGTATGCTCCAAAAGCTGTTAAATCTGATATTGCATATAATGCAGTAAATTCTTCTTTTGACTTTAACAATTCTTTTGTTACTTCATATCCATTTGCTACTGTATATTCAGGAATATCATCTTTCATGTATCTGATTAAGTTATCATTTATGTCTATGCCATTATCTTTTAATGCTCTCATATAGCCTCTTAATCTAAGTCCACCTACAGCCTGGTCATTATTTTTTCCTGAAATCATTGCTATTTTTCTGTGCCCTTTTTTGCACAAATAATCAACCGCCCTATAACTTTCTTTCTCATCGTCTATAGATACTGACGAGCAGTTTCTCTTTGGTGCCATCATATTTACTGCTACAGTGCATAATACATATGGAACACCTATTTCCTCTAATCTTGTATCCAAATAATCCATTTGACCTCCAAGAAAAATAAGTCCCTTTAATCTTTTTTCCTTTGCTAACTGAGCTGCAACACTAACATCATCCTGATCTTCACCTACTGCATGTAACAGAAATGTATATTCTAATTTTTTCAATTCTTCTTCAAATATTTTTAACATTCCCTGAAAGAACTGGTTATCAATTCCCTTTATAAGTAATGCTATTGTATTTGAGTCTGTCATTTTTAAATTTCTCGCACTATTGTTAGGAACATAATTACATTCTTTTATAACTTTTAAAATTCTCTTCCTGGTTTCCTGATTAATACCTGGGTCATCATTAATTGCTCGAGAGACAGTGCTAATTCCAACTCCACATATTTTTGCTATGTCTTTAATAGTTAAATTTGCCATGTCTTTCCCCTTTCATTCTACATTTACTAAATTTTTCACGGTTTAGTATTTTATCACAAACATTCTGTTTATGCAAAAAGCTACGAAAAGAATATATCCATCGTAGCTTTTATATGCTATGTTAATCTCTGCCATAAAGAACTGTTAATTCTTTAATTGCATTTGTTAACTTTTTAGTAATCTGAGTAGATTTCATGCGCCACATCCAATTATTTCCTAACGTAGACGGAGTATTCATTCTTGCTTTGTTATCTAAATGCAGATAATCCTGCATAGGAATAATACATGTATTAGCAGTAGATGCCTGTGCCATTCTTATTATTTCATCCACAAGTTTTGTTTTGTTCTCTACCGTTCTTCCCATATATTTCTGAATCATTTCTATCTCTTCTGATTCAATGCTGTCTAGCCATCCTTTTAAGGTTTCATTATCGTGAGTTCCTGTATAAACCACACAATTTTTATCATAATTATACGGTAAATAATCCTTAGGTCCTGATGAATCTCTGCTATCAAAAGCAAATTCTAAAACTTTCATATTTGGAAAACCTGAGTCTTTAACCAACTGTCTTACTGTATCAGTTATGTATCCTAAATCTTCTGCTATTATATTTACATCACCAAGACAATATTTAATTGCATTAAATAAGTCAATCCCAGGTCCCTTTTCCCAATGTCCGTTTGTTGCATCTTCATCCTCAGCGGGAATTGAATAATACTCATCAAACCCTCTAAAATGATCAATCCTTACAACATCGTATAGTTTGACACTTCTTTCTATACGCTTTATCCACCAATCATAATTTGTTTGCTTATGATAATCCCATCTGTATAATGGATTTCCCCATAATTGTCCTGTTGCTGAAAATCCATCAGGAGGACATCCTGCAACTGCAACCGGTTTTCCATTTTCATCCATTTGAAATAATTCAGGATGTGCCCATACATCAGCACTGTCATAAGCCACATATATTGGAATATCTCCAATAATCTTTATGCCATTTTCGTTAGCATACTTTTTTAATTTATACCATTGCCTGTAAAACTCATATTGAATGAATTTATAAAATTCAATTTCATCCTTTAATTCATTCTGATAATATTCCATTGAATATTCCCATCTGAGTTTTATATCTTCAGCCCATTTATCAAAGCTTTGACCATTAAATCTGTCTTTTATGGACATAAACATTGCATAATCATTTAACCAATAACAATTCTCGCTTTTAAATTTGTCAAAATCTTCTTTTTCACTTATATTGCTCTTTTTATAAGCCTTCTTTAAAAGCTTAAATCTACCGTTATACAATTTTTCATAGTTAACTTTGTCTATTCTGTTACCAAAGTCCACCTTATCACATTCTTCCTCAGTTAACAGTCCTTCTTCAATCAATTCCTCTAAACTGATAAAATAAGGATTTCCTGCATAAGTAGAAAATGACTGATAAGGTGAATCTCCATAACTGGTTGGACCTATAGGCAATATTTGCCAATATTTCTGATGGGCATTTTTCAAAAAATCTACAAACCTATATGCTTCTTTTGAAAAACTTCCAATACCATATTTTCCCGGCAAACTGGAAATCGGTAATAAAATTCCACTAGCCCTCATAGTTCCTCCTTAAATATCATTTAACCTTTTACTGCTCCTGCAGCCACACCTTTTATAATATGTTTCTGACATGTCAGATAGAATATAATAACAGGTATAATACTTAATATAATAAGTGCCATTATAGCTCCTAAATCAACTGAACCATAACTTCCCTGTAAGTACTGGATATGAATAGGAATTGTTCTATATTTATCTAAGTCAAGAACTAAATATGGAAGTAAGTAGTCATTCCAAATCCACATTATTTCAAGAATTCCAACTGATATAAGCGTTGGCTTTAACATTGGGATAATGACAATAAAAAATGTTCTTATTGGTCCACATCCATCAATTGCTGCTGCTTCTTCAATTTCAAGCGGTAAACCTTTTATAAATCCTGTAAACATAAATACTGCCATTCCTGCTCCAAATCCCAAATATATAATTGGAATTGACCAAGGTGTGTTAAGTCCTAATGAATCTGCTGTATTTGACAATGTGAACATTACCATCTGAAATGGCACTACCATTGAAAATACAAATAAATAATAAATTATTTTGCAGACTATGCTATCAACTCTTGCGATATACCATGCTGCCATTGATGTACAAATTAAAATCAATGCAGTTGATATTACTGTAATCACAAAACTATATAATACCGATTTAAAAAACGGATAATTTCCAAATGTAAAACCTTTGATATAGTTTGCCCAACCTACTAACGCCTCACCAGTAGGCCATGCAAATGTGTCTGTTTTTACAAAGGTGTTAGCTTTGAAAGAGTTCATTAACACAATAAATATAGGACTAACATAAACTAAAGTTACAATTGTCATTATTGCAGTCAACAGTTTTCCATGTTTTAATGGAATTTCACTTGTCTCTTTCATTTTTTTCTTTTTCGGTGTAGCTTTCACTGTAGAATCTTTAATTGTTGAATTCACTGTTTTCCCATTGTTCATTACTGCTGCACCTCCTTAGATCTTGTTGCCTTAAGCTGGATAATTGATATACCTGCAACTAAGATAAAGAATATAACGGCTTTCGCCTGGGCAACTCCCTTACCTGTAAGAGACTGTCCGTAAAATGTGTTGTAAATGTTAAGTGCCAACATTTCTGTTGTCTTTATAACTGAACCATCCTTTAACTGTTCAAACGGCTGTCCGTTTGTTAAAGCTAAGTTCTGATCAAAAAGTTTAAATCCATTTGTTATTGTTAAGAATAAACAAATTGTAATTGATGGCATAATATTTGGGATTGTAACTCTTGTCAATGTCTGCCATTTGGTTGCTCCATCAATTTTTGCTGCTTCAATTAATTCTCCCGGAACTGCCTGCAAACCTGCAATATATATAATCATCATATATCCTACCTGTTGCCAGCACATAAGAATAATTAATCCCCAAAAGCCATATCTTGTTTCCATAAGAATTGAAGTATTAATTTTTCCTAAAACGCCATTAAAAATCATACTCCAAATATAACCAAGAACAATACCACCTATAAGGTTAGGCATAAAAAATGCTGTTCTGAATAAGTTTGCTCCCTTAATCCCCAATGTTAATAAATATGCTATTAAGAAAGCTAAGACATTTATTATAAATAGGGATACTATTGCATACAAAGCTGTATACCAAAATGCATGTATAAATGACGCATCATTAAATGCATCCATATAATTTCTAAAACCTACAAAAGAAGCATCACCTATTGTAACAAATTCACAAAATGATAAATAAATACCTCTCAAGAAAGGATATATAAATCCAATGCAAAATGCTAAAAATGTAGGTGCTAAAAATAGAAGAAAGCATCTTTGAATAGGTTTGCGAAGAAGTTTAGAATTTACAGATGTTCCACCATTATGTTTTTTCTTTTTTCCTTTCACTTCAATCTCCTCCTAATTCTTATTCAAAATAGAATTTTCAATATTTTTCTATTTTTTAATAAAGGGGCAGACACTGCCTGCCCCACAATGTGTTAATAATTTAATTATGATTTTATACTTATCAATCTAAAACCTTATTACTTGTTAGCTGCTTTGTACTGAGTAGCCCAGCCCTGAACGAATGCTGTCTTAACATCATCCCATGATCCGCCTGCATCATATTTGTTCATTGCTGCTACAAGACTTGCTCTCCATTCATCTACATTTGGTGTGTAGTTAAATGTCCAGTCTACGTTGTAATTTCCTGCTTCAAGTAAATCATTTGCATTCTTTAAGAATACGTTACCACTGTCTGCTGCTTTCTTGTAAGGAATAGCACCGAACTGTTCTGCCATAACTTTTGTTCCTTCTTCTGATGTTACTAACCATTTCATAAATTCAAGTGTTGCCTTCTGATCTTTTTCTGAAGCTTTTGCATTAACTGCCCAACAGTTTTCTGTTCCTGAGCAAAGACCAGCTTTTTCTTCTCCTTCAACTCCACAGTAAATTGGAATCATCTGCATATCATCATCTGAAATTGACTTTTTCAACTTATCATATTCCCATGTACCATTCTGGAAGAATACTGCTTCTCCATTCTTGAATTCTGCTTCAGCATCATATCCACCTGTTGCTAAAGAATTCTTGTCATATTTACTATTGTTAATATATAAATCCCATACTTTTTTGTAATTGTCTAAGTATGTTCCTTTAATTTCTGAAGGAGCTTCTGTCCATCCTTCATCTCTTCCTTCATAGAATAAAGGCATATTTGCTAAATGTCCTGTAAATCTCCATGATGATGAATCATCCATGCCTGATGATGTAAATGCATCAAATCCAAGTTTATCAGCTCTCTTATGAATATCTTCTGCAACTGATTTTAATGAAGCAAAATCTTTAATATCTGTTACTTCATAACCTGCTTCCTTAAGCAACTTCTTGTTTACGATAATTCCATAACTTTCATAACAGTAACCAATTGAGCAAACCTTTCCATCTGCATCTGTTAAGTTGAATGCATCTGTATTCAATTCATTATAAACATCTGTATCCTTAAGATCTAAGCAATAATCATCCCATGTCTTTACTGCTGCCTGATTTCCAACTACGAATAATGTTGGGGCTGCTGATTTTCCCATTTCAGATGTCAATGTTGAATTGTAATTTCCTGAAGCTGCTGTAACTACTTTTACTTTAACTCCTTTTTCTTTTTCATAAGTCTTAGCTATATCCTGTAAAGCTTCATCCGCTTCAGGTTTGAAGTTTAACCAGTAAACTGATCCTTTAGCACTTGACTTATCACTGCTTGAACTGTTTCCACATCCTGCAAATAAACCTGCTACCATTGTTGCGCATAATGCTACGCTAAATAATTTTCTACGCATATTTCTTTCTCCTTTTCAAATAAAAAAATAACTAAAGGTCTCCGTTGTTTCCTTCTCAAAGTTTTTCATTTAACTTCGTTTTGGAAACGTTTCCCATGGCTTGATATTAGCACTTTTCGGAAACGTTTTCAATGGTATTCTGACCATTTTCGGTCTTTTCAGCCTTTTAGCTAATTTTTCGTGTATTTTTTGTGCATTTTTCACATCTATTGCAACGTTTTTATATTTTTTTTATACATTTACCACAGTTTTTCTGCATTTTGTCACTCTTGTTAAACACTTTCTTTTTGCCATTTTGCTGTCTATTTTTCTGACAAATACGCAATAAAAAAGTACCGTAAAAAAGTTTTATAACCAACCATTTTACGGTACTTTTATTTCTATATATTTTTATAATTTCCAAATATCTCTGTTATATTCTTCTATTGTTCTATCTGATGAAAAATATCCTGCCTTAGCAATATTAACAAGCATCTTCTTTGCCCATTCGTATCTGTTTTCATAATCAGCATATGCCTGCTCTCTTGTCTTTACATAATCATTGAAGTCTGGGAATGTCATAAACCAGTCTTTCCAAATAAGTTCATTTGAAAGTCTTTCTAAACGTTCCTTATCACCTACTGCCATAAGTTCCTTACCTGTTATAAAGTCTACAGCTTCTTTTATTTCTGCATTTTCATTATAATATTGCGCTGCATTGTAACTTCCGTTTGCATATCTTTCTACAACAGTTTCACTTAAATCGCCAAAAATATAGATGTTATCATCGCCTACAAGTTCATGTATTTCTACATTTGCACCATCTTCAGTTCCTAATGTAACTGCTCCATTAAGCATAAACTTCATATTGCCTGTACCACTTGCTTCTTTTGATGCAAGTGAAATCTGTTCAGAAATATCACATGCCGGAATTAATTTTTCTGCCCATGTAACATTATAATTCTCAACCATAACTACATTAAGATATGGATTAACCTCAGGGTCATTGTTTATTAGTTCCTGCAAGCAAAGAATAAGGTGTATAATATCCTGTGCAATGATATATGCCGGAGCTGCTTTTGCTCCGAAAATTACTGTTATTGGAGTTGTTGGCTTTTTACCTGCTTTAATTTCCAAATACTTGTGAATCACATATAAAGCATTTAACTGTTGACGTTTATATTCGTGAAGTCTTTTAATCTGAATATCAAATATTGAATTTTCATTAATTGAAATATTCTGTCTATCACGTAATACATTTTTCAATTCCATTTTCTTAGTGTCTTTTATTTCAAGTATTTTATTTAACACTTCTTCATTATCTTTATATTCTAAAAGTTTCTCTAATTGTGTAGCATCCTTTTTATATCCGTCTCCTATAAGTGATGTGATAAGTTCTGTAAGCTGCGGATTACTATGAAGTAGCCATCTTCTAAAAGTAATTCCGTTAGTTTTATTATTGAACTTTTCTGGATAAATCTTATAAAAGTTATTTAATTCAATATTTTTTAAAATCTCTGTATGAAGTGAAGCAACACCATTAACACTTGAAGAATAATGAATATCAATATGAGCCATATGAACTCTTTCCTCACCATCAATAATATATAAAGATGCGTCATTATATTTTCTTCTTACTTTATCATCTAACACTTCAATAATAGGCATCAACTGTGGAACTGCTTTTTTAAGATATGAAACAGGCCATTTTTCTAATGCTTCAGCTAAAATTGTATGATTTGTATATGCACATGACTTAGTAACTGCTTCTATTGCGTCGTCCATTTCTAATCCACGTTCTACCAACAAACGAATAAGTTCAGGAATAACCATTGTTGGATGTGTATCATTTATCTGGATTACAGCATAGTCTGATAAATCATAAAGTTTGCACCCTTTTTCAATACACTCATCTAAAATAAGTTGCGCCGCACTTGATACCATAAAATACTGCTGATAAATTCTTAAAATTCTGCCTGCATCATCACTGTCATCAGGATAAAGGAATAAAGTAAGATTCTTTTCTATATCTTCTTTATTAAAATTAATTCCATCTTCTACAATGTTTTCATCAACACTTTCAATATCAAATAAATGAAGCTTATTTGTTGTGCTGTTATATCCTGTAACATCAATATCATACATTCTTGAAGTAACAGTCATTCCTTTAAATTTAACCTTATATGTTACATCTGTCTTATTTAACCAGCTTTTCTTAGTAAGCCATGGATCGGGTACTGTAGTCTGGGCATTATTTTTAAATATCTGCTTAAACAAGCCAAAATGATAATTTAATCCTACTCCATCCCCGTTAAGGCCTAATGTTGCTATTGAATCTAAAAAGCATGCCGCAAGTCTTCCAAGCCCACCATTTCCAAGAGACGGCTCTTTTTCAAATTCTTCTATTTCACATAGATTTTTCCCATTATCTGCAAGTTCTTTTTTTACATCATCATAAATTCCAAGATTTATAAGATTATTTGATAACAATTTTCCTATAAGAAATTCCGCTGAAATATAATATAGTTTCTTCTTAGAATTTTTATGTTGTTTACTTTCAGCCATATTTTTGACTAAAGTAAGTAATGAATAATAAATCTCCTCGTTTGTACATTCTGAAATTGATTTATTATATTCTGTTTTAATAATTTCCGAAAGTTGCATTTTTGTACCTCCTAAAATATTATGGTTTTATTTTTGTGTTTATATTATAATATTGTCATCTTATAATTTATTGCATTATTCTTTCGATTATTTGCACAATACTATCCTTTTTTTATTTTGGAGGTTATTTTATGAATAAAGATCAATACAATATATATCACGAAACTAAAACTCATACACCGGACGATTTCCCATACAACACATATCTCTGTTCTATTCCTTTAGATTTCAAATCTGTTAATTTGCATTGGCATAATGAAGTTGAAATTATAGTAATAAAGAAAGGTTGCGGAATAGTTAATGTTAATTTAGTATCATACTCAGTTGAAGCCGGAAATATAATTTTTGTATTTCCAGGTCAATTGCATTCAATAAGTCAGAATGAAGATAATATTATGGAATATGAAAATATATTATTTAAATCAGGTCTTCTTAAATCTTCAGGATATGATTTATGTAATGATAAATTTGTTCAGTCCTTGCTTTCAGGGAGTTTAAATATAAATCCTGTTATTAATGATTGTTTTGAATATTACAAGCCTGTTATTACCCAAATTAATGAAATTGACAGATTATGTGATTTTCGTCCATATGCATATCAGTTATCAGTCAAATCTCATCTGTTTCAAATATTTTATATCTTAATTTCAAGTTGTGGCTTAAACGAAGTTAAACCTATCAGTAAAAAGTCCCTTGATAAGGTAAAGTCTATTCTGACTTATATTGCAGATAATTTTCAAAGTAATATTACTATAGAGGAAATTGCAGGTCATTGTTTTTACAGCAAATCCTATTTTATGAAATTCTTTAAGGAAACTATGGGTATGAGTTTTATACAATATCTTAATGATTATCGTTTAGAAGTTGCAGCTAAATTATTAACCACAACTTCTGATGATATTATTGATATCTCTGTTAATACCGGATTTGAGAATTTATCTTATTTTAACAGATGCTTTAAGAAAAAATACGGCACTACTCCGGGAAGATATAGAAAAACCATCAATTCTTAAATGTTTTAACTATATTTTTTTAAATCATTTATAAAAGAAAGAGGTGTCATGCGATACTTTTTCTTAAATGCCCTATGAAAATATGAAAGATTGTGAAATCCTACAGATAATGAAACTTCCATTATTGATGAGTTTCCCTTTTCAAATAGTTCGACTGCTTTTTCAAGTCGCAAATTATTAATGTATTCAACACAAGTCATATTCATATGTTTTTTAAAAAATCGCATAAAATGATAATCACTAAAATAACAAAGTTTAGCTAATTGTGACACGGTAATTGTTTCAGAATAATGAAGTTCAATATAATCAAGTACATTTTTTATCTTGTCCGACACCTTTTCTGTCTCCGGCACTGCTACCTTTTTACTATATTGAAGCAATAAGAATATTGTTTGTAAAAATAATGATTTCAATGCAAGTTCATAACCAATTATTGATTCGTCATATGTTGTATTAATCTGATTAAATATTTTTCTAAGAGATACATATGCCGGATAATTTGGTTTTATAACGTATGGCATGGAAAACTCCTGATTCATAATAGGCGCAAGATACCTTGTCGAGCATATATCTGTAGAATTTCCTCCTAAAAATTTCAGGTGAAATACATATGTTTCAGAACTTACTTTTTTATTATTTCCTAATGTTATTGAATGTAAAAACAATGGAGGAACAAATAAAATATCTCCTTCTTCTACTTCATATTCAACTAAATCAATCTTATATATACATTTTCCACTTGTAATCAACGTAAGTTCCGCCTCTTCGTGCCAATGGTTAGTTACTCCCATGTATTCTGAAGAAAGATTTGTTATATATTTTTGTACAGGAAAAAAACTTTCTCCATGTTTAGCATCTTCTTTTTGATCTATCGCAAGTGTATGTACCTTTTTCAAATTTATTACCTCTTATCATTACTTCATATATTTTATTTTCAATAGCAGTATTGTGTTATATATTGTTAAAATACTGCAAGATAATTTTATTTTTTATTTTTATAATAGCAGTATAATACATATATTTCAATGTATTTACATTATATGAGTGAAAGAATTTACTAAGCATCAGTTTTAGTAAAAATGAGGTATTTATATGAATAAAAAATGGTGGCATGATAAGGTTGCTTATCAGATTTATCCTAAAAGTTTTCTTGATACTAATGGGGATGGAATTGGTGATTTAAAAGGTATAATATCTAAACTGGATTATTTAAAAGAATTAGGAATTGACATTATATGGCTTTCTCCTATTTACAAGTCACCTTTTATTGATCAGGGCTATGATATTTCTGACTATTATTCTATTGCCAAAGAATTCGGAACTATGGAAGATTTTGATGAATTACTTTCTGAAGCAAAAAAACGTAATATGTACATTATAATGGATTTAGTTATAAATCACTGTTCTGATCAACATGAATGGTTTAGGAAAGCTTTAGCTGACCCTGATGGCGAATACGCTGATTATTTCTATTTCAGAGAAGGCAAAAATGGTAATCCACCTAGCAATTATCGTTCATATTTTGGTGGTAGTTGTTGGGAACCTGTACCTGGAACTGATAAATATTATTTACATATGTTTGCAAAAGAACAGCCCGATTTAAATTGGGAAAATCCAATTCTAAGACAAAAACTTTTTGATATGGTAAACTGGTGGCTTGAAAAAGGTCTTGCCGGGTTTAGAATTGATGCAATTATGAATATCAAAAAAGACCTTGATTTTCCTGATTTTGGACCTGACGGTCCTGATGGCTTGTCAGGATGTTGGCGCATGATAGAGAGTGTTGATGGAATAGGCGAATTGTTAGACGACTTAAAGAAAAACACGTTTGAGAAATATGAAGCATTTACTGTTGCCGAAGCTTTTAATTTAAACAAATCTGAACTTAATAAGTTTATTGGCGAAAACGGATATTTCTCAACTATTTTTGATTTCAGTGCGCAGTGCCTTAGTGACGGTAAACATGGTTGGTATGATTCACCTGACATCACTTTTAAGAAGTGGCGTGAAACCATCATTAACTCACAACTTGATGTCCAAAAGGTTGGATTTGAAGCAAATATTATAGAAAACCATGACGAACCTCGTGGAGTATCAAGATTTTTACCTGAATATGCCAGAAACGCTGATGGCACAAAAATGCTTGGAACCGTAAGTATTCTGCTTCGTGGAATTCCATTTATTTATCAGGGACAGGAAATAGGAATGCAAAATGCCATTTGGGAAAGCATTGATGAATTTAATGACATAAACACAATAGACCAGTATAGCATTGCAAGAAAAGCCGGTCTTAATGACACGGATGCATTAGCTGTCTGTAGCAAAATGAGTCGTGACAATGCAAGAACACCTATGCAGTGGGATTCTTCTAAAAATGCCGGCTTTACAAATGGTACACCTTGGTTAAAAGTTAACTCGAATTATAAATTAGTTAATGTTGATACTCAGGAAAAAGATTCCGATTCTGTGCTTAACTACTACAAAAAATTAGTGTCAGTGCGCAAATCTCCTGAATATATAGAAACATTTACTTACGGCGAATTTATTCCTGCATATGAAAACACTGAAACAGTTATGGCTTATTATCGTGTATTTAATAACAAACGTATACTTGTTATTTCCAATTTTGGTAATACATCCGTAAATATACCTCTTGAATATAGCGTAAAACATATAATTCTTTCAAACAAAAACCGAAACGCTCTTCCGATTACCTCTATTAAACTTGAAAGTTGTGAGGTTCTTGTTTTAGAATGCGATAATTAAAAAGGATTGGCTTTATATAAATTTTCTTAAATGTCATAATTAGGGGCTCTAAACTTTACTTAGTTGTAAAATTTAGAGCCTTTAAATTTTTACATTTAATTAAATCTTATATACCAATCCTCTTTTTTATACATTTAATATTGTATATTTATTCTTTCTAATCATCCAATAAATTCTGCATACTACGCAAGCTTATTAATAAAGTTGATGTATTATGCAAAAGTGCTGCTAATGTAGGCTGAATAATTCCTGCCACTCCAAGAACAATTAATCCTGTGTTAAATATTGCTATATCTTTGTAGTTTTTATGAATTTTCTTCATTAGCCCATTACTAATTGCTTTTAATGTTACGATTTCATATAAACTGTCAGCACCTATTGTAACATCAGCAATTTCCCGTGCAATTTGAGCGCCATCACTTATTGCAATTCCTACATCTGCCGCTGATAACGCCGGTGAATCATTTACACCATCACCTATCATTATAACTTTTCGGCCAAGTGACTTTTCCTTTTCTACAAATTTAGCTTTGTCTTCCGGAAGTACTTCTGAATAATATTCATCCACACCAACACGTTTTGCTATAACTGAAGCTGTTCTTTCACTATCACCTGTCATCATAACGACCTTACTTAATCCTGCTTTTTTCAACGAATTAATTACTGCTTCTGCTTCATCCCTTAATGGGTCTTCTATGCAAATTACGCCTGCAAGTTCATTTTCAATTGCAAGATACAGATGAGAACACTGTAATGGCAAATTATTAAACTTTTCTTCCATTCCTTTTGGGACCACACATTTTTCATCTTCAAACACAAAATGCGAGCTTCCTATAATTGTTTTTCTTCCGTTATAAAACGTAGAAATGCCATGAGCCACTATATATTCAACCTTTGTATGTTCCTCTTCATGTTCAAGACCTTTCTTTGCTGCTGCATCTACAACAGCCTTAGCCATAGAATGTGGAAAATGTTCTTCTAAGCACGCTGCAATTTTTAACAATTCATCCTGAGACTGTCCGTTGAATGAAATAACATCTACAACTGTAGGTTGTGCCTTTGTAAGTGTGCCTGTTTTATCAAACACAATACTGTCTGCTTCTGCTATTGCTTCAAGATATTTACCACCCTTTACGGTTATGTTATAAATACTTGCCTCTCTAATGGCTGACAATACAGATATCGGCATCGCAAGCTTTAATGCACACGAGAAGTCAACCATAAGCACTGACAATGCCCTTGTTACATTTCTTGTAACAAGCCATGTTACACCTGTTCCAAGCAAAGTGTATGGAACAAGTCTGTCTGCCAAATGTTCTGCTTTTCCTTCTACCTGTGACTTGAGTTTTTCTGACTCTTCAATCATCGTTACAATTTTATCAAATCTTCCTGAACCACTTACTTCTTTAACACAAATTGTAAGTTCTCCTTCCTCAACAACTGTTCCTGCATATACCGAACTGTCTTTTTCCTTTTGTACCGGAAGTGATTCTCCCGTCATTGACGCCTGATTTACCATAGCTTCTCCATCTGTAACAGTACCGTCAAACGGAATAACATTTCCCATATGTACTATAACTTTGTCCCCTGCCTTTATCTTATTTGAATCTACAAGGATTTCTTTTCCATCACTGCCAACAAGCCATACCTTATCAATGTTAAGTGACATACTTCTTGCTAAATCATCAACAGATTTCTTGTGAGTCCACTCTTCAAGAATCTCACCTATTCCAAGTAAAAACATTACTGAACCTGCTGTTTCCATATCTCCTCTAAGCATAGAAACTGTTATTGCCGTTGCATCTAATACCGGTACTTCAATTTTTCCTTTGAGAAGAGTCTGTATTCCATGTTTAATATATTTTGTCGATTTAACAACTGATATGGCTGCTCTTATAGGATATGGAATAAATAACTTTGAACTATATCTAAGAACTACTTTATTTATAAGTTTTTCTTTGTATTTTTCATTCAATTCTCTTCCTGAATTTTCAAGAAAAATCTTTGGTACTTCTACATTCTCATAAGAGAATGTCTTAATCATTTTAATTATTTCTTCCCTGTCTCCCTGATAACATACAGTTACATCACCTGTTCTGTTTTGAACATTTACATGAGTAATATTCTTTCCCATAGAAAAATAATATTGTAGTATGTCTGCCTGTTCATATGACATTCTATTTTGAATGACGTGAAAACGTATACGACCTTTTATTTCATGCATTATTTTAACTTTCATTTTTGTGCCTCCATACAACTATAAAAAGCAACTTAAGCAGTTATTCCCTGCCCTCGCTGCTTTCATAGTACCTATTTCGATATAAAGTTATTTTTATCTGCATTTATGTAATTTAATAAGTTATAAACTATTAACTTCAAATTTACTCTGCATCTTCTGTTGTATCTTCAACTACATCTTCAAATTCATCTTCAATATTTTCTGCTTCCTCTGCTGCAGCTCTTTCTTCATTAATCTGCTGAGCTTCTGCATAAATATCTTCTGCATTTTCCTGAATTGTTGTAGCTGTCTTCATAACACAATCTTTAGCTCTAAGAGCTGCTGCTGTACAGTTTGTATATACTTTTTTAGCATCCTTACTTCCTAAAACTTTTACACCTGCTGTTCCAAATAATACACCTGCTGCAAAAATTCCTGTTTTCTTAATATCAATTTTCTTTAATACGTCTAACATTTTTCTCCTCCTAATTCTACTGCTACCTTAAGACTTCAAAACTATTGTAAAACTTATTAAAATTTAGCAATCCATTTTATTGCCATATTATGCAAAGCATTACTAAAGTGTTTTAATCATCTATCTGTAGTTATTTATTTCTAACTCATTTTATAGCACACTTATTTTTTTGTGTCAATAAATGGTAATAAATTATTAATTACAAATTTGCACCATATTATTCCTGTATAATTTTTATATACTTATTTGTTTATATATTATCTTTAAACTCAAAAAACATGGTCAAAATTTAACCGGTCAAGTTTTTCATTTTATTCATCTATTCTTCTTTTAATGTTCGCATCGAGTTAAGTATTGCTATAACCGATACGCCTACATCTGCAAATACTGCTTCCCACATATTTGCAACGCCAAAAGCTCCTAATATAAGCACTAATGCTTTAACTCCTAACGCAAATACAATGTTTTGCTTTACAATAGAAAGTGTTTTTCTTGATATTTTCACAACTGAGGCAATTTTTGTAACATCATCATCCATTAATACAACGTCCGCTGCTTCAATTGCCGCATCACTTCCCATACTTCCCATTGCAATACCTATGTCAGCTCTTGTGAGTACAGGAGCATCGTTAATTCCATCACCAACAAATGCCACTTTGTCCTTTTCACTCTTTTGTTCAAGAAGTTTTTCTACACGGTCTACTTTGTCTGCCGGTAACAATTGTGCATGATATTCATCAATTCCAAGTTCACCTGCCACCTTCTCAACTATTTCCTTCTGGTCTCCGCTAAGCATTACAGTCTTTCTAACACCCACATGCTTCATATCTGAAATAGCTTCTTTAGCACCTTCTTTTATTTCATCAGAAATAACTAAAGAGCCTGCAAATTTGCCATCAATCGCTACATAAATTATTGTCCCAATTGCATCACATTTTTCATAGGAAATGTTTTGTTTATTCATCAGTTTTTCATTGCCAACAAAAACATCTTTCCCTGCAAACTGTGCATGTATTCCATGCCCTGCAATTTCTTCAACATTCTGAAGTTTTGATGTATCTATTTTTTCTCCATATGCATTTTTAATAGACTCAGCAATAGGATGTGTCGAATACGATTCACTATATGCTGCTACTTCCAACAATTCCTTTTCACTACATCCGACTGCATTTATCCCTGATACTTTAAATTCACCTTTAGTTAGAGTTCCTGTCTTATCAAATACTATTGTTGACATTTCTGCCAATGCTTCTAAATAATTGCTTCCCTTTACAAGTATTCCAATTCTTGAAGCTGCTCCGATTCCACCGAAAAATCCTAATGGTACTGATATAACCAAAGCACATGGGCAAGAGATTACAAGGAATATACATGCTCTCTGAATCCAGTCACCCCACTGTCCTCCGAAAAACAAAGGCGGTATTATTGCCAAAGCAACTGCACCAATAGTAACTACAGGTGTATAATATTTTGCAAATCTTGTAATAAAGTTTTCAACTCGAGCTTTCTTACTGCTTGCATTTTCTACTAATTCAAGAATCTTAGCTACTGTAGAATCATCAAATTCCTTTGTAGTTTTTACTTTTAAAGTCGTACTTCCGTTAACACAGCCACTTATGATTTCATCACCTGCACTAACCTTTCTTGGAACAGACTCACCTGTTAAAGCTGCAGTGTCAACAAATGACTCTCCTTCAACTACAACTCCATCAAGAGGTACTTTTTCACCCGGCTTAATTACTATAATACTTCCTACCTCAACATCATCCGGATCGACCTGTTTTAATCCGTTTTCAGTTTCAATATTTGCATATTCCGGGCAAATATCCATCATATCTGAAATTGACTTTCTTGATTTACCAACGGCATATGCCTGGAACAATTCACCTACCTGATAAAACAACATAACTGCTACTGCTTCTGAATATTCACCAACTCCAAATGCACCAAATGTAGCAATCATCATCAAAAAGTTTTCATCAAACACCTGTCCGTGACTTATATTTCTAAACGCTTTAAAAACAATGTCATATCCAATAATAATATATGGTACGAGATAAATAACAAATAATATCCACTTATTTACATCATCAAACTTTCCTGTTTTTTCTAATATAAGAAGAACTACAAATAAAATTAATGTTGCTATTATTCGTCCCAACATCTTTTTTTGCTTTTCACTCATAATATACTCCATTTCTCCGTATTTATTTTACGGATGTATAATCAAAAACCGTATTTTCTAATTTATATTTATAAAGCCGGTAACTTTCTTTGACTTATGCATTGAAAATCTGCCGGCTTTATAACTATGGACAATTATAATAAAATCTTGCAGTCAGGTTCTACCTTCGCACAAACCTTTACTACTTCTTTCATAATGTCATCAAATCTTGCATCGTCTGCATCAACCATCATCTTCTGTGTCATAAAGCTTACAGATGCACCATTTACTCCATCAATTTTCTTAATTAAATCTTCCATCTTTGCTGCACAATTTGCACAATCCAAATCCTGTAATTTAAATTTCTTCTTCATAATTAACATCCTTTCCACTAATGCTTTAGTACTGACTTTCTAATCTCTAATATATTTATTTTTCTTCTATATGTTCAATTCCCTGGGAAATTATCGTTCTCACATGACCATCTGCAAGTGAATAGAAAATTGATTTACCTTCTCTTCTATTCTTAATAAGTTTAGCCTGCTTTAAAATTCTCAACTGATGAGATACGGCTGACTGAGTCATGTTCAAAGTTTCTGCCAAATCACATACACATACTTCAGATTCAAATAATACAAAAAGTATACGTATTCTTGTAGAATCTCCAAATACTTTAAATAACTCTGCCAAATCATATAATTCATCCTCATCAGGCATATTATCATTAACGATTTTCAACAAGTCTTCATGAGTCTTACATTCATCGCAACATTCTACATTGTGATTTATCATTTTAATTCCACCTTTCTCCAAACATATGAATAATTGTTCATATGTTTATAGTATATTTTTTTTTCATTTCTGTCAACATATTTTTTTTCTTTAATGCTATTAAATAATCTACTATATTAATATTGATTTTCTGCTCACTCCCGTTATTTTCACAATAGTTCTTTTCTTTCCTTTTCAGTCGATTTTTTTGTTTATCTAATATCCTATACTTTCCAATCTAACTATGTTATAATCTTTGACGCAAGGAACTTATAATTATTCAAACTAATTATAGGTTTCTTGTATTAAGTTTAAACATTTTTGTTGATAGTTTTAAACTAATATTAAGAAAGGATTTTAAATACAAGTCATTGTCTAATCTTTGATTTGTGTCTTGTTTTTACAAGGTTTGGTACGGAAAATGAATATAATCATAGTTGGCTGTGGTAAAGTTGGAAAAAATCTGGCTGCACAGTTGAGCAAAGAGGATAATAGTATCTGCGTTGTTGACATTGATGGAAATGTTGTTCACAAGTTAGCTGACACTTATGATGTTATGGGAATTATCGGTAACGGTGCAAGTTATAGCGTTTTACAGGAAGCCGGTCTTGAATATGCTGATTTATTAATCGCTGTAACTAAGTCTGACGAAGTAAATCTTTTATGCTGCATGATTGCAAAAAAAGGAAGCAACTGTAACACAATTGCCAGAGTCAGAAATCCTATATATAACAAAGAACGTCATTTTCTTCAGGAAGAATTAGGATTATCCATGATTATTAATCCTGAATTTATTTCAGCAACTGAAATTTCACGTATTTTGTGTTTTCCAAATGCAATTGATGTTGATCTATTTTCAAAAGGACGAGCTGAAATGATTCGTTTTAGAATTCCTAAGGATTCTGTTCTTGATAATGTACATATAAAAGATTTATCATCCCGTATATTTGCAGGTGTTCTTATATGTGCTATTGAAAGGGATAATGAAGTAACAATCCCAACAGGTGATTTTGTTTTAAAATCAGGAGATGTTGTATCAATGATGTCTTCTAGACAGACAACCATTGACTTCTTCCATTTTATTAATTTCCATACTCACGAAGTTAAAAATGCGATGATTGTTGGTGGTGGAAAAATTGCTGTATATTTAGCACAAATGCTTTTGAAGTTAAAGATTTCAGTAAAAATAATCGAACATGACCCTGCACGTTGCCAGGAATTGTGTGAAATGCTACCTAATGCTACTATCATCTGCGGTGACGGAACAGACAATACTCTTCTTATTGAAGAACGAATAGACCAGACAGATGCATTAGTTACATTAACTAATTATGATGAAGAAAATATACTTCTTGCTTTATTTGCTCAAAAGAGAGTAAAAACTAAAGTTGTGTCAAAAATAAATCGTTCACAGTTAACTGAAGTGGTTCATAATTTAAATTTAGACAGTGTTATTTATCCTAAAAATCTTTGTACTGAACGAATTTTACAATATGTACGTGCAAAGCAAAATGCCATTGGAAGTAATATCGTTACTCTATATAGATTATGTGACGATAAGGTTGAAGCTTTGGAATTTAACATTGCCGAGAAATCAAAACTGACAGGTGTTCCTTTGAAAGACCTTAATATAAAAAAGGGTGTATTAATTTGTTGTATAACCCGTGATGATAAATTAATTATTCCGGGTGGAGATGATGTAATTGCTCCTGGTGACTCAATGATTATAGTTACAACTCTTTTAGGCTTAAAAGACGCTAGGGATATTTTGGAGGATTAACATAAAGTCATGAATTATTCAATTATACGATATATTTTAGGAATTGTATTAAAACTTGAAGGCATATTAATGTGTCTGCCTTTGATTGTGGGCATAATTTATTCTGAAAAATCAGCATACTCTTATGTAATTACCATTGCTATGTGTCTGATTATTGGTACTATTCTTAGTCACAAGAAACCAAAAGATACAGAATTTTATGCAACAGAAGGTTACATAACAGTTTCATTAAGCTGGGTAATTTTAAGTATATTTGGTTGTCTTCCATTTGTTATAAGTGGAGAGATACCTTCAATGGTAGACGCCTTATTTGAAACCATCTCCGGTTTCACAACTACAGGAGCAAGTATTTTATCTGATGTTGAATCTTTATCCTATTGTAATAATATGTGGAGATGCTTTACGCATTGGATTGGTGGTATGGGAGTTCTGGTTTTTATACTTGCGATTCTCCCAATGCGTGGTGGACAGCGAATGTATCTTATGAAAGCAGAGAGTCCCGGACCTTCTGTTGAAAAACTTGTACCAAAAGTTAGAAATACTGCAATGATTTTATATGGGATATATACTGTTATGACTTTTATTGAAGTACTACTTCTTCTTATATCAGGTATGCCGTTATTTGATGCTTTAACTACATCTTTTGGTACTGCCGGTACAGGTGGATTTGGAATAAAAAATGACAGTATAACCGGATATAACTCATCGATTCAGATTATAGTAACTGTTTTTATGATATTATTTGGTTTAAACTTTAATATATACTATCTTATTTTATGTAAAAAATTTAAACAGGCACTACATTCTGAAGAATTAAAAGCTTACCTTTTAGTAATTTTTGCAACTATAGGAATTATTACTTTTAATATTCGTAGTTTTTTCCCAACTATAGGTGAAGCATTAAAACATGCGGCATTCCAGGTTGGTTCAATTATTACTACAACAGGATTTTCGACCACAAATTTTGATTTATGGCCACAAGTATCCAAAACAATTCTTATTATGCTAATGTTTATGGGTGCCTGTGCCGGAAGTACAGGTGGTGGTATTAAGGTTTCACGACTTTTAATATTAATCAAAACATTAAAAAAAGAATTATTTACTATTGTTCATCCTCGCGGAGTCAAAAAAATAACTATGGACAAACGACCTATTGAACATGAAACAGTACGTTTAACAAATATTTTTATGGTTGCATACATATTTATTTTGGCATTTTCAATTTTACTTATCGGCATTGATAATTTAGACTTCACAACTAATTTCACAGCCGTAGCTGCCACATTAAATAATATCGGTCCCGGATTAGAACTTGTTGGACCTACCCGTAATTTTGGAATATTTTCTGATTTTTCAAAATTTATTTTAATGTTTGATATGTTAGCCGGACGACTTGAAATTTTCCCTATGTTAATGCTTTTTGCACCAATCTCATGGAAAAGACAATAGTTCGAAATGTATGTTTTAAAATAAATTGAATTTGCAGTTAAACATTCATAGAACGTATAAGTATTATGTTTAATATCCTTATACAAAACAGGCACTACATACTGAACAGACCCCCAAAAAGTTAAAATTCCAGTTATAACTTTTTAGAGTCGGCTCACTTGCAGTGCCTGTTTTTATTATCAACTGTATATCGACGGTTCAACAATAACTTTTTCTTCTTTTTCATTCATTTTTTCCATACGATGTTTTCTAAGAAATTCTTCATCTGTGTCCATAGAATATTTTCCCGTTATTCCCTTCTTTATTACATTTCCTTCTGTTGCTTCTTCCGGAATCTTCTTTTTCTGAATAACGTACTCTTTTCCATTCGTGTCTTCACAAACTACCATTGCGTCCTCAAATCTCATTATTATCAGCTTCACTTTTTAGTCCGTCCCTTCCTGCATTTCAAAACACAATGATTAGAATTACCTTTGTGTTTTGCAACATCTATACTATAAATTTACCTATTAATTGTAAATATCTTATAGAATAAATTACTATTGCATAAATTAAATCTCGACATTTTACAATTAATTATAGTAAGTATACTATTTTTTATATTCATTTTCAAGAACGGCATAATCAGGAACAATATGTTTATTAGCATTTTTACTTTTAATAATATAAATTTTTTCTCTTTTCAAAAATTATAATAAACATTACATTTCAGTTCTTTTTTGCTTTTTTAAACATATATTTAATTTATACTTAGTATAAGGATTTAAAATGGATTACGGATTAGCTTTATCTGGTGGTGGTGCAAGAGGAAGTGCTCACATCGGAATTTTAATGGCTCTCGCTGAAGAAAATATGTTGCCCTCTTCAATCGCAGGAACGAGTGCCGGAAGTATTATCGCCGGTTTATATGCGGCAAATGTTTCTATTGATACTATGCAAAAAATTGCCCAGATTTTAACTTCTCACCCAACTACTATATTAGACCCGGATATTATTGGAATGCTTTTATTTTTTCCTCAATTTTTAACTTGTCGCAAGCAGCATTTAACGGGGTTATTAAAAGGGCATAAACTTAATAACTTTCTTTGCTCTTATACTGATGGTAAAGATATTTCTGACTTAACTACTCCCCTTATAATTCCTACCGTGGATTTAATTTCCGGTAATACAATTGCATTTACTAATTCTGAAATAAAATATCCTACCGAAAACGTCATTTGGAAAAAGAGCGGAAAACTATGTGACATTATTACCGCAAGTTGCTCTGTCCCCGGAATATTTCGTCCTGTCAAAATGAGCAAGTACTACCTGGTTGATGGTGGTGTAACCCACAACCTTCCGGTAAATCTTTTAATGTCCACAGGCGTTGATAAAATTATTGCTGTTGACATTGGTGTAGATTATAAAACTCCTCACAACAATTCTATTACTGAAATTCTCTCTCATTCTTTTTCTATTATGTCTTACAATCTGAAAACATGCCTTTCTCAGGGAGAACGACTTTTACTTGAACCTTCACTTGATAAAAATGCCGGTCTTTTAACTTTTAATATGATTAATGATTGTATAAAATCCGGATATGTTTACGGCAAAAAGATGATTCCTAAAATTAAAGATGCCTTGAAATAATCTTGTTATACGCACGGCTTCGCCGTTCATAACACTTCGAATCCGCTTCGCTTCTTCTCAGTGATTATGCATTCGCCGACTCTTACTCTTTATCTTTTTTGTTATACCCATGGCTTCGCCATGTAATCACTTCGAATCCGCTTCGCTTCTTCTCAGTGATTATGCATTCGACAACTCTTATTCTTTATCTTTTTTTGTTATACCCATGGCTTCGCCATGTACATCACTTCGAATCCGCTTTGCTTCTTCTCAGTGATTATACATTCGCCAAATACTTTCAGCTTTTTTTGCAAGCAAAAAGCTGAAAGTATTTGGCTCATTGCGTATAACAAGAAAAGCCTTTCAAATAGATTATTTCTACTTGAAAGGCTTCTTTAGTGAACAGGTCGTTCCACTTGTAATTCCCCAATTACATTATTATTTTGTATACACCTCATACGGAAAACCTGTCTCTTATTAGTCCCAATACATATATTTCCAAATGCTACACTCAACGTGTACCTTCTAATTGTTAATTATTTGTTGACGATTGAAATTAATGTTTTCAAATCGTATCTGTTAAACTTATTCTATTTGAAGAAAAATTTAATTATTCTCCAAATTGTATCCATTGCACATGTATCAATAAACATATCTTTTACCTCTTCCAAACTTACTTGTTTGTTTCTTTCTAAATTTAATTGTATCTAATATTTCTTTTAACTGCAATCCATATGTTCTTAACGCAGTTTTTTTGTTCTTAACGTAGTAAAATCTGTTACGAGCGTAAGTTTTCTGTTCTTAACTTAATCATTTTCTTTACTAACACATCTACTTCTACATAACCTTCTTACTATCTTTAATTAATCATTAACTTACTTTATCCGCTAACCTTTATATTCACGACCCGTTCAATAAAATTAAATTAGCATTTCTAACAAAAATCTGCCATCAACATATTTGATTTGCATTGTGCCGTTATATTTATCCACTACCCTCCTTATGTTTGAAATACCATATCCATGGTTCTTTTTGTCATTCTTTGATGTATTTATATTTTTCACATCCACCGGCTGTGATGTATTTTCTATTTTTAAAATTATTCTCTTTTTGTGGTTCTGAATTGTTATTCCTAATTCTTTCTTTCCTTCAAATCGACTAAAAGCCTCTTTAACATTATCCAATGAATTTGCCAGAATAATACATAAATCAGTTTGTTCTATTCCTACTGACTGTGGGAATTTTCCAAGAATCTGAATTTTAACATCATCACCATTTTCCTGTTTGATTGCCTGTACTTCGCCATTAATAATGTAATCCGCAACCACATTTCCTGTCTTATACGTAAAATGTACATCTTTTCTATTTATTAGTTCATTTACATAGTCTCTTGCCTGCTCAACATCATTTTCATTTAACAATGCTGATATTGCATTATAATGCTTATTAACATCATGCCTGAAAGCCCTTAATTCACTATCTTCCGTTATAAGTCTCTCATAATAATTTTTTTGGTATTTCATACACTCTTCATTCAAATCATTAATTTCCATTAAGATTTTTCTTGAGTTTACTACATACACAAACATAACACTCATTGCAATTATTATGACTAAAAATATAACTGCTACAATCATTGCCATTCTTTGAATGCTCAATGTCATTTCACCTAAATAAGCACCCTGAATACATGCAACTACAATTCCTAAAGTTCCCATTACAGCGATAACAAAAATAAGTTCTTTAATCTTTATATTCCTTATTACCTCAGCAATATCTTTTCTTCTTTTGTACAAAAATAATGCTGCTAAAAAAATTATTATAAATCCTATGCAATTTCCATAGATAAAAATTTTTCTTTCATAATCATCATAATCATTTCCAAGTGAAGTAATTCCAACCAGTATCAGCCAAACCATTAAATCTATAAGCGATACTAAAACAAACTCTATAATGAATCCTCTTATAATAGTCTGTATTTTTTCATCAAACAGCACTAAAAGAATTACTATCTGAAATAAAATTTCTGCCGTTACGGTAGGCTTATTTACATTAAACAAATAAGCAGCCGTCAAACCTAAAATAGGTATTATTGCATATTTTAATTTACTCTTTCGTAAATTAAATCCCATAATGCCAATTGGAAATACTATGTATTTAATGAAGCTTAAAAATGTACTTAACACCTTTAATCCATAAATCATCAGCAAAACCTCGCATTCTCTATACAGAAGCTTGTGTATTTTTTCTCGACAGACGCTTTTAATCTGCTACTAATCTGAAGAACCGTGCCTCCATGCATATACACTTTACCATTCTTCATTTCTTCCACCTGCTCCATGTTAACCAGACATCCTCTGAAAATCTTTATAAATCCTACAGTTTCCAATCTGTCCTCTAAGGCTTTCATACTTTCTCTCAGTAAAAATTCCTGTCCGTCTGTAAGATACAAATTGCAATAAATATGCTCTGATTTAATGTATTCAATATTTCTACTGTCTATGCCTTCTATAAGAACCGTTCCTCTTACTATCTTTAAAGCTCTCTCTAAAACTACCGGTAACTGATCTTCTATGTATTTCTTTGTAACAAATCCAATAACATTTACTCCAAATGCCTGAGCCATCATCTCTTCATGGCTCGTTGCAAAAATAATGACTGTATTGCTCTTTGCATTCTCTAACTTTTCTTTTACTGCAATACCGCCAACCATCGGCATTTCAATGTCAAGTATTAAAATATCTATGTTCTGATCAGTAATTTCCTGTCCGTCTTTATATTTTTTTATAATTGTTTCTTCGTTGTATTTCTTCGTGACGTCTTTACATACTCTCTCTATTCTTTCCCTCATTATATTATCGTCGTCACATATTCCTATAAACATATTTCATTTCTCCTAAATAAAAATCGTCTATATTTTATCTGTTTGTATCATTTTTATTTTTCTTATCTATAATGCATACACATTACACACAACAATGCCAATTGCATCTTACGACCCATCATTATTTTATTAAAATACCCTACTATATATTTTAATATAAATACAAATATCTTCAACTGTTTTTTATCGACTTTTCCGATTACTTATTACTTTTCCCTACTTTTTTAATCTATCAAAATAAAATCTTTATATAAATATGTTGTTTCTATAAAAAATACCTAAAAAAACACTTTTTTGTGTAATTTCAGGTATCTCTAATTTATTATTTTCTTCCAAATAATGAAAACTTCTTTTTTTCATATGGTTGTGTTTCTATCGACAATACTTTATATCCCGTATCATCAATAGCTTTCTTTACAGCCTCTTCATCTATCTTGTCCTCCGAAATAATTTCCGTTATTCCCTTACCGTGAGAAGATGTTACTTTTTTTAATGGTACTGCTTTTCTTACAGCTTCATTAACATGACTTTCACACATTCCACACATCATCCCATCTACTTTCACAACTGTTTTAAACATAATTAAGCCTCCATTTCCATACCTTGTAGGGGTATCTCTATTTCATACTATATCGCTATGATTATATATTGTCAAGCAAATGTAGATAAGCCTTATTATTGTCTACCTTCTTCTTTCAAATATGTCTTTTCCTATGCAAGGTGCCATATCCAATACGGCACCCGCATAATATTTGAATGAAAAAGAAATGAGTCATTTCCTGATGTAGGTGTTTTTAATGTGAAACTACAACGTAATTTCACTTTAGACATCTTATTTAACACTATTTAGTTTCCCAGACTAATTAATGACACGGAGTTATTAAGATGTCTTCTATCAAAATATGAACTTGTAGGCTTTTAACTGACTTATTTAAGCCTGTGATTGTATAATAACAAATCTTAGTCAATTTCAAATATATTCCATGTAAAATTTATGGAAAATTTTACATATAAAAATTGCTAGCTTAACAATATCCTATCATTATCAAATTCTTTTTGTTTCTTCATTGAATACATCTTAATCATGTCTTCCATTGTCATGTTGTCTCTTTCATCTCCTGACAAATCAAGAAGTATTTCCCCTGAATCAAGCATAATCGTTCTTGTTCCTGTTGTTAATGACTGCTTCATGTTATGAGTAATCATCATTGTTGTTATATTATTTTCACTGACAATTGTCTTTGTAATGTCCATAACCTTCTGTGCCGTTGCAGGATCAAGAGCTGCTGTATGTTCATCTAACAGTAATAATTTAGGAATTGACAAAGTACACATAAGCAGTGTTACAACCTGCCTCTGTCCTCCTGAAAGCAAACCTATTTTTGTTTTCATTCTGTCTTCAATCCCCATATTATAACGGGCAAGATTTTCCCTAAAAAATTCAACTTTCTTTTTTGTAATCGCTCTCGCAAATGGATTTGAGCCCTTAGATGCTCTTGAATATGCCAAAGCAAGATTTTCTTCTATTGTCATATTAGGAGCTGTTCCTTTCATTGGATCCTGAAATACTCTTCCAATAACTTTAGCTCTTGAATGTTCACTGTCATAAGTTATATCTTTTCCATCAAGTAAAATGTGTCCTGAGTCAATCATAAAGCTTCCACATATAGCATTGAACAACGTACTCTTTCCTGCTCCGTTTGAACCGACAATCGTTACAAACTCACCATCCTCAAGCTTAAGACTCATATTGTTAATTGCAATATGTTCATTTACTGTCCCTTTTTCAAATGTCTTTGAAATATTCTGAATATCTAACATTATCTCGCCGCCTTTCTCTGTTTTGTTTCTGCAATTTTCTGTTTTATTGCAGGAACTGCCAGTGTAATTGCTACGATTAATGCACATGTAAATTTCATCAGATTACTGCTCAAATCTCCAAATAAATTTTCTCTAATTACAAATGCAACAATTATTTTATAAACAATTGAACCTACAACTGCTGAAATCATTCCAATAGTTGCTCCTCTTTTTCCAAATACGGCTTCACCTATAATAACTGCAGCCAAGCCATATATAAGTGTTCCATTTGCTGTATTTATATCTGCATATCCAACACTTTGTGATGCCATTGCTCCTGCAAGTCCTATTAAGGCATTTGCAAGCATAAGTCCTATAATCTTTGTTCTGTCAACATTAATTGAAGATGCTCTGACCATATCAGGATTATCTCCTGTAGCTCGTATACAAAGTCCAATATGTGTCTTAAAGAACCATATTATTAATGATAAAACTACGATTACAATTATCAAACTAACTACTGATTTTACAACACTTGTTTCAAATTGTCCTCGAATTGCAAATATCTCTTTTATTTTTTCAAATATAGTAATCTTGTTATAACTTAAGTTCGTTGTTGCACCTTTTTCCGTAAGGGAATAACATACAAGATTTATCGAGTACAATCCACTCATTGTTATTATTCCCGCAAGTACAGGATGTACCTGCAACTTAGTCTGCAATAAACCTGTAATTGCTCCTGCTACTGCTCCTGCCACAATTCCTGCAAATAATGCAAGAATAGGGTGTCCGTTTAATGCAACTAATACTGAAATAACTGCTCCGAATCCAAAACTTCCTTCTGTTGTCAAATCAGGTATATCTAATATTCTAAGTGATATATATATTCCCATTGCCAACAATCCATAGATCAAGCAATCCGGAATGTTTGATATATAATACTGTAATTCAATCATCTTTGTTCCTCTTTAGTTCTCAATTAACTTAACTTCATAATCTGTTTTAATGTTATCTTCGCTAATTCCTAATACTTCCATTGTAGCTTTGTTAACTGTGCAATAATCAATTCCTACAACCTGTGCCGGAATATCTTCAACTTTCTTTCCATTTACATAGTCCATTGCAATATCAACTGTTTTCTTACCAATTCCCTTATCATCAATTGCTAATGTTGCAAAACAGCCTGAAACAACTGTTGTTGCTGATGAACAATATGTTGGAATTTTCTTTTCTTTGCAAATATCTGTTAATGTACTAATTCCGTCCTGAATAATTGAATCATTTGGAATAAATATCATATCTACACCTTCTGCTACTAATGCATTTGTTGCAGATTCTACATCATTTGATGTTGGTGCTGTTTTTTCAACATATTCAACGCTTGTTTTGTCTAAATATTCTTCACACTGCTTTGCTGTGTTTGTTGCATTATCCTCATTTCCGCTATAAATGATACCAACCTTCTTTGCCGGTGTTACTGACTGAGCAAAATCAATAATGTCTGATACAGGAATTGCATTAGATGTTCCTGTTGCATTCTTATCCGGTTTATCCATGTCTGTAATTACTCCTGCTGCTACAGGTGCTGATACAGCACAGAAAAATACAGGTGTATCTGTTTCTGTATTAACCATAGCCTGTGTAGGAGGTGTGGCAATAGTAAATACCATATCATATGTTCCATCTATCATATTTGTCACAATTGTTGTAAGTGCTGTTGAATCGCCTGCTGCACATTTATATTCTATCTGTGAATCCTCATATCCCTGTGCTTTTAATTCATCAATAATACCATCTCTCATATCTGTAAAAGCTCCATTTTCAATCATTGAAACTACACCAACTTTTACTTTTCCATCTCCATTAGTGTCCTTTGAATCAGTCTTTCCTGAACTGTTGCTTCCGTTTCCTCCGCATCCTGTAAATGCTGTTGCTACCATTCCTACTGTTAATAAAACGCTCAAAACTTTCTTCATCTTTCTCATCTTTTTTCTCCTTTTCTTCACTTTGAGTTTTTTAACAATCTGGATAACCTCTAGAGTATTTATTGCATAAAAAAATCCTTAACAATAACACTTAACAAAATGTTATCATCAAGGACGAAAATACTAAAATAATATTCCGCGGTGCCACCTTGATTCGTAAGAAAAATATCTTACACACTCAACGAGTACTATCATACTCTGTGCAACTTACGTATGCCTTCACGTCACAGAATACTAACAAATATAATGCTTTGTTCTGTGCCCTCTGCGGTCCATTTATGTGAGCTGCGTTCTGCAAGGATTCCACCAGCCCTTGCTCTCTGTAAGTGCACGATTCACTTTTACCTCCGCATCAACGGTTTTAATGGTCATCTATATCGTTGTTCTGAATTATAACGCTATAAAAAATGTAAGTCAATTATTTTTTTATATTTTTGCCACCTAAAATTTTACACTAACTTATATTTTCTATACGTTTTAATTTTTGCCGTGAAGCAAAATATATTTCTACTTAAAATTTGTGATAGTGGATTTTAGGCTTACATTATTTTCAAATAAAAATTATGCATATACTAAAAGATGCCGAAACTATTGAGTGCTACGCACCACAATTCCGGCATCTTTTTTTAATTACTTAACGAATTTATTATCTATATCTTTTACAGATTTTACTTTTTTGTACTTCTGCTCTTTTGCTGCTTTTTCTTTAATTTTATCTAACTCTTTGTTCCACGCTTTTGTACCCGACTCATAGTTTACATCCGTACCTGACTTCTTAACATAATCACTTTCCAATGATTCAACGTACTTTTGAATTGGCAATTGCTTCTGATATACTTCTTTTTCATAAGCCCAATACTCATCTTCTGAATCAAACTGTGCTATCACTTTTTTTACATCATCGGCATTCTCAGCTTCATCTGACATTTTCTTCAAATCAGCAATATAATTATCCACTTCTTCATCTGTAACATCAAAACCTGCTTTTATTGCCTTAACATACATTGCATTAAATTCTTCCATGTATTTTACAGCTTCTTTTTCTGCCGTCTTCTCACTTTCTCCCTTAAGCATATAAAAAGCCTTTGAAACTTCTATTTCCCTTTTAGTTATTAAAATATCTTTCCCACATTCAAATATTTCATCTGATGCAGAATATGTTTGTGCTGCCGGTCCGTCAGTTGCAATTCTAAATTTACTTTTACTTCCTGATGTTTCATTTTTGCTGTCATCACTTAAAATTTTACCCCATTGTGACATTACATCATTACCACCAAGTGCAGTCTTTATTGGAAAATAAGCTATAACTCCTGCAACAGCTACACATAATGCAATAATACTGATTTTCTTTTTCATAAAACCACCTCCAAAGTTCTTCCTACTATTTCATTTTTTCTAATTTGCCCATTGAGCAGGCAACCATTTCTTTTGTAATTTTATAAGGATTATGCTCTATATCTTTCATGGCAACTGCATTTTCAGCCAATTCTTCTAACTTGTCCTTTCCAAATTCTAAATCTGCAAGGCATGTTGGAAGACCTACATCTTTACTAAACTTATACACTTTTTCAAAGTCTTCTTCATTCTTATCTACAAGCAGCAAATTTAATACACCATAACTTACTACTTCTCCGTGCAAATGATTCTTTTCTATGTGTGGATATGCCGTAAGAGAATAAAATATTGCATGGGCAAGTCCTGTGTTGTAATCAATTATATGCTCCGCTGTCAAAAATATAGATGCAATACCTGTTGAAACTATAATTGCTAATACAACCTGTTCATAGGCATATGAAACTTCCTGCGCATTATTTGATTCCATTGCTTCTTTTCCATATCGAAGAACCGGTTCATAACACATTTTACTTACATCTACACCCATCTGTGTATAGTGATTTAATTCTTCTCCTCTTGAAGACATTGAACTTTCAAAGTACTTTGCCATAGTATCACCCATTCCTGCCCACATATATCTTGAAGGGGAATGTACTAAAATATCCGTATCAATAAATGCATGTACCGGTGGTGCCTGAAAGAAAAACGGTTCTTTAAATCTTCCATCAGGATAGTACATAATGGAAACACTTGTGCAGGCAGAACAGTTTGACGCTATTGTTGGGAATGAAAATACAGGTTTACCACATTTTACCCCAAGACATTTTCCAGTATCTGTTGATTTTCCTCCACCAATTGAGAAAATCATATCTGCCTGTTTTACCAAATCATTTTCCATTAATTTTTCTACATTTTCGTAAGTTGCTTCTCCACCATACCAGATAAAATCTAATATTTCTAATTTTGATTCTTTGCAGGCTGCTATTATTTTATCCTTTGCGGCTGCAATTGCTTTATGCCCACCTATAGCAATAACCTTTGTACCATATGGCTCACAAATTTCAGGTATTTTATTATATATTTTATCTCCAATTGAATAGCTTGGAAGATGCATACTGTAATTTTCCATTTATTTTATGTCTCCTTTGCTAAAGTAAAATTAATATTATAGGTAAAGGCAGATTATAAATAGCTCTGTGAATATTCCTAAGTCATTCACAAAATGAGCATCAATCCTTTATGCTTTTGCCCTATCATATAAAGTATAGCACAAATCCGAGAATTTTTTCACTTAATAAAAACATTGCTTATTTAACGTTTTAGCGATAATATTTTTAATGACTATCTATGCATTTACAAATTCCGGAGGTTTTTCAAATGATAAATATATCCGTTCTTTTTAATCAGCTCATTATGCTTTTTTTAATTATATGCACCGGATATCTGGCATACAAATTACAATATTTTGACGAACTTACTAATAAGAAATTAAATAAACTGGTTGTAAATATAACCCTACCCATGACAACAATAGATTCTGTTTTGTCTATGGCACAACGTCCTAAAGGTTCAACTGTGTTATTCGTATTTATTGCTTCAATTATTTTATACGCAGTATTACCTATTATCAGTTTTATAATAATTAAATTAATTAAAATGCCTTTCAATACACAAGGCATATATACTTTTATGCTAACTTTTTCAAATGTAGGATTTATGGGTTTTCCTGTTATTCAGGCTGCATTTGGCTCTGAGCAGGGAACTACCGCTGTATTTTATGCAGCCATTCTCAACATTATATTTACCTGTTGTACATTTACTTATGGAGTAGTTTTAATAGGATATGGGACTGCGAAAAAGATGGCCTTTACATTAAAAAACATATTATCACCAGGTATAATATGCTCTTTGCTTTCCATTGTAATTTATGCATTAGACATAAGTTTTCCTATTCCTATAACAAATGCAATATCAATACTTGGTAATCTGACCTCACCACTTGCAATGATGTTAATTGGTTCAACGTTAGCATCTATGAAAATAGGTGAAATATTTAAAGATAAAAGAGTTTACTTATTTACATTTGTCAAGCTAATTATTATTCCACTAATTTGTTATCCATTATTTCAACTATTCATTAAAGATACTTTAGTTAGAAATGTCTTTTTTATTGAATCACTAATGCCTGTAGCAAATACAGCACTTATATTTGCCACAGAATATGATTTAGACAAAAAATTAACTTCAAGAACTATTTTTTTAACAACACTTTTATCTCTATTTACAATCCCTGCATTTTTATATTTATTTGCAGTTTAATCTATTTTATAATATAGAATCTTCTAATTATTTTGTGTTTGGTGTCTTTACAAAAAAAATCAGAAGCAATATTGCGTTTATTAAATTCACAATATTACTTCTGATTTTTTTACTAAAAGTGTATTTTATATTTATAAATTTTTATAAAACTGTTGTTCGTTATAGTTAATATAAACTTATTTGGTATATTAAACTGCTTATTCTATATCTTATATTCTCTAAATAACCATGAACAAAGTTCCTGACGTGATAAGTATGCATCCTATAATTGATTTTGATGTAAAATCTTCATGCAAAAATACAAAAGCCATAATCAAAGTTATCACTACACTTAATTTGTCTATTGGAACTACCTTTGACGCATCTCCCATCTGTAATGCTTTATAGTAGCACAACCATGAAGCTCCTGTGGCCAGCCCTGACAAAATCAAAAATATCCAGCTTTTCTTTCCTATCTCTGTAATTCCCGACTGATTATTAGTCAGAAATACCATTGCCCATGCCATAATTAAAACTACCAACGTTCTTATGGCTGTAGCCAGATTAGAATTAACTCCATCTATTCCAACTTTAGCAAGTATAGATGTTAAAGCTGCAAATACAGATGATAAAATTGCAAATACCATCCACATTATTATTCACCTCTATCTTCCACAACAATATTTATACTTCTTTCCACTTCCACAAGGGCATTTATCATTAGGATAAACTTTCTTTGTCTTAACAACCGGCTGATTAACTAATCTTTTGCCCATATTGTCAAATGTCCAAGGAATTGAATCATCTATTCTGGTAGGATTAGAAATTACCTTTCTTGCTGCTTTATTTTCGCCGGTGTTTTCTTTAACTACAGAACTTACTAATTCAACATTAGAAGGACCATTAGGAAGTTCTCCATAAACACCTATTGTATTTATTTCCTCAACAGTTGGAATATAATATTTACTTTCATCTTTTATAGAATTGTCTTCTGAATCAGACAATCTCTTATGAGATACAACGTTATCATTAACTTCAAATTCATTATATACTTCCGGTATACTTTCAATTCTGTTAATTAACTCTTCTGTGCTTTCATTATAATTAATTCCATCTTTCATAATCTGCATAAGCAAATCTATCGAAATCTTTCCATATAATACACACATTGTTCTCAAACTGCTTAATAAGAAACTGGTCACTTTACGTTTCTCATTAAACTCTTTATTTTCTATTTTTTCAAGTACTGCCTGAACTTCTACCGGCACTACTATTTCACCATTATTCATTCCGCCTAAATAACCGGCTGCATATAATTTTTCATATAAAGCATCGTTAGACTTTCCACCTTCAGTTGAAGTAATTTCTTTTTTAACTGCTTCAATTTCTTCATTTGTAAGATATTGGAAATATTTTTCTACTTCTTCGTCATTCAACATATGTTCTACAATTTTATCAATCAATTGTTCTTTATTAAGTGTTGAATAACCTCTTATCTTTTTCTGCTTAGCAATGTCTTTTAATTCATTTTTGAGAAAATCATTAAAAATTTCTTTTAAAGCTGTACCTTTTTTCATTAATTTAAATCCTCTCTTCTAAACGTTTAATATTTCCCTAGTTCGCGTTGATAAGCTCTTATATTATCTGCTATTTTCAACTCTAAGAACGCTTGTTTGCCGATAAAAGTATAGCAAACTCAATTATTTTTTTCAATTGTTTTATTAAATTGAAGGTTATCATTCATATAAACCATTAGTTAATTTTTCAAATTTTATATTTCCTATTTCTAAATTTTATACTTATTTGATTTTTAATTCGTCAAATATTGAGTATGTATCACCAATATTTCTTTTAAATTATATGTTTTTTTACTAAAAAACGCACATTTTTTCATATTATCAGCAATTTCCTGTATTTTTTCATTTAAACAACATACCTTTTACTTTTTTTCTTTAATTCGACAAATATCTTTCTATACTCTACACATCTTTGGGTGTGGTTTTAGTGTGAATTTATTTCATTACTATTCCTGCCGTAAATCTTATGGCAGAAGAATGGAGAATTAATATGCAAAGTCTTATCGATGAATTAAAAGATGAATACGGCTACAGCAGTTATGATATAGCAATGGTAAAATATGTACTTACAAGCATCTTTTATGAATTTTCAAAACTTATTATTTTCGGTATATTTTTTGGATTTTTAGGTTATTTTAAATCATTCTTAGTTTCTTTGATTTTGCTTTTATTTTTAAGAATTAACATCGGCGGAATTCATTGTAAACATTATATTACATGTTTTTTATTAACATTTGTCGTTTTATTTTCTTCAATTATACTACTTCCCAAACTTTTATTTGTAGCACCTATATTAATAATTTCCATATGTACAATATGTATGATTATCAATTATAAAATAGGTCCAATAGCATCACCGTTCAGACCTTCGCCTGACAGTATTTTGATTAAGAAATGTCGAAATACCGGATTTGTTATAATTTTTATTTTTATTATTTTTGTTAGCTTTTTCCATGAATTCAGCTTATTTGCTACATACTTTCAAGTTGGATTCTGGACTATTGTGTTACATACAGCGCAATTATTTATTGCTAAAATCTCAAAAAAGGAGGAATGTGCTAATGCGTAAATTCAAACTTTCTACTTTAAACACACTTTGTACATTGTGTTTAGCATTATCATGGGGTTTTAAATTTTCAAAAGTTAGCTTTTGTTTCTTTGGGGAACCTAAACTTCCTCGCAAAGAAGACTTTGAATAATTAACCTTCATAATCTTTTACTCCAAAAAATCTGCCTTCATTGACACACCCGACAGTCTGTATGACCGTCATTACAATGAAAGGCAGATTTTTATTTGTTGATTATTACGATGTAGACACAAAATTATTATGTTGTGGCAAAAGGCCTCAACTTTGATGCCTATGGAATTTATTTTTCAATTATTACTGAAAACTTTATTGTATTTCCAATTTTAGTCATTATGTTTTCTACTAAAATATCAAACTTATATTTATCCTGATATTCTTTTATTTTGTTAAGACCAATTCCTCTGTCTTCACCTTTTGTAGAATATCCTTTTTCAAACATCTTAATTATCTCATCCTCCGTACAATATGTATAAGGATTTGAGACCTCAACTATTACTTTCTTTTCAGTTTCAGATATTTTAATTGTAATGTTTTCTTTTTTTTCACAGTCATTATTGCCATTTACACTTCCTTCATTTCCACACTCATTATTATCTTTTATATTTTCCCGGTTATTTTGTGTAGTTTTATTTGAAAGAATTGCATCTCTTGCATTATCTATTAATATTCCAAGAATTTCTATGAAATCATAAACTGATATGTATTTAAATTCTCCAGTGCATAAATTTACATCATACGTTGTTTCTACACCCATATTTTCAGTTTCTTTTAATTTGCCAAATAAAAATCCTGCAATAATAGGTTCATTAATTCTATACAAAATACTATTATACTTATTTTCTTCAGAAATTCTGTTCTTATATTCATTCTTTCGCTGTTTTATCTTTTCATTGTTTTCTTCATTTTCCAGAGCTGATAAAGCAAGCAAATGATTATTAAAATCGTGCTGATTTTTACGTACAACATCTATCAGACTTTTAAAGGAATCATTATATATTCTAGTCATTTCTAACTGCTTTTGCTTTAATTTAACTTCGTAAGTTGACTGCTGCCATCTATAGATGGCAAATATTACTATAACAAACAATAAGCCTCCTGTAAGATATGCATCTGTCATAATAAAATTGTCTTTTTTGAACTTATAAAGATAATATGCAAGAATTAATCCATTTACTAATATACACACCATCCCCCTCTTTTCTTTATCAACAATTATATTGTGTAATATCTTATATAATTTTGATTTCTGTGAAAAGAATACAAATATCAGAACAGCTATGTTTATAAACAATGCCATAAAATTTTCATTTTTAATGAACTTATAAATAAGAAGACTTGCAGGTATGTACATTATCATTTGCGTAACTGATACAATGAGCATTGTCAACATGCAGTTATAAACAGAATTTACAATACTGTCACCAAACTGAAGCATCGAATAAATAATGAAAAACAAATACATTATTAACATTGTCTCTTTAAAAAGCACTTCTTCATTAACTAAATACATATAAATTATCTCTAAACTTATAAAACTTAATGTATAAATGGAAATTATATTTTTTCGACCATATAAGTTATGTATGCATATTATTACAGATATTATTTCAAAAAAATAAATTAAAATCTCACTCATTTTTCAACCTGCTCATAAATTCTTTTTTTAATCTAGGGCCTATTTCAAGTTCTCCATAATTATTTATAAGTTTAATATATCTGTTAACTGAGTCTATACTTAAAATATAGTTCATATTTACAACAACATGTTTATTACATTGTGCAAAATTGTTATCTCCTAACTCCTGAATAATACTCTTACATGACGCATATGGTGCCTTATGTACTCCATCTGTGCAATGATATTCTATGTACCTGTTTCTGTTCTCTACATATACAATATCTTTTGTCTGAAGTGAGAACAAAATTCCGTCTCTTTTATAATATATTATCTTCGATTCTTCCTTCGGAGTTTCAAATTCTAATACTTCTTTAACTGTATCCATAAGTTCATTGATGTCATAAGATTTTTCAAAGTAGCGATAACAGTGCAAATAACTGTATGAATGTAACTTAGGGTCTTCTAAAGATGATGTGATTATAATTGGTGTAAATTTGTATTCAGGTATGGTTCGTATTCTTTCAACGAATTTAATTCCTGACACATCTCCTAAAGCATTTGTATCAAGAATTATATCCACTATAAATACGCTTATATTTTCTTCTAACGCATATTTATATGCCTGCGCACTATCTTTTGCCTTGTAAACATTTATGTCTGTAATATTTGACAATTTGCTACAAATCATATCCATGTATTGTTCACTATCTTCTATAACCAGAATATTTTTCTTCTGCACTGTCATTGATTATTTTCCTCTTCTTTTAGGTTTTTACTCATATTGGTTCTGTAAAATTCAGCTTATTTATCAATGATACTATGGATGTGTGCGTTTTTTCAAGTTACAATAATTTTTTATTTTTCTTTTTTAATAAAATACTTGCTCTTATTCCAATATGGCTATCTATAACTCCGATACTACTTAAATCCTGTAGCAATTAATTCTGGTAGTGTTTAGCCTGAGTATTGTACATATTAAAATAAAATCCGTTTGTATTTTCCATTAATTTGTCATGACTTCCGTCCTCAATTATTGTACCACCATCAAAAACTATTATTCTGTCGCAAAATCTACAGGATGAAAGTCTATGGGATATATAAACTGCGGTTTTTCCACCAACAAGCTTATCAAAGTTGTTATAGACTTCAAATTCAGCGATTGGATCTAAGGCTGCTGTAGGTTCGTCAAGTACTACTACCGGTGCATCCTTATACAATGCCCTGACAATTGCAAGCTTCTGAGCCTGACCACCTGATGGTTCAACTCCTGACTCATCAAACATTTTATAAAGGTTTGTATTTTGCTTATTTTCCAAAGAATTAATCCAACCGTCAATCTCTACTATTTTGCACAGTTCATTAATCTTATTTTCAACATTAGAATATTTATTCTGTCCCATATCGCCATTGGCATATTTATTCTGTCCCATATCAATATTATCCTTTATGGAAAATGCCATAAGCCTGTAATCCTGAAAAACTACTGAAAGTAAATCTAAATATTTAGAGTATTCTATATCATTTATATTTACTCCATTTACAAGAATTTCTCCTTCTGTAACTTCATATAATCTGCAAAGAAGTTTTATGAAAGTTGTCTTTCCTGCGCCATTTTTTCCTACTATTGAAAGATGTTCTCCCGGATGTATTGATGTATTTATGTTTTTTAAAATATAAACATCTGTATTAGGATATTTAAAACTTACATTTTTAAATTCTATAGATACACCATCATTAACATTTGGAACTTCTGCATTTTTACTTTTCTCATATTTTATATCAATTTCAGCTTTTTCAATATAATCAAGATAATATTTTAGAATTGATGCTGTATACTTTAATCCCATTAATCCTCTTGAAATATTATAAAGTGCTTCCGTAAACTTAATAACTGCCTGTGTAAGGCTGCTAAAATCTCCGATTGTAATCTTTCCTGTTAATGTATTTACACCAAGAATAATATAAACTGCTATATTACAAATCTCCGTTGATGTTATTGAAATTTTTTCATTATTCCATATTTTTTTCATGCTTCTTTTTGAAAGATTATATTGCTTAGTACTTTGTTCCTTCTGGTTATCAATAATCATATTATCTGCATTATAAATTCTAATATCCTTGGCATACTCACCTGTTGTAAGTTCATCCAGATAATAATCAACAACACGGTCTATTTCCATTGCTTCAGAGAAATAATTTTCCTTTAATTTTGTTGTTTTCATTGTCATATATGTATTAATAACGAAACTTAAAAATACAGGAATAAGTAACCATACTGAGCAATTAACAACTATATACATAACCCCTGCAAGCACTAATATATTACTTATAAGTCCTACGATTCCGTCTGTAAGTCCCTGTATAAGGTTAGTTTGTTCAAATGCCCGTCCTGCTTTATTTACACTGTCTAGCATTTCAGAATTTTCAGTATACTCAAACTTCATTTGCATAGTATTAAAACTTATTTCCATTTGAAGCATTCTGTCAAAACGGTCATTACAATAATTCTGCTTCTCATTTGCAAACTTTCCTACTACTGCATAAAGATAAGTTCCAATGCAGATAAAAGCTACCCAGAAAATTATCATACCAATGTTTCTGTTCTGCTCATATACGATTTCATTAATTAAATATTTTGAGCCGATAATAGAAACAAAAGGTCCTGCTGTGTTAACTATAACTGACAACAAAATATAAAAGTAATAGATTGGAAGTTTTTTCCATGCAAACTTTGCAAAATATCCGGTGCAAAAAGCTATGTCTTTAATTCCACTAAATAATTTTTTTAGCATGTTACTCCCTCCTTCTCACTTTTGTAATACTGTGCCTGAATCTTAAACATATCACTATATTTTCCGCCAGTTTTCATTAATTCATCATGTGTTCCCTCTTCAATAATTTTTCCATCCTCAAACATAACTATTTTGTCACAAAATCTTGTACTTGAAAGTCTGTGTGAAATGAAAATTGCAGTCTTTCCCTTTACCATTTCATTAAATTCCTGATACATCTTATCTTCTGCAAGTGCATCAAGTGCTGCCGTAGGTTCATCAAGTACAAGTACATCCCTGTCACTGTACAATGCTCTTGCCATAGCAAGTCTTTGTCTTTCTCCACCGGAAAGATCCACTCCGTCAGGATCAATAATTCTAAGAAGTTTTGTGTCGATTTTGTTTTCGTACCTGTTAATCTTCTCATCTAAGTCACTTCTTTTTAATGTTTCCATAACCTTGTCTCTATCAGTTTCATTATCAGATTTCATTGAAATGTTCTGCCATACAGGGAAAGCAAATATTTCTATATTCTGAAATACCGGAGCAAAGATATTAAAATATGATTCTCTGTCAAACTGTTTTATATCAACTCCATTAAGTAAAATTCTTCCTTCTGTTGGTTCATATAGTCTCATAAGAAGCTTTGTGAGAGTTGTTTTTCCTGCGCCGTTTATTCCTACTATTGCAAGTTTACTTCCTGCCTCTATTGTGAGGTTAAGATTTTTTAGAATAAATTTATCATGTCCCGGATATTTAAATGAGACATTTTCAAATTTAAATTCATATTTTTCTAATTTGATATTATTTATTGTTCCCTCACCCTTTTGATAATTAGGTATCTCCTCTGTCCAATCCATAAATGTTCTAAAATCATCTAACTGCATTCTGTTCATATTCATCCACACAAGATTACAAAACAGATCCGTCATGGCTGTTGAAAATGCAGCCACTAATCCAATATATAAAACAAAATTAGAAATACTCATGCCCCTAAACATAATCATGTAAATAAGCACTGAATATAGCAATACATTTTGAATTAATCTAAGCATACTCATTTTTGCTTCACACATAATCCACTTACTGTGATGTTTTTTGCAGGCAGCATAATATATTGTGTTAATGTCATTCCACATATTCTGTATAAACTCCTGCATTTTAAACAGTCTTATGTCCTTAGCGTACTTAAAGTCTCTTGCTGTATTTGAAAAATAACTATTTTTTCTATAATTAGATGCCATAGCATCTCTAAATTTTGTCTTGCTCCACTCCATTGTCGAATCTAATATTTTATAGATAAAAAACGAAAGTGCAATTATAACAAGTACAAGCACCGGATTAACTAAAGCTATGGCAAATCCTGAAATAAATACCATAGTTAGATTGGCAATTATATTCTGCCCTCTCATACAATATCCGTGAATTCCCTGATATGTATACAATGCCTGTTTTGATCTTTGAGTTAAATCAAGAAAATCCGGATTTTCCATATTTTTAAAATCCGTTGTAAATGATTTTCTAAGATATTTTGAAACTATACCTTTGTACACGTTTTCCCACTGATATTCGCAAATATAACCAGCCTTATAGGCAATAAGATTAAGTGTAAGAGCTGCCACTCCCACTATTACCATCACCTTAATCATTACGTCTGTACTAACCTTTTGCTCTACCAATGCTAAAGCAATTTTTGGTATATAAATTCCAATAAGATTGTATAATGAGATTAATATTCCACCGGCAATAACCGCTATAATAAATATTCTGCTAAAACTCCACGTCAACTTAACTGCATACATGAAATTATTAAGCATTCCATGCTTAGTTGACTGAATTCCTTTTTGTTCCCTATCATGGGATGCAGAAAAGAAATTTTTAAACCTCTCCAATATTTTATTCATAACCTCTCCTTTTTTGTTTTCAGAATATAATTTTCCAGTAATTATTTTGCTTCAGATTTTTCTATCATACCTTAAATTTTTTCTTTTTTTGCCACAATGTAATCATTTGTGTTTTATATGTAATCATTTGTAAAATATTTTTCGCATTTACAAATATCAATATAATAATTGCCCGATTGCCATTTTTATTAACAATTCTTATATTCCATACAAACTTACAGCTACTTCAAATTCTTCTCCTTTATCAATAAATTCTACATACCCACCATATTTTTTTACAATATTCTCTATACTTGATACTCCAATTCCATGATTATGCACATCATGTTTACTAGTTTGTTTTATATTCACTAACTCCTTTATCTTGCTGTTGCAGATTTTTATAAACATTGTATTCTTCTTATAAATTATGTCTATTTTAATCCATCTGTCTTCCATATTAATTTTTTTGCAAGATTCTATTGCATTATCTAATATATTTCCTAACAGGATTCCTGCATCTTTATAATCAAGATTAACGGATTTTGGTACTTTAATGTTTACATATGTCTTTATTTTCAAATTTTCTGCCAGGCACATCTTGTGATTTATTATCGTATTTATAACTATATTAGATGTATATAATTTTTTGTTACTCGCATCTAACTCATTAATAATTTTATAAATTTCTTTTGAAATCTCATTATTCTTTTGTGCCTCTGAGCATATCGCTAATAGCATATTTTTCAAATCATGCTTAATTCTTCGTATCTCTTTATTACTTTTTTCCACTTCATTATAATATTGTTCTTTTGCCTGTGCCTCTTGTAACAACATTTCCTTTTCATAATTATCCGATAATGTTTCTGTTACTTTAACAAACATTTTAAACATTAAAACATTACTCGAAATCGTCATAACTATTATCATTAAACACATTATAATAACCGGATTATTCTTACTGTTTTGAATAATATTCATAGTTATACAACATATACAAACACATGTAAGTGGAATAATAACCAGATATTTACTTATATCAAAAGACAATTTAGGGAATTTTATTTTCCTAACTTTACAAATTGCATAAACTATTAAAAAGCGGATAATTTCGCAGATAAAAGAACTTCCATAGTAACGGATAAAATATGGAATTGCCTGTCCTAAAAAATTCAAAACAAAAAATCCTATCAGTTCCGCTACAATTCCAAATCCTATGTACAAAACCGGTAGAATTATATGATACGAAATACTATATGAAAATGAGCAACTATATAGATAAATCATCAATATACATAAAATCAGATTTGCATTTGGATTGTGAAACTGATTTACAACACTAATCCAAATTATGCATCCACAAAAAAGAATCGTACAATATTTCTTTTTCATAGTTCTTTTTTCACTAAAACTCTTAAAATATTTGAAAATAATCAAATAGTCAATTATATTAATTATTAAATCATAAATTATGCTCATACCTGCCCCCTTAAATAATTCAAGTGCTTTTTCTTAATTTCTTTTCTATAATCTCTGCTTACATATAGCATCCTGTGATCTTGCAAAATTACATTTTCTCCTATAATCCCTTCGATTTTTGAAAGATTTACAATCAACGATTTATTTAACATTCCAAACATTTCATCATCTAATTGTGACCATATTTCTTTCAATGTCATATTACATTGATATTTTTTATCATCAATTGTATATATCCATACTTTTCTACCATCTTTTTCTAAATAACAAATATCTGAAAATGCAATGTTGTAATTATTTTTTTTGTAAGAAAATACAAAGCTCCTTCTCTTTATTTCTAAATAGTTCTTTGTTTTCTCTAATGTATTTTTTATTTTTTCGAAGGTTAACGGTTTTTGTATAAAGTCAAATGTTACGGTTTCAAACACATCAAACACATATTGCGAATGACTGGTCATAAAAATAATTAAAGAATCAACATTTTTCTCTCGAAGTTTTTTTGCAAAATCTATCCCTGACATTTCTTTCATTTCAATATCTAATATAAACACATCAAAATTAACATTATTTTCTGTTATGTATTTCTGTAATTCTTCCGCACAAAAAAACACCTCATATTCCAATGATTTATCGTGAATAATTTGAAGAAATTCTTCAATCTGTTCAATAATCACCCTATCATCATCACAAATTGCAATATTCATTTTCTGACCTTCTCTTTCTTAATTAGTAGGGATTTTGTAATTATATCATAATTCAATTTCAAAAGCATCTTTATTTGGGCTTAGGTAAACTCGTGCAACTTGCCCTATATTTAACTTATTTTTAAATTTGTAGGGCTTTTAAAATGCTTTGAGCTTAGTTCCACATATTTATGTACTTAGGAAATTTTATTTTAAACGTATAAACTATTTCCAATTATCCCCTATTGTTTAAATATTACGAAATTGTTACAATTCATCTTGTAATTGGCCAGTACAAATCTAAAATAAGGAGGACGAAACTATGTGTTTTAAATTCAATAGCTGTTCCGAGTTATTTAATGCTCTTTGCAATTTTTTTAAATTCGGTTGTTAGTTAGTAAAAGGTAATATTTATCATTTATAAATTACCTATACAATTGCAATATGGCTAAAATGAAAAAGCCCTTTTCATTTTAGCCATATTTTTTAACCATATAAATTCTATTCCTCTGTTTTTTCTACTGCAGCAATTGCTTGAGAAAATTGTCCTACTCCTACGCTGTTTATCTTTTCTAAAATTTAATCACAACATTAAATGCTTCGTCTGACTTTGATGCCTTTTCTATTGCTTCGTCAAGTTTTTCTAACGGATATTCATCCGTGATAATTGATTCAATATCCCATCGTTTACTTTTCATTATTTGCTATATTGCATGTTTCAAATCCAAGTTTTTTTGCAATATTCAATCTGAAATCTGATAAATCTGCTATTATAACTTGATCTAATCCAAAATATTTTAGCGTAATTGCAGCTGCAATTCCAATTGTTCCACATCCAAATACAATTGCTTTTTCTCCTTTTTGTGGTTGTGAACGTCTTGCAGCTCTGCATCCCACTGTAAAAGGCTCAATTAAACTTGCTTCCCTGTCACTTATTTCAGCCGGTATAAATGCTTTAACTTTGCCTCCGGTACTAAAATATACTCTGAAAAGCCGCCTATTGTTCCTGCTCTCTTTGTATCATTTTTTACAAATCTTGGATACAGATATACTCTCTTTTCCAAGATAAATTCCTGCTTTCATAAAATTCTTCTCCAAATATTCATTACTGCTTATTATAATAATTTAAATTTGACCATAATATTAAATTGTTTTGTAATTACTAAATTTAACTAATATTAATATTTTTAACACTGCAAGATTACATTAAATACTTTATTAATTAGATGTATTTACACATTTTAAAATTATGTCACATATATGTTCTTCTGACATTTTGCAATCATTTTGTAGCCATTCTTTTACAACAGCAATCATTCCATTTATGTAAAATGCTGCAATATATGTTTTTTCTTCATTTGAAATACTATACATATCCATTGCCGGACTAAAAATGTGTTTAAACATTTTTTTATAAATCGGGTAATTTACTCCCATGCATGCCAATCCTATTATGCCAATTATTATTCCCAAAATAAACATCAGGTTTCCATTGCCTATTACCTTCATTGACAGACACATCCCTATTCCTGTAATTAATGCTTATAAAATACCAAAAGTATAAGTAAATATCGTTGCCGGCATTTTTGCCTTTCTGTCAAGTTTTCTTAATGCCACCACTTTTGATGTATCCTTTGGTGCATATTCATTTGATTTCTAACTGTTTTTACTCTTTGTTTCATAGCGATTTATTTTACTCTTCTGTCAGACGATTTTATTCTACTCTTATTGTGTTTTTTTCTGCTCTATGTTACACTTTTTATACTTGCGATTAAAAAGTATATGAGAGGTAAAAAATTATGAAAAAACACAATAATAAAAGGAGTTCTTTTTCCGGAAAGCTGGGATTTGTATTATCTGCTGCCGGAGCTTCTGTAGGTCTTGGAAACATATGGCGATTTCCGTATTTAGCTGCTAAATATGGCGGCGGGATGTTCTTATTAGTATATATCATTCTTGCCCTGACATTTGGATATACAATGATTGTTGCTGAAACATCTATTGGACGTATGACTAAGAAAAGTCCTGTGGGTGCTTTTAAATTTTTTGGCAACTCTAAGTTTGCATCTTTAGGCGGATGGATTAACGCTATTATTCCTATTCTCATTGTTCCATATTATTCTGTAATTGGTGGATGGGTTATTAAATATTTAGCCGAATATATAATTGGCGGCAGCAAATTATTAGCGGGTGATGACTATTTTACTAATTTTATTACAGGTGGTTTTTCCGCTGAAATCTGCTTTATAATATTTACATTTATTACTTTAGCCATTATTTATGCCGGAGTTAGAAATGGTATTGAACGTGTATCAAAATTTATGATGCCTATTTTAATTGTTTTATCAATTATAATTACAATTTATTCTATGACACGACCTGGTGCTTTAGCCGGAGTAAAATATTTCCTTATTCCTAATTTTGAGAATTTTTCATGGATGACTGTTGTTGCTGCAATGGGACAGATGTTTTATTCTTTATCAATTGCTATGGGAATTTTAATTACATTCGGCTCATACATGAAGAAGGATTTATCAATCGAAGATTCTACTAAAAATGTAGAAATATTTGATACCGCTATTGCGATTATGGCTGGCTTAATGATTATCCCTGCAGTATTTGCTTTCTCTGGTGGTGACCCTGATGCCTTAAATGCAGGTCCTTCATTAATGTTCATCACTATTCCTAAAATGTTTGAAAGCATGGGACTTAGCACGGTTGTTGGAATTTTATTCTTTACATTAGTTTTATTTGCAGCACTTACGAGTTCAATAGCCTTAACTGAAAGTGCTGTTTCAACTTTTCAAGATGAATTTGGATGGGGCAGAAAGAAAGCTACTTTCATTCTTGGTGGAATAATGCTTGTTCTAGGAAGTTTATCAGCTCTTGGTTATGGACCTTTAGCCTGTGTAAAAATCATTGGAATGCAATTTTTAGATTTCTTTGACTTTTTAACAAACTCTGTAATGATGCCAATTGCAGCATTTGCCATATGTATACTCGTTTCAAAGGTAATTGGTCTTAATAAGATTGAGGAAGAGGTTCTTAACGGCGAGGGAAAATTTCGCAGAAAGAAAATTTTTAATTTTATGATTAAATATCTTTGTCCTATATTTGCAACAATTATTCTTCTTAGTTCAATCGCAAATGCATTTGGATTGATTACAATATAAAAAAGGGATACTATATTATTGAAAAAGTAATTAGTTTATATGCTACTTTTTCATGTAAAAATTTTCAAAAAATAACTGCCATGCCTCAAAAGACTCTGACAGTTGATGTAAAATTAATGTATGAACTCAAACATTAACTTACAGAAAATTTATAATTTAAATCAGTGCAACTAAATATAACATAGAAGAAAACAGTAACAAAGAATCAGACTAAACGTCGTATAAATTTAATAAGCCGCTAATAACGGCTTATTAAATTACACCATAAAAAGTGACAGAAAAGATTAAAACTTCAATAGAAACCTCAAAAAATGCATAAATGAAACTGTCACTTCACGAATTTTCATTCGTTAAAGCGACAGCCCCTCTAAATAAGAAAGATAAAATAAATATATTTAAGGCCAAATTATCCTTCATATATTATCAAACCATATTATTTAATTTATAGTTTTTCTTCTATATATTTTTTTATAGTCTTTAATGATTTTTTTTCATTATCTCCATTAATTAATATTGATATTTTCTGACCATATTTAGCACATAAACCTACAACTTCAGTTATATTTTTTATATTTGCTATCTTTCCATCTTTGTTTATATACACTTCAATTGCATACTCGCTTGCAATGTTTGCTAATTCTGCGGCTGGTCGTGCATGTAATCCATCTATGCAACTTATTATATGGTCAATTTGAATCATATTTGCCTCCTTAACATTATATTTCCTTTAATGCCTCATCCAAAACTTTTTTTGCATTCATCATTCCAAAATCCTGAGCAGCAATTGCCATTACCGGAATTCCTTCTGCCTGTTTTTTTATGTCATCTAATGCAAATCTTATTTGTGGTCCAAGAAGTATAACACTTGTTCCTTCAAGATTATCACCTAACTCTACCATTGGGATAGCATCTACACTGGCATCTAACCCTCTTGTTTTTGCTTCCTGCTCAAGTTTCATTTTCATAATCCCGGTACTCATACCTGCATTACATACTAACAAAATCTTCATATTAATCTTCATTCCTTTCTCGTTGTTTGGGCACAAATAGTAATGAAAAATTTTATTTTTCAACCTATTATCCTACGATGTAAAATTATCTATTTTATGCCTGCGTGCTCTCTTCCATCACTTCTTCTTTTATTTTCTGTTTTTCATATATTTTGAAGAATGGGAAGTATATAATTATGTCAATTACAATTAAAGCACAAATTAAAATTAATGCTTTAATATCCATAGTATCAATAAGTCCACCTATTGGACAAAACATATTCCAACTTGCATATGCAAAAGTTTTTGCTACAATTCCCGTATTCATTGCTATATATGTAATTACACCATTTAACGGCATAACCAATATGAAAGGCAACATCATTGTTGAATTGTACATAAGTGGCAAACCAAAAATCAACGGTTCATTAATGTTAAATAATGAAGGAATAATAGCTATTTTTCCTATTGTCTTAAGTTGTTTTGATTTACTGAACAATGTTAAAATAGCAAGTCCAAGTGTTGCACCACTACCTCCAATAGCCATAAATGTCCACCAAAATGGCTCAGTAACAATATACGGAAGTGCTACTGCTGCTGTACCAGCTGCAAAGGCAGCCTGATTAGCTGTAAAATTATTCATTAAGAATGTATCCAACGGACCTGTTATTACTGTATCATGAATACCAAACCACCAGAAAATCATAACTATTAATGCTAATATAACAACTCCCCAAATACTGTCAACCATATTAACTATAGGTGTCATAATAAGTTGCATTATTGCCGGAATTCCTACTCCCGTAAAGTTTAATAATACTGCGTCAACTGTTGCAACTGCTACCAAAACAATCACTATTGGAACAAGGTTTCCTATCGATTCGGCAAGTGCAGGTGGAACTCCACCACCTTCCAAATTGATGTATCCAACCTTTCTGTCAGATAAAAATCTGTATAATTCAAAAGATACAATTGTTACTAATATTGCAACAAATAAACCTTTTCCATCCAGATAATCAAAAACTAACGTTCCCTCTTTGTTCATAGTTGCTGTTATCATAAATGACGCAACTGAAACTGCAACTGTAACCCATGATTTGTCCATCTTATAATGTTTGCCTAAATTAATTGCTAATCCAATTGATGTCCACAATGCAATCAGAGACATTGTTACCGAATAAACATACCCCAGTGCTGGACTTGTAAACGATGCAATATTTGCCCATCCGTGCATAATAGCCTTAAGCACACCTGAATCCATTGTTGTATAATCCATTGGCGGTGATATAATAATAAGAGCAAAACTTCCTATAGTGAATAGTGGAATTAAAGCTAGGAATGTGTTTTGCAAAGCTTGAAGATATTTCTGTCTTGCCAATTTATTTGCAAGTGGAGATATCTTCTTTTCAATCCAATTACTAAATTTTTCCATTGTAACTTCCTCCTTTTTCTTTTATAAATTCTTTATACCAATGATAACTGTCTTTCGGTATTCTCTTGCAGTTATCATCAAAGTCTATATAAACTAAACCATAACGTTTCTTATAACCGTTAATCCAACTGTAAACGTCCATTGTTGACCATACAAAATATCCTCTACAGTCACAACCTTCAACTATAGCTTTTTTAATCCAATCTACATATCCCTGTAGAAAATTAATTCTATACTGATCATGTATTTTTTCACCTTCAACTATGTCATACTCTCCCAAACCATTTTCCGTAATAATAATTGGTGTATCAGGATATAATTCCTTAAATTCCATCAACATATCATATACTGATTTAGGATATATTTCTGTTCCCCAAGGTGTTTTCTTCGTATTTGGATCATCATCCAGCGCACACCAGTCTTTTATTTCCATTTCCTCATTTTTTGATGAGTCTCCTGTATTATTCACCTCCATTACAGTTTCTCTTCCTGTACAAGGTTTAACCAAAAATCTGCAATATGCATTCACACCAAGATAATCTACTGTTCCTGCCTTAAATATTTCTTTGTCTTCTTCTTTCATATATGACAAATCATAACCTAACTCTGTTAAATGTTCTATATATTCATCAGGATAATATCCCTTTATGCATGTATCATTAACTGACGTGTTAAAAAATATATTTGCAAGCTTTTTCGCCTTCCTATATTCTTCATTATCCTTTAATATTTCAATTGGATAGCTATCACTTACAAGTCCTATCATTCCCTTATATCCCATATTTTTATATGCTTTAACAGCTCTTGCGCTAGCTAACATTAAATGATACATAGCTTTCCACCGTCTCTCAAGATTCTTTACATTAGGAGGATAATTTCCAAAACCATAACAGCAAAGTGTTTCGTAATTTGGTTCATTTATTGTTGCCCAATAATTTACTTTGTCTCCAAATTCCTTAAAGCAAACCTTTACATATTCTTCATACGCATCAACTGTTGCCCTGTTTTCCCATCCACCATTTTCAAATAAGGATTGTGGTAAGTCATAATGATATAATGTTACTAACGGTTCTACATTATATTTTTTACATGTGTCAATTAATCTATTATAAAAATCAATACCTTCTCTACTGATTTTTCCTACACCATCCGGTATTATTCTTGTCCACGCAATGGAGAATCTATATGCATTCTGATTTCCATCTGCTATCATTTTTATATCTTCTTCATATCTATGATAATGATCACATGCTACATCTCCTGTTACAGGATTTATATTGTTTTTTTCACTATGACAAAAAGTGTCCCAATTGGACATTCCTTTGCCACCTTCTTTCCATCCTCCCTCACATTGATAAGCTGCTGTAGCACTTCCCCACAAGAATTTTCTATCCATTAATTTTCTCCCTGTACAATGTTATAAATTCTTTTGCAACACGTTCATACATTATTGTCGTCATTAAATGATCCTGTGCATGAACTAACATTATGCTATATTCAATATCCTTTCCCTGAGCCTCCTTTGCCAGCAATTCTGTCTGAGCGTTATGAGCGTTAGTTAACTCACTTTCTCCTTTTTTTATTAGCTCATCAGCTTCATCAAACTCTCCATTTCTTGCTTTTTCCACTGCCTTAAAAAAAGATGAAAACGCATCTCCGGCATAGCTTATAAGTTGAAAAGCTACCATTTGTGCTTCTTCTCTATTCATATTTTTTTCTCCTTTCGTTTCTTTATGCTGCTATTATATTTCACTTGATTTGCGATTACAAATCGACTTTTGCGGTATACACCGCATTGAAGTATTTGCCTGTACTTTATCAATATTGTATAATTTAATTACTTTTATAACGTATTTTTTATTAAGGAGATTGTTATGAACAGATTCACTAAGCGGCAAAAAAAAATAATTAAAGAAATCAGTAGTTCTAATGATTATATAACAGGGAAATCACTAAGTTTGATTTTAAATGTTTCTTTAAGAACTATTCAATCTGAAGTTGCTGAAATAAATAAAGTCCTACCGTTAATTTTATCAACTAACAGAGGATATTCTCTTGATTACAATATGTATAAAGCATTAACTTTCCAGCTATCTGAAGATGAACAAAATTTGGAACATATAATTTTGAAAAAAGTATTTTTTCACACGCCTCATTATAATATTGATGACCTGGCGGATTCTCTATATATTAGCACTACTACCTTGGAAAAATACTTTAAAACAATAAATAAAACTTTAGAAAATTTTGATTTAAAAATATCAAGAAACAACAACACTGTTTTTGTTGTTGGCAACGAATTAAATAAGCGCAAATACTTAAACAAAATTATTTTTGATGAAATTAATCCGGCTTTTAACAGTATTGACAATCTGACCAATTATTTTGAAGGCATCGATGTTGATAAAATAAAGATAATTATTCTAAACTCAATAAATAAATATGACTACTATATTGATAATGCTTACTATAACAATTTAATTGTAAACATTACTATAGCATTATACAGAATGCGTACGGATCATTATGTTTCACAACCGATTAATAATATATCCGACCATTCTGATAATATAGAATCGAAAATTGCAAACGAAATTTGTACTCAGTATTCAGCACATTGCAATATTGCTCCTACAAAAGATGATATTTTTTATATTTCATCATTATTAGAGGGAATAATAAAACCTATAAACCAAAATCATCTGATAAGTTCTAAAGATATCTTGTCGGAAGATTTTATAGAAGATATCCGAGAGATTTTATTAAATGTATTTTCTTATTACATGTTAGAAATTAATTTTGATGAGTATCTTTATAGTTTTGCTCTACATATACATGGTTTAATTAAAAGAGCTAACAGTATTCAGTCATCAGGAAACGATTTTCTCTATAATATAAAGAAAAATTGTCCTTTTATATATGATGTATCTGTTAATATTGCTCAAAAACTAAATAAAAAATACAACATTCATATTGCTGATTCTGAAATCGGATACATAAGCATACATATTGGATATCTTATTGAATCATCTAACACTGATTCTGATAAAGTTTCTATTTTGCTTTTATGTCATGATTACCACCATATTGACTCTAATATTGAAAAAAAACTTTTAGATAATTATGACAATTTTATAACACTAAAATTATTTAACACTAATAACAGTTCTACTTTAATTGATGCATACTCTGATTTGATTATAACTACACAACCTTTAAATCTCATTGGAAAAGAAGTTATTGTGGTATCACCATTTTTTACTATGATGGATCAAATAAACATAGATAATGCCATTCATAAATGTTTAGAAAACAAGCAAAAAATTAAAAGAAACAATATGTTATCATCATTTTTTGATAAAAAGCTTTTCTTTAAATCAAACAATTTTAGCAATAAGGAAGATGTTATTAAGTTTTTGGGACAAAATGTTATAGATTATGGTTTGTGTAAAGATGGTTTTATTGAATCTGTTTTAGAACGTGAACAATTATCTTCAACATGTTTTTTTGACACCTTTGCAATTCCACATGCTTTAGACATGAACGCTACCCATACTATGATTTGTGTTCTTACTAGTGAAAATGGCATTAAATGGGACGAACATACTATTCATATTGTTTTAATGTTAGCCGTCCAACAAAATGACAGGAAAAAATTCATGGAATTATATAATGGTATAGTCCAGACATTAGAAAAGCCTGAAAAAGTTAACAAACTTGTATCAGCTGACAGTCTAATGTTCTTTCTTGAACAATTGTTAGAAAAATAAAATTATGAATGTCAAACATAACTTATGAGATTTAAATACATAAGATTGAGGCTGTTCATACCTCGGATATGCTTCCTTCTAAATAGACAAGTGAAAAATCACTTAATATTTAGAAGGGAGCATTTTCTATGTTAAAATCCACAATCAGTCCATAAGATAATCTTGATTCTATTCATATAATTAAATCTGTAAAGAAAGTATGACTCATATGGCCAATAGACTAGAAATTACACTAACTTCTATTTAGCAATGGATAACTATTTACAACAATTCTAGTGAAGATGAATTTTACGTATCTACATATAAACATTACCCAAAATAATTAAAAGAGCAAGCTGTATTGAATTATCTTTCAGACAATCAAGGAAGGAAATAGAATTTATGGATATTCCATTAATGCACTATGCAACCTTGGAAAAGTAAGTTGAGCTTCCTATTATAAATGACTTAATAGGAAAATCCCGGCTACTGAAACTAAAAACATATTAAGCCGTGAATTTTCTGCCTATACACCAAATAAAAATAGTTAACTGCTGTTACAGAATTTAAGTATTATATTTGAACTGAAAAATATAATGTGTACTTGAGTGCAATACTCGATTTATATGACAGAAAAATTGTTGCTTACGTAGTCAGAGACAGCAATAAAAGATTACAAAGAAATTTAGGAATATTAACACTTATTGAAAACACAAAAACTATTTAAAAGTAGAATAAAAACATCCAGCAGGAATATCCTGCTGGATAGAAAAATTTTTTATTGTTTTAATTGTCTACTTAACATGAAGCAATTCACCCATTAATAGCATCCTTTTTTTATTGAAATTATTTAACTATTTTGATTAATATCCTTGACCATTTTCCTGTTTTTTTGCCATTTATTGCTCTAACCCTAATGTAGTAATTCCTGATTTTAAGTTTCTTTAATACATATACTTTTTTACTTGTCATATATGTAGTTGTTTTTGATTTTTTGAACTTCTTATTTGCTGAAATACTTACCTCGTATTTTTTAACATTCTTACTCTTTGTCCAGCTTATTTTTATTGAACGTTTTTTTACTTGCTTTACTTTAAGATCTTTTACCTTTGCAGGTACTTTTTCTTTAATTATATCTGTTGTCTTTAAAGTTTCATTATTTGTTGTTTCGGCATTAGCTGTCGTATTGATACCTTCAATTTTTGTTGCAGGTTCTGTTGCTGACTCATTTTCTTTTGTTGCAGGTTCTGTCGTCGACTCATTTTCTTTTATTGAATGATTCTTAGGCAAAACCTCAAATTCAATTTTAGCATCAGGGTTTACGTAATTTATGCTTCCCGTATCCTGTAAATCTGAAATTGTGTCAGTTGATTCATCTACTGTTACTGTCTTAACCTTTATACTTTCATCTGTTACTGTAATAACATCATATACAGGCATTCCCGGTGTTCCAGTAATTTCTGCATATCCCGGAATTGTGCTGTTAGCTGAATCCTGTTTTGATGCACAGCCACCGCACTCAAGATAAACTGTTCCGTTTTTATCTTCTACTCCATTTTTTTAAGCTTTTGTTCTAATGTATGAGTGGTCATGACCGAATAATACTAATTCTACATTGTATTTGTCAAAAACAGGTGTAAATGCTTCTGAAACATCTCCTGCAATTCCTGCTCCGCCATATGGTCCTCTGTGTATTGCTGCGATAATATATTTCTGTTTTGTTTTTGACATATCATCTGCTGCCCACTTAGCCTGTGACTTTAAGCCTTCACCCTTACATTCTGAATTCAAAACTACGAAATGTACTTTTCCGTAATCGAAAGAATAAACTGTTCCCGGTGTCACACCTTCTTCTGTACATTCATTTGGAACTGAAAAATGTTCTCTAAAAGCCCATGCATCATATGAAGATGTCTGTTCATGATTGCCTACTACCGGAATATATGCTGTACTTCCAAACATTCCCTGAGACTTTCCTATAAACCATCTCCATTCATCTTCAAAATAATTTGTATCTACAAGATCTCCTGTTTCCATAATAAATACAGGGTTATATGTATTTGCTATTTTTGTAACTGCTTTCTGGAAAATATCATATCCCGACTCTGTTTTAGACTGACTGTCTGATGCTCTTACAAAAGTAAAATCATCAGATAAACTTCCTGTTGTAAATGAATAAACCTCTGATTTTACATCTCCACATACTGCCTGATAATAATATTTTGTATTCTTTGAAAGTTCTGTTGCCTCTGCTCTAAACACACTTGCACTTTCCTTGTGGTTTAAAGCTTTTGTAGCATTAAATTTCTTAGCATTTGTCATATTTTCATTTACAGATACATTTACATAGCCTTCTGAAAAACTAGCCGGCATTTGCCATGTAAACTTTCTGGTACTTTCAACATTGTTGCCAAAAGTATTTGTTAATACGTTAATTTCACTACTGCTTAATGATGTAGTTTCCTTAAATTCCGGCATTGGTGTTGCGTACCATGCACCATCTGCTGTTGTTCTTGGTCTTGCCCACTGAAGATAATCAGCATCTGTTGCATTATATTCAATTATTACAAAGTCACCATCATCTTCACCAATTGCATTACAGTCAGTATCCTGAAAATCAATTCTTCTAACAGCCTTCTTAGTTGACTGACTGTCTGTTGCATAACCTTCAAAAGCAAAAGCCTTTTCGCTTTCCATTGAATCATTGCCATGAACACCTACAAGGTCAACATATCCTTCTTTTAACGGTTTCTTCGATGTGTTATCAAAAATATTATTATCTGTTAAAAGCTGTTGATTGCTCATTAATGTAACTGCTACACCTTTGCCATTAATTATAATATCATCCCACTGCATGTCACCTGTAGGAACCTGAAAATTAGCCGGTGTAGTGTTATCCTTATACTTCTTAGTTCTTATTAAATAAGATGAATGTGCCGGAATACTTCCATTAAGATCAAGCTTATGCCATCCCGGATCATTCTTGTCATCGCCTGTAGCACCTTCATACTGAACAGACCATGTGGATAAGTCTACCTCTGAATCTGTAGGATTGTATAATTCAATAAAACCGTGCGAACCTGCACCCTTATTATTTCCGCCACCATACACCTGGTTAATAATTACATGATTTACTGCTACATTATAATTTCCTGCCCCGTCATATGGAGTTCCTGCTTCAACAGTTGCCGCATTAATTTGATTTACACTATTATTTAATGGCATTCCATTTAATCCTGATGCCACAATACCGGCAATAAGAACTGCCCCTATTGCTTTACTTGTATTTTTTCTCATAATTTCCTCTCACTTTTCTAAACTTAATTTACGTGTACTCACATATAATAATTCGTAATATTAAAGCCTCTGTATACTTTATGTCAAAGTTACGTAAAAAATAAAAAAGTGAAATTAAAGTCATTAAAAATATCTGAATATTAAAAAAATGCAAAAAATATATAGAAAACAATACACTTATCCAAATAACAAAAAGAAACCAGAAGCTCCCCATAAAGGTTAGCTTATGGTTACATATTCAACTATCCCCAAACTTCTTTAGCTATTTCTTTAACAAGCTTAAGCTTTGCCCACTGCTCTTCTTCTGTAAGCTTGTTTCCGATCTCGCATGATGCGAATCCGCACTGAGGACTTAAGTAAAGTCTGTCTAATGGAATATATTTTTCTGCTTCGTGTATTCTCTTTATTACTTCTTCTTTATTTCCATTGTCGAACTGTTTTCTTGCTTCCTTAAGCTTCTCCGGTCTTAAGAAACTTCCTACAAAGTTGGTTCTAGATATTCATTGACCCATTAAACAAAATTAAAGTTTTTCATCCCTCTATTTTACGTCTCTGTATAACGGTAACATTTTTTGTAGCATTTTTCCATATATTTTCACAGCTTACTGTAACATTTTTTATATCTATATATTTACATATATTTATGTAACTGTATTTACATATATTTCTGTAACCTGTTTGTTTTCACAATACGTATCTGTTATAATATTTTCCAGTTTCATTATACTTAATGCTTAAAGGAGGACTTTTACAATGTCTTTATTTATTACAATACTAGTTACTTTTTTTGCTGGAATGGGTGCCGGACTTGGTACAGGATTTGCCGGAATGAGCGCCGCCGCAGTTATCAGTCCTATGTTAATCACTTTTCTTGGTATGGACCCTTATATGGCGGTAGGTATAGCACTTTCATCAGATGTTCTTGCCAGTGCTATCTCTGCTTACACTTATGGGAAAAGCAAGAATCTTGACATTAAAAATGGTATTATTATGATGGTCAGTGTTCTTGCATTTACAGTTGTCGGAAGCTATGTTTCCAATCTTGTTCCTTCAACTACAATGGGTGGATTTTCAGTATTTATGACTTTTATTCTGGGTATTAAATTTATCGTAAAACCTGTTATGACAACTAAGGAAGCTATGGAAAATGTATCTGCAAAAAAACGTGCCATCCAGTCAGTTATATGTGGCGTTTTAATTGGATTTATATGTGGTTTCATCGGTGCAGGAGGTGGCATGATGATGTTACTTATACTAACATCTGTTCTTGGCTATGAATTAAAAACTGCAGTCGGAACAAGTGTATTTATTATGGCCTTCACTGCATTTACAGGTGCTGCATCTCATTTTGCCATAGGTGGCGTACCTGATGTGAAAGTTTGGATTTTGTGTATTTTGTTCACATTAATCTGGGCTAGAATTGCAGCAGTTTTTGCAAATAAAGCAACACCTAAAACCTTAAATCGTGCAACAGGTATTATACTTGTAGTTCTTGGAATTGTTGTTATGGGATTTTCTATGTTTGCATAACCACAAAACTGGAAATATTATATTTAAAAATACAGATAAACTTTTGTTATTAAAATTTATCTGTATTTTTTATTTCATTATGACTAAAATTTTCTTAGCCTTAATCTTAAATAATTTTCTAAATTTTCAATATTATCATAACCATAAATTTTATTTAATTTTTGTTACAATTTGAAATGTTCCTTTACAAATTCCATATCCTGAACCAACTCTACTGTTCCTAAATAATCTTTTTTTTCATTTCTTACTGCCATATAGGTCACTAACATTGTTCTTCCATTCTTTTCCATCCATACCGGTACCTTGTCCATATTTCCACTTTTAAATTCTTCTATAATTCTTCTCACCTGTTTTTCTACTTTTGGAGGATGACATGAAAACACTTCCCTTCCAATAGCCATTTCCGGTCGCTTAAATACCTTAGGGCCTTCATTAAAATATCTGTTTATATTTTCTGTATCTACAAATGTTATTTCAAGTGGAATTGTATTAAGCATAGCTGCAAGCTGTTCTACTGTCATTGTTCCTCCAGCCATCACTATTTCATCTTCTTTTACTTTCCTGTCTTCTACTATTTTTTTCTTTTTAGTAATATATGCCTTTTCTGCTTCTTCCCAAATCACATTTTCTACATCCAGACATTTTTCATAATCCTTTGAGTCTATATATATGTCATACCACTCTGTTTCCGTAAAATTTAATGCACAATTAGGAAAAAGTATATTTGCCTCTTTATATATCATTTCTTTTATTCGAATTAAAACCGCTTTAAATCTCTCTTTCCATTCGTTATCCTGTTCATCTGCATTGTATAATTTTGTTATTTCATCCCTGATTTCATCATCTACCGTCCACATTACATCCGATGGTCCACTAATATCATACTTAACTTTTAAATGGGGATACAGCAAATCTCCCTTCTTTGCATAATGAATTGCTATCTGTCTTAGATTAGTTAATAATTCTTTCTCAATATTTCCATCATTTGCAACACCCATACATCTTTCAACTAGCTGTTCAATTTTTTCATTTTCACGGGTAAATGTATATAATGGATGTCCCGAAATACTAATTAGTTTTTTGGTTGCAGCCATCCTTTTTTCTTTAACAGACTGATTTGCAGCTTTTTCTGCATTTAAAATTCTTTCTTCTGTAGTTTTTCCATGGAATAATGCAGAATGTACATCACATAACTTTTGAACCTCTTCTAAAGGCGTTCCTTCTTTTAACAGCCTTTGTTCCGCTAACATAATTTCAGACGCGTCAACCTCTTTAAATTCTTTTACAAAATCAGCACGTACACTTTCGAGGTTGTCTTTATTTTTAAGTCTTTTTAAATACTCTTTAATTTTTTCTATTACATCTTCTCTAGTCAACTTATCACCACTTCTACTAATATTTAATTTATCCATTTCTTAATTCCTTCCCAATATATATTCTATATTAGTTTTTTTATTTTTAAATATAATATACATATATTGACCGATATTGCGAAAAATGTCCTTACATCAGTTTTTTTCTGATATAAAGACACCTTAATTTTACTATAATTATTTATACCATTCTTTTCGTCTGGTTGAAAGATATGGAACTTTCTATTTTAAACTAATCTCTCCATTTTCGCCTGTTATAATAGCTGTCTCATAAAATTTCTTCACAGCCTTTATCATTAATTCTGTATCTTTTATTCCTGCCGTCTCGTATGGCGAATGCATTGCAAGCTGTGCAAGTCCTATATCTACTGTATTAAGTGATATATGACTGTTTGAAATATTTCCAAGAGTTGAGCCACCCGGAATATCTGAACGATTTACATATGACTGAACAGGCACTTCCGCTTTTTTGCAAATTTCCTTAAATATTGCTGCCGATACTGCATCAGTTGTATATTTTTGATTTGCATTATATTTAATAACAATTCCTTTATTCATATATGGTCTGTTTGTTGGGTCAGCTTTTTCCTTATAATTAGGATGAACTGCATGAGCGTTATCTGCTGAAAGCATAAATGATGATGCACACGCTCTTACAAAATCTTCATTGTCTTTTCCTTTACACATTGAAATTCGTGAAAGTACATCTGCAAGAAATGATGAATCAGCTCCCTGTTTCGTAGTACTTCCAACTTCCTCGTTGTCAAAAACAGCACATACATTTACACTTTCTTTATTTGTCTCTTTGCTTTTAATCAATGCATTTATGCAACTATACGCACACATTACGTCATCTAGTCTTGGAGCTGATATAAATTCATTATCTGCTCCCCATACAGTTCCTTTCTCTCTGTTGTATAAAAATAAATCTGTACTAATAATAGAATCTGTATCTGTATTTGCTTCTTTTGCAATTATTTTTTCAAATTTATTTTTAGCTGATATTTCACCAAATAAAGGTATCATATCTTTTTGTGGATTATATTTAATTCCACTATTTGCATCTCTGTTCATATGAATTGCAAGGTTTGGTATAACACACAAATCCCTATCTACATTTATAAGAACAGGCTTAAGGGTATTTCCATCCTTTATAATAACACGTCCTGCTACTGAAAGTGGTCTGTCAAGCCAAGGTGCCATCAACATTCCACCGTACTTTTCTACATTTAATGTTACATAATTACTGTCTTCTATCATCTCAGGATTTTCTTTAATTTTAAATGCCGGTGAATCACTATGTGCAGCTGCTATCTGGAAATTATAAAAATCTTCATTCTCAGGCATACAAAATGCAATTATTGATGAATCATTTCTTGTTACATAATATTTTCCATTAGGTTTAATTTCCCATCTATCCATTTCATTTAACTTAACAAAGCCTGCACTTTCAAGCATTTTTGAAAAATTATTTACTACATGGAATGCTGTAGGGCTTTTCTTTATAAACGCCATTAGTTCTTTTGATGTATTTCTATAATTACTGTTATTTTCTGCCATGTTGTCTCCTTTTTTTATTAACTCGTTGTATTTTTATTATTATATTTTTTTAATTTCACTATTCTCAAATAAATTGTTTGCGTTTTTATTAATGGCAACTCTTTCCTTAAAATTACATTTTAATCTCTACTCAAAATTTTTAATAAACTGTCCACAATATTATATAATGCCTGTATAAGCTGTGCAAACATAACAGGTGGAGCTAGTTTAAATAATATTTTACTAATCTTTTCCTGTCCAAGAAATTCTGTTGTATCTGTTGCATTCATAATTTTTTCTCGTTGTAATTGTTCCAAATCAGCTCCATTTTAGACTTCTGAAAAAGGGTTGTCAACAAACTTATTTGCTCCTAAAACAAACTTAAAATTAATTTTAAATAAAAATGGATTAATTAAAGCCTCGTTTTTTCTTCACAAAAAACTCGCCTTTATAAATATGGCCTTGCCCTATACAAAAAAACAGAAACTCTTAAACTATCAGAGTCTCTGTTCTTTAGAATCTTTATTTCGTAATCATATTTAGTAAACCTGTTGACTGCAAGAATAAAATAATCATAATTAATGGCATTATATATTTTATCATAACATTATATAATTTTTTACGTGAGAACTTTTCTCCATTTAATTCCATTTCATCTGTAATCCATGACGGCTTCATAATCCAACCAATAAGTATCGCTGATAGTAATGAAATAAATGGCATAAGGAAACTATTACTAATATAATCCATAATATCCAAAAGCTGTCCTGTGCTTCCGTTTGGAAGTTTAACTTCTACATAGAAAATGCTATATCCTAAAGCAATAACTGCTGTTGCAATTAAATAAATAACAGATAGAATTCCTGTAGTTTTCTTTCTATCTGCATGGAAAATTTCCATACAATTTGCAACGATTGATTCTAATACAGAAATACATGAAGTTAATGCCGCAAATCCTGCTAATACAAAGAAAATAAGTCCTACAATTCTGCCTGCAAATCCCATTCTATAAAATACACTTGGAAGTGATACAAACATAAGTCCCGGCCCTGCTGACATTCCATCAAGACCTGAGAAAACAAATACTGCAGGAATAATCATCATACCGGCTAAGAAAGCTACTGCCGTATCCATAATTTCAATATGAGATACTGCTTTATTTAAATTAACATCTTTCTTAACATATGAACCATATGTAATCATAATACCCATTGATACACTTAATGAGAAGAATAACTGACTCATTGCATCTAATGAAATCTGTAAAAATTTCTGTACGGTAATACCTGACATATCAGGTTTTAAATAAACCTTTAATCCCTGAAGACCTGTTCTAACTGTTCCATCATCTAAAGTTGTTTTTAACGTTAATGAGAAAATTGCTATTCCGATTACTAGAAGTAAAAGTACCGGCATAACGAATTTAGAAACTCTCTCAATACCTTTTTCAACTCCGTTATAAACTATAATTGCTGTTAAAAGCATAAAAATAATTCCAAACCATACTGAAGAATGTGAAGAAATAAAGTTTGTAAAACAATTGTCCGCTACTGCATCTTTTCCTGAACCGAAAATATAAATAGTCATATACTTAAGAATCCATCCACCGATTACAGCATAATAAGTCATAATTAATACCGGAACAAAAAATGTAATAACCCCTAAAAACTTCCACTTCTTTCTCATTGACTGATATGCATATATCGCACTCTTTCCTGTCTTACGACCTATTGCAATATCAGTTGTTAATAATGTAAAACCTACTGTCAATACAAGCACCAAATATATGATAAGGAAAAGTCCTCCACCATCCTTTGCTGCCAGATATGGGAATCTCCAAAGATTTCCTACACCTACAGCACTTCCTGCCGCAGCGAGTACAAATCCTACCTGCCCACTAAACCCGTTTTTTTGTTTCATAATTGTCACCTCATAAATTTTATTTTTACTTAATTAAATTAAGTTGCTGTATTTAAAGGTAACATATTTTTGCTTTTTTAACAACATAATATGCTTTTTATTTATATAGCATAAAAGTATTTTTCTGTACCGTAATTACAATATGCATTTTTCTACGCCATAAATTTTTTATACACTGTAGACACACTTTTTATGTAGTAAATTATCTTAGTTGTTTTTCCAATATTCCGGTGTCACATCACGATTTAAATTTTTTAACATTTCTCTATCACTTCTAATCGTTGCACACGCTACAGTTGTAAGCATATCTCCTGTAATACTTGCAGATGCACCTGATTCAAATGCTATTTCTCCATCATTTGTTAGTAATGCTCTTCCTGCTGCTAAGCGAATATTTGCCTCCGGATTAATATATCTGAAAAATGCTATTGTTCTTAAAATATCATCCTCTGTAAGCTTTGGAAGATTTTCAAGTGGTGTTCCTTTTATAGGCATAAGTGCATTTATTGGAATTGAGTCAATTTCTAATTCTGCAAGGCTTACTGCCATATCTAATCTGTCTTCCCATGTTTCTCCCATTCCAATAATTCCACCGGAGCATGCACACATACCTTCTGCTTTTACTTTTTTTAGTGTTTCGATTTTCTGCTCATAAGTATGTGTTGTACATATATTAGGAAAATTACGTTTTGATGTTTCTATATTATGATGATAGCTTGTGACACCTGCCATATGAAGTCTATGTAACTGCTCCTCATTTAAAAATCCCATCGATGCACACAAATCAATTTTGCACTGTGACTTCATCGTCTCATATGCATGAATCGCTTTGTCAAATTCTTCTCCTGTCAAAGCTCTGCCGGCTGTTACAATTGAAAATCTGTCTACGCCTTCTCTCTCATTTAATCTGCAGGCTTCTAATATTTTCTCTGTTGGAAGAAAATCATACGTTTCACAACTTGTATGATAATGTGCAGACTGTGCACAGTATTTGCAATCCTCAGGACATCTTCCACTTCTTCCATTAATTATTGAGCACAAATCCACTTTATCCCCTATAAAATATTCGCGTATTGCATCCGCGCCCTTACAAAGTTCCTCTAAATCACAATTTAAAAAGACAGACAAATCATCCTCTCTTGATATTCGTCTGCCTTTTATAATCTCCTGTGCCAAATCTAACATATTCATCTTTTAATCTCCTTTATCAAAATTCATTTAACTTATTACATAGTACATTAAAAGGGTTTTAACTGTCAACTACGCTTCGTTGATTAGTTGACAATCATTTTATGTTATTTGACCTATTATTATATGTTGTGTATTAATTTAGTACTTTTCTTTATTTAATATAAAATACTCTATTTACTTTTCGCTTTGCCGCTTTCGGTGTTTCTCCATCTGCATAACCTAAAGCACAGTGTCCTATACCTACGTATTCTCCTGAAATACCTAATGATTTAAGAAGTTCTTTTCCCCACTCAGTTTCAAATTCTTCCCTCGCACGATGTATCCAACAACTTCCAATTCCTAAATCATGTGCTGCTAACATAAGATTACCCATTACAAGACTTCCATCATAAATTCCTGTTGGCCAGTCCTTTCTCGCTAAAACAATTAACATTGCGGGTGCACCATAAAACGGATCAAATCCTTCTTCCCAGCCACCAATTTTTCTGTTCATTTCAGCTATTTTATCCCTTAATTCTTTTTTTGTCACCTGAATAATTATCGTGTTCTGAGTTCCCTTTCCACTAGCTGCATATAATCCTGCCTCGATAATCTGGTCAAGAATTTCCTGCGGAACCATGTCCGCCTTATACTTACGAATACTTCTTCTTTCCTTCATTTCTTTTAATACTTCGCTCATTTTTATTCCTCCTCTACTCTTTCCCATTTCATAATATTAACTTCTTTTTATGTATAAAATATGATTTCCACTTTTTATTTTAACACTTCTTTTAAGAAAAAAGCAAAGACTACGATATACTTTATTAATTCAGTATACATCACAGTCTTCATATATTTCTTTATTTTATACCATGTAACATATAATTATTAATAAACTTTTTAATTAAAAAGAGCCTGCACTCATAAGAATACAGACTCTTTGCTTTATTTATTTTTTCATTTTAATTTTTCGCTTAGACCATTTACCATAATAAGTTATTCCATTTACAACCTTATATGCTCTTACTCTAATATAGTACTTTTTGTTAGCTTTAAGTTTTTTAATTGTAAATTTAGCTTTCTTATATTTTTTAGTCTTTGCTTTCTTAAATTTCTTTGATGTTGATATCTTTATCTGATATCCATTTACACCTTTTGCAGCTCTAAGTTTGATTTTTGCTTTTTTAGCGCTTCTCTTCTTAATTGCTTTTTTAATTTTTACTTTAGGTACTTTTACATTACCTACTGAAGAGTTTGTTGTTACATTGCCATTATCTTTTTTCACCGCATTTGTAGTTGTTGTGCCTTCATTTTTTCCGTTTCCGGTTGTTGTAACCTGCTGTGGCTCTGTTGTTCCAGATTCTGTTATTTCATCATTCTTTGTTGTCGCCTCAGATACCTTTGTTGTTGTCTCTGCCACCTTAGTTGTTGTTTCAGGTGTCTTTGTTGTTGTCTCAGTTACCTTTGTTGTTGTTTCTGCTACCTTAGTTGTTGTTTCAGGTGTCTTAGTTGTTGTTTCTGATACCTTTGTTGTTGTCTCTGCCACCTTAGTTGTTGTTTCAGGTGTCTTTGTTGTTGTCTCAGATACCTTTGTTGTTGTCTCTGCCACCTTAGTTGTTGTTTCAGGTGCCTTTGTTGTTGTCTCTGCTACCTTAGTTGTTGTTTCAGGTGTCTTTGTTGTTTCTTCAGGTGCCTTTGTTGTTGTCTCTGCCACCTTAGTTGTTGTTTCAGGTGTCTTTGTTGTTTCTTCTCCTGAAAGACTATCAAGGAATCTACCATTGCTCTGTGCAAATGAGTTTTTATTCTGTGATGAATCCCAGTTAATTGACCATGTCATGATTCCTCTTAATCCCGGATGTGCATTGTTTAATTCTGTAAATGCACTCTGTAATGTTTCATTTGAAACCTGTCCACTTCCTGCAGCACTTGCTGATGAAGGTACACCTATTACTACCTGATCAGGTCTAAGTGGTGCAAAATACTTTTCTGCAGTCTGTGACTTTGTATAATAGTTATTTACATAGAAACCGTTTAATAACATGTTGCACATTGCAACAATTCCTTCTTTTGTTCCCATGTTGTATGACTGATTATC
>NZ_QTWU01000039.1:0-751 GCF_003461285.1 Eubacterium sp. AF17-7 | reverse complement strand
TTGGTGATGCTGACATTGCCACTGATAATTCATAGTGCTTTCCATCTGTCTTTCCGTAGCTGTCCAATGAATTTCTGATTTCCTGTAACAGTAATGTGAAATTCTTTGTGTCTGCTGCTGAGCCTTTGCATCCCTTGTCTATTGCCACTCCGTTTCCTTCAGGATCAGGATCTCTGTCTGCTGTTGGGTATTCCCAGTCGATGTCTACAAAGTCATATCCATAGCAGTGAACAAACTTTGCCACATTGTTTGCGAAATTCTTTCTTGTCTTGTCTGATGCTGCAAGTTTTGGGAAATCTCCTGATCTTGTCCATCCTCCAACTGAAATACCTATTTTCATGTTTGGATATTTCTGTCTTAAGAGTACCATTGCTCCCAATACACCTGCGTACTTGTTATCGCTTCCAACTGAGTATCCAACGTTTGGATTCTGATAATCTGCCCATGTGTCTGTTGTGATTAAGTCTCCATTTGCATCTGCATCCATAAATGCAAAATTCAAATGTGTTATTAAACTTCCGTCAATCTTGTCAGGTGTAAAGTTTTTCTGTCCTGAATAAATTGACCAGTCACCGTAATACATTACGTTACGATACTTAGCAGTTGTTGCTGCCTTAACACTTGTACTTACTCTCTGTGGTAAAACTACACACCCCAAAGCCATTGAAAGTACTAAAACAAATGTTAACACGTAACTGCAAACTCTGCCAAATAACGAGTTTCTCTTTGTGAAATAGTAAAGACTCATTTT
>NZ_QTWU01000038.1:0-967 GCF_003461285.1 Eubacterium sp. AF17-7 | reverse complement strand
GTGAGGGAATTTTTGGATACAAACCAAAGGTCACAAGCATATTTGGTGCACCAATCGGAATATCTGAAGGCACAGTGTTTGTTGATATAGATACGGATACATATGGAGTTGCAGATAATGGAGATAAAATCAGAATTTCTGAAGTAAACAATGCTCAGAAAAATGGAAAAGACAGCGACGGTGATAAAGAAAACAAGGTGGACCATAATCCGGTAAAGGATTTCATGCTCTATAGCGGATTTGTAGGTTCATATCTTGAAAGCTTTGTCCTTGAGGAAACGGTTGGAGTATTTGCAGTATCCACAATGGAAGTATTTAAGGTGGCGCTTTCAAGAGGAATGGAGCTTGTGAAGATAGATTCGCAAAACATGGATGAGCTGGAAAGGATAAAGGCAGACGGCAAAACCATAAGTGAAATGAGAAATGCCGTCAGTTCAGGAAGGACAATCATAGTACCAAAGGAAGAAATGTGTTACTATGGATGGAAAGGCACAGCATATATTGCACTTGACACAAGTACAGGCGAAGGAGCCTACATGATAAGTGGAAGTATGTGCGGTGGCAGTACGGCAATAAACATAATTGTGGGGACAATAAATGTAATAATCGCTGCATATGATCTTATTGCTGCAATAGATATGATTATTTTAGGTCTTGCAAATCCCGTGTTGCTGACAGTTGCACTTGTGTTCCTGGGAGTTGCCGTTTATGCATACATTGACAGTATGTTTACGCTGTTTATGTATTGCAGCACCGGAGAAGAACGGTACGGAGAAGAAATGATGACGAATCTGTACTTCAACGTGACGTTTGGTGTAATAACGAAGGTGGCGGGAACTTTAGGAAAGAAAGTCGTAAGGAAGATAGGGGACACGCTTGTGGAAATGGGCGTAGACAGTAAATATGTTAAAAACTTCTTTACGGAAGAATATGGAGGAGTATCATGGGATGACAGCCCGGGAACAGG
>NZ_QTWU01000037.1:0-1157 GCF_003461285.1 Eubacterium sp. AF17-7 | reverse complement strand
GCATATGTATACCTTACAATTGTACCATCTGATTCCTTTTCTTCAAGCAGTACGGGATACTTTTCTGTGTAGTCCCACACATACTCTTTTTCTTACTGACTTCGGTGCCTGAAACCGATTTGTATTATGTTTTCGTTTCTTTATTTCACCCGTAGTTTTTATCCAGATAGGTATCTTTCGAAATATTCTATCTTGATTTTGCAATGTCCTTTCGTATACCCAACTCGGCAAAATTTCGCTAACATGTGGAGAAACCCCACCATGTGATTCTGTCTCAATTTCAATATTGTATTTTTACTTAAAACTTTTTTATCTACTAGTTTCAATACTTCACATACTACAATAAATCAGCGTGAATTATATGATTTACTTCAATCAAATCCTTTCTTGTGAATTTAAATATAATTTCTTTTGAGCTTAATAAATTACTAATTTTTTTCTCAGGTATATAATATTTGTCTTTTCCCACTAATACTTCAACCATCTTCTTTGTTCCAACAATAATACACGAATTGACAATTTTACATAGTACCGCATTTTCTTGCATATCCGACACAACAGTACCAAATAATTTTATTTTACATTCGTATTCATTACCTTCTCTCATAAAATCAAAGTTTTCATCACTTACAAGTGATGAATCATCAAAACATATATCTACCGTCCCTGTCTCTAAGTTTTTAATTTGAATATTTTTTGTCATTTCATCTCTATCAATAGATACTACTCTATACATAAACTCCTCCTTTAATCAATTGGATAGAACGATACTACAAAACCATTTGTTCCATAAGCAACTCTATAACTATTTCCATTCCATATATAGTCAGCAAATCGTCCTTTTACGTTACTTCCTGATTTTATAGGATTTGTAGATAATACATTCTCTAACAATTTTGGAATATCACTTACACCTTGAGATGCAAAGTCATCCGCATGCCTTTCCAAAATATGTGTTAACCCTGCTTTGCTATTACCATTTTCTAACCACATTAATTTTCCTTCTGAATTTTTCATAACTCTTACTACATTATCGGGATTATACTTAACACCACTATTTTCCAATTCATTTAGTAAACGTGACTTTTTACCGCCCTCATACGCCACACTTCCTGCTTCATCTGCCATAAACCCTGCTAGTTTTCCACTCTTTGCAG
>NZ_QTWU01000036.1:0-1361 GCF_003461285.1 Eubacterium sp. AF17-7 | reverse complement strand
ATTTAACGAACAACTTTTTCCTAAAAATTCTGTTATAACACCTTCTTTTCCTAATGCACTAGCACTTTATACTACTGATATACATACTGTGTACCACTTTCAAGCACCACATAATAATGATAATAATGCTAAAACCATCTGAATATACTAATCAAATCATGTTGACTAGTCTTACCATTTCTGGCATTCTTTACTATAAAACAAATCCACATCAGATGCTGCATCGTACAACTCTTTTATAGATGCCAAACTATCATATTCTGAAATTCCTCTCATTGTACCAATAAGCCCACCCTTAGAAGCAGGTAATGTACCTTCTCGTAATTTTTTTATTACTACTTCTATTCTATTTTCATAATTATTTAAGTATTGATTTTTTTCATCATCTACTATTTTCTTGGCTTTATCAATTTCCCGAACTAATATATTCATTTTTTTTAATAACTCTTGTCTTTTATCCATAATTGCAATTTCCTTTAATTTGAAAAACTTCTAACCTCTGTAATCCATTCTGTATCAAATTGATTAAACAAATATTGAATTCCACCACCTGGTCTAGGATCTGTAATCAATAATTGTTCTCTTGCAGTTCCTACAGCATACTTAACCTTCGTTCCTGCAGGAATTCTTGCAACTTTTACAGTATTTCTGTTTCCCCAATCTTTTGACAATGCCAACTTATCCATATAATCATTTAATGATGTAATTTCATTTGCTTCATCAATCGTTGTCCAATAACATAATGATGCATCTGGTGCGTCAGAACTATACTGTACTAATATTAAATCTTTATCTACTGTTGTTTTTATTTCATAACCCTCATTAAAATTAGCTAATTCCCTATCAAATTTGTAGGAATAATCTATTATCGTTGCTGTCTTTCTACCACTCTCAACAACCTTCTTTACCTCATCAAAGCTTTTTCCTACCTTAAATAAATCAAGTGCATCATCACCATAACTGTTTATAAGGCTTACTGCTTTTTTAGCTTCTGTCGGTTCCAGATTGTCAATTATACTTGCAAGGTCATCTCCATACTTTTCTGCAAGCTTTAGTCCGTCTTCTCCAAACTCCTGCAGTATGCTTGCTACCTTTTCACCATATTTTTTGCTAAGCAACTCCCATGCATCAATGAAATTCCAGTAATCCGGGCTTCCTCCTCCGGGAATATATCCTGTTCCGTGACTTCCTGAACCGCTTCCGGTTCCTCCACTTCCGTGGTTTCCTGAACTGCCTCCCGGTATTTCACCTGTTCCATGGCTTCCTGAACCACTTCCGTTTCCTCCACTTCCGTGACTTCCCGAACCACCTGTTCCCGGGCTGTCATCCCATGATACTCCTCCATATTCTTCCGTAAAGAA
>NZ_QTWU01000035.1:0-1367 GCF_003461285.1 Eubacterium sp. AF17-7 | reverse complement strand
GGAGCCGGAGTAGGAGTAGCCGGAATACGAAACGCAGCAAAGAGTGGAAAACTTGCAGGGTTTATGGCAGATGAAGCAGGAAGTGTGTCGTATGAGGGTGGTAGAAAACCTAATCAAATACATCATTTCGCAACAAATAAGAGTAAGAAATATACAAGTCAGTTTAAAAATATAACTCAAAAATATGGATTAGACTTAGATGGAGATTGGAATAAAGAATTGATGCCTCATCAAGGTCGTCACCCGTACGCTTATCATGATTATGTTCTTGATAATATGCAAAAATTTAATAAAATAGCAAAGGGTGATAAAACTAAATTTTTGAAGTTATATGACCAAATGAAGCAAAAAATAATTAGTAATCCAGACATGTTATATAAGTATTATTGGAATAATCAGTAAGGAGAGTGTTATTAATGAAGTATTATAAATTAAGTTATGATTATGAAAATGATGATGATTATGTGAATTGTAATGTAGGAGTTATAGGGGATATTGATGAATATTCTGTATCCTGTGGAAATTATATTAATGATTGGTCGGAGGTTAGATTTAAATATAACTCAGAAGAGGGGGATGTTCTATCAGATTACATAGCCAATGTGTATAGGTGGCTGGTTGTATCAAAAAAATTTAGAGAATTAATCGAGCAGATTGTAGATGGAAATGCGATACAGTATCTTTCAACAAAATTGATTGATACTAAGAATAATGAGGAGAATACGGAATATAGAATTGCAAATCTATTAGATGTGGTGGATGCTTTAGACTTAGAACACTCTCAGTATGATTTATTTGAACTTGATAATGAAAAAATTATTTCAGTAGAAAAATATGCTTTGAAAGAAGAAATGGTGTTGGGGCACGATATATTTAGATTAAAAGATGATACAATACCGATTTTTATTTCAGAACGTATTAGGGATATTATTGAAAATAATTCTTTGACAGGATTTGCATTTATTGAAGTTGAAGTTTATTAGTTTGATTATGTCTACATATATAAAAAAACGAAGTCACAATTAAATATCTTTATCAAAAATAGGAACGTATTGTTTTCATAGCACTTGCGCTGTGGAGACAATGCGTTTCTATGACAATTTTCAAAATCTTTTCAAAACTGATGATATTGGTCTACGTCTTGTGAATATCGTGCCCGAAATCTGCCTTTTTGTCATTTTACATAGACAAAAGATGCTTTAACTAGTCACTACTACTTACGAGCCTGATACTATAGCCAAACCATCAGAAGATTTACCAGAAATATGTCATCTATAATGATTGCTTAAATTTGTGTATATGAAACTCTAACCCAGAACGGTTACATTTATTGTGGAGACAATCCGCTGTATTACATAGATCCTGAC
>NZ_QTWU01000034.1:0-1507 GCF_003461285.1 Eubacterium sp. AF17-7 | reverse complement strand
GAGTCTGTGAAATAAAGTCTGTAAATAGACATTCTATGATAAGTGATGGAGCTGTAAGTTCATGAAATGAGCTTGCAGCTCTTGTTTATATAACTAGCATATAAAAATACCCATGTCAAGGACGCCCATTTTATAACGGGCGTATATTCATCCTTGATATTGGGTATTTTTTATGCTATTCAGGCAAACGGCCTTCGTACATAATGCTCAGTTCTCCATACACCTGAGCCCAGTTTCTTAAGGTCGTTGTCCATTTCTTCGTTGCTTCAAACGTTGAAAGGTACAGAGCTTTCAACAATGCCTTGTCGCTTGGAAATACACTTCTCTGACGATTAAGTTTCCTGTATGTTGAATTTAAACTTTCAATGGCATTGGTTGTATATATTACTTTTCGTACAGTATCTGAAAATTTAAAAATAGGTGATATTACGTCCCAATTGTCCTTCCATCTTTTCATTGAGTTTGGATACTTCGGAGTCCATTTCTCAGTTACCCTGTCTAATGCTTCGAGAGCTTTTTCTTCATTAACTGCCTGATATATTGTCTTAAGGTCTTTCGCAAAGGCTTTTCTGTCTTTGTCGGGTACATATTTAAGAGTGTTTCTCACCTGATGAACTATGCATCTTTGATATTCCGTGTTTGGGAAAGCTGCCGATATGGCTTCCTTTATGCCACTTAAACCATCGGCACATATAACAAGAATGTCCTTTACACCTCGGTTTTTTAATTCATTCAATACAGACAACCAGTATTTAGAACTTTCATTATCTCCAACACTTATGCTTAATACATCCTTTTTCCCGTCCACTGTAATGCCGAGAATTACATAGGCCGCAAGCTTTCTTATTATTCCCTCATCCCTTACAGAATAATGGATGGCATCTATGTAAACAACAGGATAAATTTCATCTAACGGTCGGTTTTGCCAGTCCTCGATTTGTGGCATTATTTTATCAGTCACATCAGAAATAAATCCTTCTGATGTTTCAAACCCATAAATATCCTCAATTGTGTCGGAAATCTGCCTTGTTGTCATTCCCTTTGCGTACATTGAGATTATTTTCTGATCAATGTCTGAAATGTCTTTCTGACGTTTCTTTACAATCTGTGGTTCAAAAGTAGAACGACGGTCCTGTGGAACATCGATTTCCATGGAGCCATAACTACTGTTGACACGCTTCGACTTGTAACCGTTTCGATAATCATCGGATTCTGAACGTTGTGATTTTGAATAACCCAAATGGTCATCCATTTCAGCTTCCATCATTTCTTTGATTGTACCTCCAAGAAGATCTTTTAATGCATCCTGGATGTCTTCAGCTGTCTGAATGTCATATTCATCCAATAGCTGGTGGATGATGGCACGTTTGCCATCAGTCATTTGTACCTTGTGTACTTTTTTTCTTTCTCTTGCCATAATTAAGGCCTCCTATAATAATAAATTTTATCATAGAAGGCCTATTAATTATATTTAAATATTAATTTACAGAAAAACTTTCACACTCTC
>NZ_QTWU01000033.1:0-1721 GCF_003461285.1 Eubacterium sp. AF17-7 | reverse complement strand
GGAGCCGGAGTAGGAGTAGCCGGAATACGAAACGCAGCAAAGAGTGGAAAACTAGCAGGGTTTATGGCAGATGAAGCAGGAAGCGTGTCGTATGAGGGTGGTAGAACATCAGGCAAAATAGATTATAAGAAAGTGTTTTTTAATGAAAATCCTGAATTAGAAGGTAAGGTAGTAGTTCACCATTCAGTTGAACAACAAGTATTAACTAAGCCACAAACAAAAGGTTTATTTACCTATGAAGAGATGCATGCACTAGAAAATTTGCGTGGAATACCTAAAGAAATTAATTCTGATATTCACTTATCGAAGATACGAAAAGAATGGAATAGATTTTATAAAGAAGTTCCAAATCCAACAAAACAACAACTGTTGGATAAAGCAGCAGAGATTGATTCTAAATTTGGACATTTGTTTAATCCACCACTAAATTAATAAAACGAGCAGGAGGTTGTATTTTATGAAGTACTACATGATTGAACCAGAAGTCGCAGGAGAAATTGGTGAGAACACTATATATGATAATTATGATGAGATTATTAATCAGAAAAAGAAACCCATAATATCTCATTTACATTATATTTTTGATGGATGGTTAGGAGATGAACTATTAGAAGTAACACCCTGTTTTTTGATTTCCGAGAGGTTAAAAAAAGAAATTGAGAATCATGGGTTCTCAGGATGTAGATTTGCAGATGTTGAAGTTTCATATAGCGATGAATTTTTAGAAATTTATCCTATTCGAAAAGTTCCCAAATTTTATAGAATGATACCATTGAAAACGGTATTTGTTGAAAATGATGGTTATATTAATCAAGATATGGATGATTTTATGTTGACTCAAAAATCATACTTGATTATTTCTGAAAATGTCAAAAATTTATTAAATAATATGAATTTTGCTGAGAATGCTGATTATATATTATTGGAAACGCGATAAATAAAATACAAATTTAGCTTCAAAAATGATAAATTGATTTATTAAATTTAATAGTAGAAACGGTGCATATACTTTGAAAAGCTTAGTATTTGTACCGCTTTCTAATATATAGTAACAATTAAGTTTTCATTTGATATAATTTATCATAACCATAGGCAGCTAGAATAGAATTTGCATAAAATTCAGTGGTATAGACAATTGCTTTTAGATTTTATGCTAATAGCTAAACAATGCCTATTTTAGGCAAAAATGAAGTATGGCATTAAAAATATTTATTAATTTAAACAAATATTTAATAATTTTCTCGTCGAATTTTAGAAAATTTAAAAACTACAGATTGTTTTCAGAATGACGAATATAGTCATAAGTTAACAAACAATGAAAAGGAAAATAGCAAGGCGGATGAAGTAACAACATATTCATATGATGGAAACAATAACCTTATATGTAAAACAAATGCACTGGGTAAAACTGAAAAATATGAATATGACCCGAATGGAAATCTCATAACGGTAAAAAATAACAGTGGAAAAGTCGTAACATCATACAGTTATGATGCCGTTAATAACTGTACTAAAAAAACAGTAAACGGAAAGACCACAACATATGAATATAATAAAAACGACTATCAGACAGCAATGTCAACGGCTAGTGGAACAATATCATATGTAAGGGATGAACTTGACAGAATAACAGAAACAGTTTATGAAAATGGAAAAACAGTAAAGTACAGTTATGACAATGACGGAAACAAGACAGGGATTACGTATACGGACGGCAAAAA
>NZ_QTWU01000032.1:0-1756 GCF_003461285.1 Eubacterium sp. AF17-7 | reverse complement strand
TGATATGATACCTCTAAAGTAGACAGATTAAATATAAAAAATCTGTTACTTTGGAGGTATTTTTCATGTCTAGAAAAGAAAGATTTACTCCTCAAGAAAAAGAGCAAGCTTGTATTGACTATATTGAGGGGAATCGTTCCAAGGTCGAAATATGTAGAGAACTTTATATTTCGACTAGTACTATTCAACATTGGGCAGCCATATATAACAAATATGGTGTTGCAGGATTTGCAAAGAAAACTAAAAATTCTTCTTATTCAAAACAATTTAAGATTGAAATTGTTGAAAAATATATACGTGGTGAAGCATCATCAATTGAATTAGGCAATCAATACGATATCTCGCCCGGTCTATTAAGAAAATGGATTCGGATGTATAATGCCAATATAGAACTTAAAGATTATAATCCCAAACAGGAGGTCTATATGGCAGAGGCAAGAAGAAAGACAACCAAAGAAGAACGAGAAGAGATTGTTGAGTATTGCTTAAATAATAATCGTGATTATAAAAATACAGCAGTTAAGTTTGATGTTTCCTATAGTCAGGTATACAACTGGGTAAGAAAATACGATGCTTGTGGTTTAGAAGGGTTGACTGACAAAAGAGGACATCATAAATCTGATGATGAGGTCGATGAATTAGAACGTCTTAGAAGAGAAAATCTTCGCTTAAAACGTCAACTAGAAGAAAAGGATATGGTTGTAGAATTGTTAAAAAAAGTGAAAGAATTCGAAAGGATGTGAGATTAGGGAAAACACGATACGAATCAAAATATATGGCAATAAAGGAATTACACACCGAGAAAAAATGGAGTATTGAATGGATGTGCAAGCAGCTAGAAATATCCCGTGCTGCCTACTATAAGTGGCTTAAGCACGAAATGCCAGAGGCTGAAATTGAAAATATCAAACTTGCAGAGTTGATTAAAGAATACGATGAGCGATTCAATCGCATCCTAGGATATCGAAGAATGACATCTTGGATTAATCATTTTAATCATACTAATTACAGCAAAAAAAGAATCCATAGAATCATGAAAAAACTTGGGATACATTCGGTAATAAGAAAAAAGAAGGCGAAATATATATATTCAAAACCTGATGAAACAGCAGAAAATCTTCTTCAACGAGATTTTTATGCTACCGCACCAAATCAAAAATGGGCTACAGATGTAACTGAGTTTAAAGTTCCTGGTGATAAAAAGAAAATATATTTGAGCGCCATCATAGATTTATATGACAGATATCCAGTAGCATATGTAATTAGTGGACGAAATGATAATCAATTAGTTTTTAAAACTTTTGATAAAGCGATTATGGCTAATCCTGATGCCAAGCCTATTTTTCACTCTGATCGTGGCTTTCAATATACAAGCAAAACATTCAAGAAAAAACTTGAAAAACAGAAAATGACACAATCCATGTCACGTGTAGGACATTGCATAGATAATGGTCCGACGGAAGGATTTTGGGGAATTATCAAATCTGAAATGTATCATATGTATGAAATAACTGACGAAAAGTCATTGCGTACGGCAATAAGTGACTATATAGGATTTTATTCCGAAAAAAGACCTCAAGATAGATATAACTGTAAAACACCACTAGAGGTGCGTCAAGAAGGTCTTGCTTCAGACAATCCAACAGAATATCCTATACCTGAAAATAAACGTATAAACAAATACAAAGAGAAATGGTGCGCATAGAAAAATACCTACACTTCAATCGAAATGTAGGTATAATCTGTACTTATTTTT
>NZ_QTWU01000031.1:0-1783 GCF_003461285.1 Eubacterium sp. AF17-7 | reverse complement strand
GCCGATATTCCTGCTGACGCTATTACCGCTTGTGCTATTGCGGCTGCTCCTACTCCGCTTACTCCCGCTACAACTATTCCCGTTGTTCCTACGGCTGCCTTTGCCCATGTCGGCATGTTATCTATTTCACAACATATCCTTGTGTAAAATCCAAGTCCGCCTGCCACTCCGCTCTTTACAACATTGAAAGCTGTTCTTCCTGCATTTCCAAGTGTACTTATGTATGAACATCCGTCAGGATCTATGTAATACAGCGGATTGTCTCCACAATAAATGTAACCGTTCTAGGTTAGGGTTTCATATACATTTCCTGCACCTATTACCTAAAATATAATCATTAATATATGTACATATGTAAGTTCATAAACAATAAACTATCGCTGAACCATTTTATTATTTCTTATGCCTATTATCATACAAATTCATTATACTCATAAGAAATACTTTTTAAAATATTCAGATTCCGAAATACAATGTTCAAATCTTGGACAATTAATCTTTACTATTTCATCTGCAAGACCTTTAACGTTTTTTTCTCTAGCTGTTGGCAAAATAATCAATCCATTTTCTCCAGTTATCTTCTTAAAAAATCTAAATACTGAAGAATTAATCATACAATCATAAAAATATAATGAATCCATCCAGGGAAAGCAATAAATTTGTTTTCCCTGAGCATATCCTATTGCAATAGACGCTCTCCATCTCTCCCAAACATCCATATTTGATAAACAATATTTTATTCTATGACGTGACAAATGAAATTCTTCAAGAATTGTGTCAATATTTTCATACCGTTTATTTTTTTTAATAGCTAACTCTAATGCTTTTTGAACACTTAATTCTCTTTCAAATAATCCACCTGTTCTGACACCTTTTCCAACATGCCATGCCAAATCATAAATGGAATCAATTTTTATTCCATCAATAAAAATTGTTGTCTTATCATCAAATAATTTATTTGTAATAATTTGTGATAACACTTCTCCTCCAGCACCTTGTTCGCATATGATTCCATATATCTTGCCAAATTTAAAATAATATTCTCCTTTCGATATGTAATCATGTACATTTTCACCATATACATTTATATAATCCAACATATAATCTTCATTAATTGATACCTTTATTTCTTCCAAAATTGCCACCACTCTTTCTTATATCCAACCCTCTTAACATTATATACAGATATTGGAACTTTCTGTCCATCTGTCGTTTGAACAACAATATTTGCAATAGATTTTCCTTTATTCCCTGCATCTAATTCAAATGACGCATTTGTTTCAAACTGTAATACAGTATTATACCCCTTTCCAATACCTGCAATGTTCGCTTGTTTTTTTGTTGGTTGCTCTGTCCATGCAAACACCCTGTTCTCCCATACATTTCCTTTTTTTCCAAGTTGTCCAGATTCAATTATACTTTTTGCTGCTTCTTCATTTGTAACATGATAAAATCTTCTAGTAGAACTTTTACCACCCTCATACGACACACTTCCTGCTTCATCTGCCATAAACCCTGCTAGTTTTCCACTCTTTGCAGCATTTTGTATTCCTGCCACTCCAAGCCCTGCTCCTGCAAACATGTAGCCGTTTACTGCTCCGTTTATGACTGCATTCTTAAATTCTGATTTGCTGAAACTTCCATTGTTTAATGCATATATGCTGTAGAATGCTCCGTCTGTTACAGCCGATATTCCTGCTGACGCTATTACTGCTTCCGCTATTGCGGCTGCTCCCACTCCACTTGCTCCTGCAATTATTATTCCTGTTGTTCCAATGGCTAC
>NZ_QTWU01000030.1:0-1823 GCF_003461285.1 Eubacterium sp. AF17-7 | reverse complement strand
GCAAAGAGTGGAAAACTAGCAGGGTTTATGGCAGATGAAGCAGGAAGTGTGTCATATGAGGGTGGTAGTTTTTCTAAGATAGATTATGATTTAGTAAAAGATTATGTAAGAGATGTTGAGTCAAGAACTGGTATAAAATTATCAAAAAATCAAATAGAAGAATTAAAAAATGCTTTAAGGAATAAAGAATATACAAAGTTAACAGTAAAAGAAACAGCAAATCATAGAAATGAATTTAATAAAGTAAAAAATCAATTGATCAATCAGTGGGAAACTAATACTAGACAAAAATGGCCTAATTACACAGAAGATGTAATTTCTCCTAACACAGGAAAGGTAGTTAGAAAAGCTGGAGATATGTATGATGCGCATCATATAATTGAAAATTCTTATGGGGGAGAATATGAATGGTGGAATATACACCCTGCAAAGTTCCCAAATGAGCATCAATCAGGAATACATGGAGTTGTTTCTCCAGCAAATAAATTATTTTCAGGAGGAAATTAAAATATGAAGTTTGATTTTTTAAAAAAGAATGTTGAAAACAAATTTTTTCAAGTGAAAGAAGAAGAAATAAGTAAATTAGAGGATGAATTAAAAGTACATGTTCCAAAAGAATTAAAGGAGTTATTATTAGAGGTTGGATATGGATTTATCAATGGCTCAGAGAATAATGTGAATCGTATCATGGATATCGCGTCAATAAGGGATTTTAGATTAAGAAAAGGTGATTTTGAATTCTATCCTGATATTGAGATATACGATGATTACGAGGATGGAAAACTGATATTTTTTGAAGGAAGTGAATCAGCATTATTATCAATAGAATTAACAGAGCGTAGTACTAGTAGTATTTTTTACTATGATGTTAAAATAGCAGATTCATTAGTAGAATTCTTATTAAAAATTCAAGAAGATGATAAATTCTATTTGGAATTACTTGATTAAGAGTGTTGGGGATTACTTGATTAAGAGAGACTGTTTTATCAGCAGAAAGTGGTATTATAATAGAAATTTTGACTTAATAAGTATATGTTTGCTTTTTAAGATACATCTATTACTAAGTTTTCACTCAATATAATTTATCATAAACATAGACAGCTATTAAATAATTCGCTGGGGTCTCATCAATACCAACAATTTTGGTAATGATATGATATCCCCAGCGATTTTTGTATTTACTATATCTGATACAATCAAAATACCCCAATCTTAATCCACACATTCTAACATCACATTTCTGTTACAATTTATTCTGATTTTTCAAATATAAATTAAACAAATATCTCTCGAAACATGCTTAGCCACCGGTATTGTATAGTTTCATAGATCCACACAATATTTCGTTTTTCAAGGTATTTGAATTTTGGCATATGCTCGATTTTTTGCGTATATTCTGAAAAATAAAGTGTGCGACTAAGAATTAAGATGAACTACTGGTTGGGTTTTAAACTCCTTTTCTAAATATAACTTGCGGACTTTAAGAAATTTTGAAAACTACAGACTGTTTTCAGAATGGTGCATATAGCATAAGTTAACCAACAACAAAACTAGAGATGCAGTGTATGCAATAAGTTGCAATTGCTTTTTGCCTGTTTGCCAGGTGTATAATTTCGCAAGGTTATGTTCTGAAATGGTGTATCATTCTGTACTTTGTAACTGAACCTTATCTCGACATGAAAAATGGTAAGCAGTGGAGAATAGCTGTTGCCAAAGTCATAGTCAGCATGGTGGAGAGTGAGCAGGAAGCAAAGGGAATGATGGCACATAAAAAATATCCGATACTGCTTGAAGAAAAGGAATCAGATGGTACAATTGTAAGG
>NZ_QTWU01000003.1:0-178423 GCF_003461285.1 Eubacterium sp. AF17-7 | reverse complement strand
CAGGAAATGCACCTGGTAATGACATGAGATTCTACTGGGAGAGAGTAGAAGCAAGCAGAAACTTTGCCAACAAAGTATGGAATGCTTCAAGATTTATTATGATGAACATGCCTGAAGAAGGTATTGATTTAAATAAGAAACCTGAACAGCTTACAGATGCTGATAAGTGGATTTTATCTAAGTTAAATACATTAGTAAAAGACGTAACAGATAACATGGAAAAATACGAACTTGGTATTGCAGCAGATAAGATTTACGAATTTATCTGGGAAGAATTCTGTGACTGGTACATTGAAATGGTTAAACCTAGATTATACAGTGAAACAGATGACACAAGATATGCAGCACTTTGGACATTAAAGAAAGTGTTAATTGATGCATTAAAGATGCTTCATCCATATATGCCATTTGTAACAGAAGAAATATTCTGTACAATTCAGGATGAAGAAGAATCAATTATGATTTCATCATGGCCTGTATACACAGAAGAATATGCTTTCGCTAATGAAGAAAATGCAGTAGAATTAATTAAAGAAGCAGTTCGTGGTATTAGAAATACAAGAGCTGAAATGAATGTTAAACCAAGCAAGAAAGCAAAAGTATTTGTTGTATCAGATGATGAAGCTACAAGAAATATATTTGAAAATGGTAAAGTATTCTTTGCAACACTTGGTCATGCAAGTGAAGTAATTATTCAGGCTGATAAGACAGGCATTGATGACGATGCCGTATCAGTAGTTCTTCACAAAGCAATTGTATATATGCCATTTGCAGAATTAGTTGATATTGCAAAAGAAATAGAACGTCTTGAAAAAGAAGTAGAAAGATTAAACAAGGAATTAGCAAGAGTTAATGGAATGCTTGCAAATCCTAACTTCGTAAGTAAGGCACCTGAAAAGAAGATTAATGAAGAAAAAGAAAAACAGGCTAAATATCAGGAAATGATGAAGCAGGTTCAGTCACAGTTAGAAAACTTAAAGAAATAATTGTGGCAGGTTTGATTACAGTTTATGGTGGTATAAATTTATATTCACCAATAAACTGTATCAGGTTAAAAAGGAGGAATCAGAATGATTAATTTTGATGAAGAAATTAAGAAATTTCATCCAAGTCTTGAAATTGAAGAAGCTGAAGATGCCATATACAATAACGATGTGTCAGATATAACTGATATTATGATTGAAATGGTAAATGGATTAAAAGGAACTAACAACCAGTAAGTCGTTTTAGCCATATAACATATGTGTATGGCTTAGACTGAGGGCAACATAGATGGAGAAATAATATGATATGCTTTAACTGTGGTAATGTCCTTACAAATAGTGATTATTGCAGTCATTGTGGTATGGATGTCAGCATATATAAAAAGATTGTGAAGTTGTCAAACACTTATTACAACATGGGGCTTACAAAGGCACTTAACAGAGATTTGTCAGGTGCAGCAGATGCCTTAAGAAGAAGTGTAAAATTAAACAAAAGAAATACTGATGCAAGAAACCTTTTAGGCCTTGTTTATTTTGAAATGGGTGAAACAGTTCAGGCTTTTTCGGAATGGGTAATGAGCATGAACCTTCAGCCGGACAACAATGCAGCAGATAAATATATGGCGGCAATTCAGGCCGATAAGGGCAAAATTGATGAATTAAACCATACAATTAAGAAATTTAATATTGCATTAGAATATGCAAAAGATGGAACAGATGATATGGCTATTATTCAGCTGAAGAAGGTTTTGAATCAGAATCCAAACCTTATAAAAGGATATCAGTTGTTAGCCGTACTTTACATGAAACATGGTGAGTACGAAAGAGCCAGAAAAGCAACAAAGAAAGCTTTAAAGATTGATAAGTGTAATCCACTTTGTGTAAGATACTTAAGAGAAATTACAAATTATTTAGAAGATGAAAAGAAAAATAATCCTGAACGTAGAAGAAAACGTAGAATGGATCTTCGTGGAACTATGATAGACAGACCATATTTAAGTGGTGATGATGTTATAATTCCAAAGAATAATTTTAAAGAAGCAACTTCAAGTGCTCAGAGTATAATTCATATAGTTATGGGTGTTTTGTTAGGTGCAGCTTTGGTATTTTTCATTGTAACACCGGCAAGAGTATCAACTGTTAGTGATCAGATATCACAGGTAAAAGTTGATTACAATCAAAAAATTGCGATTAAGGATTCTTCTATTTCAGAGTTACAAAAGAGTGTAGATACTTTAACAGCTGAAAAGGAAGATTTGGCAGCAAGGCTTGGTGAATATACAGATACAGACAATACTTTAAGTAAGAATTATACTCAGTTATTATCAGCGGTTGCAAGTTACTTAAAGAGCGATTATGATGCCAGTGCTAAAAGTATTTTAAAGGTTGATACATCTTTGGAAATGAACTCATCAGCATTTACTGAAGTATATAATACTTTGAACAGTAAGATTGCATCAAGAGTAGCAGAAACAAGTTATGATGCCGGAATGGAAGCATTAAATAAAAAAGATTATTCTGCCGCCATTACTAATTTCCTTAAGGCAATAGAAGCAGATTCTAATAATGATGATGCTTATTACTATTTAGCATGGTCATATAAAAATAACGGTGATGAAAAGAATGCTAAAAAATATTTCAAGGAGATAGTGGACAAATTCCCTAACTCTAAGAATTACACAACAGCAAAGACTCAGGCAGGAGTTGATGATACTACAACATCAAGTGATGAAACTACAACTTCTGAAGAATAAGAGTACAATTAAATATAAGAATATAAGATACAAAAGAAAAAGCTATTGCGATAAATGCAATGGCTTTTTCTTTTGTTGTATAAAAATAATTTTCAAATGGAGGTTTTATGGAAGTTTTATATGAAATAAGAGGTGAAAATTTAATTGTATTTTTGCCGGAGGAATTAGACCATCACAATTCAAGAATGATAATGGAACAGTGCGATTGGTATATATTAGCTAATCAGTTAAAAAATGTAATATTTAATTTTAAAAGAACCACGTTTATGGATAGTTCAGGAATAGGGGTCATTTTAGGCAGATACAAACTTGTAAAGAAGGCATGTGGGGAAATTACCGTGTTAAATATAAATGATACAATAGATAGAATTTTTTCTATTTCAGGACTATATAAAATTTGCAAAAAATCAGAAGCTTCAAGTCTGACTGTAAATATTTAGGAGGAGACAAATGGTAAAGAAAATATTTGAAAATAATATGAAGTTAGAAATGGATAGCGTGTCTGAGAATGAGTCTTTAGCAAGAATGGGTGTAGCATCCTTTTTAACAAAAATTGACCCTACTTTAGAGGAGATAAATGATATAAAAACAGCTGTTTCTGAGGCAGTTACGAATTCAATAATACATGGATATAGAGATAAAAAAGGAATCGTAGAAATTAAATGCCATTTAAGAGAAACAATAATTGAAAAAGAAGATGAAATTTTACATATATCGTTAATAACAATCATTGTAAGAGATGATGGAACAGGAATAGATGATATAGAAAAAGCAATGGAGCCTATGTATACATCTAAACCGGAGAATGACCGTGCCGGAATGGGATTTGCATTTATGCAATTATTTATGGATACGGTAGACGTGTGGTCTAAGCCGTACATAGGAACAAGCGTGACAATGACAAAAGAACTAAAAAGAATTGAAAAGAAGGGAAATAATGGATGCAATAACGCTGATTAAACAGGCTCATGCAGGTGATAAGATGGCTAGGGATAAATTAATTCTTGAAAATACAGGACTTATATGGAGCATTGTAAAAAGATTTACAAATAGAGGATATGAGGCAGAGGATTTATTTCAGATAGGATGCATCGGGTTAATTAAATCAGTAGATAACTTTGATATGCAATACGATGTTAAGTTTTCTACATATGCAGTACCTATGATAGCCGGTGAAATAAAAAGGTTCTTAAGAGATGACGGACTTATAAAAGTAAGCAGGGCGTTAAAAGAACTGGCGTATAAAGCATATCAGGAAAATGAAAGAATTAAAAATGAGCTTGGAAGGGATGCAACTATAAGTGAACTTGCTAGTAAGTTGGAAGTAAGTGAGGAAGAAATATCGATGGCAATAGATTCGTCAATGGAAGTTGAATCACTGCATCAGACAATATACCAAAATGATGGAAATGAAATATATTTAATGGATAAATTAAAAAATGAGGAAGGCTGCGAAGAGGAAGCAATAAATAAAGTAATGATTTCACAAATATTAAATGAAATGACAGACAACGAGCGCCGATTAATAAAAATGCGATATTTTTCAAATATGTCACAAAAAGATGTAGGAGAGCAACTGGGAATATCACAAGTTCAGGTATCGAGGCTGGAGAAAAGAATTTTAACGAAAGCAAGGCTGGAGAGGCAAAGCTAGAAGCATTTACCAAGCTAACTAAAATTTTATTAGATAGTAAAAGGTATGAAGATTTAGATAGGGCTACTAAAGATATTGAATATCAGAAGAAATTAATGAAAGATTATAATATTACAGATTAATGAAAAAAGTATAATGTTGTAAAATGATGAAAGGCAGATGAATGATATTCCTTAAGAATAAAAAGGAATAAGAATCCATCTGCTTTTTTTACTAATGAAGCCATAGGCTGGAAAGAAATTGTATAATCGAAGCTTTTGAGAAACTAATCTAGTTGAGGTTAAGTTAGAGGTGTACTTAAAAAATTTTCGATTACCCCTATTTTTAGACCATAATTTTTTAGCATTAATTATTAAAAAATAATAAAATCACAAAAAATGTACATAATAAGTGTTAATCAAGTGAAAGGCAGAAAATGTAATGAGTGATACAGTTTATATAAAAATGGACAGAAGTGTGGAAGTAACTCATGAGAAGGTGACAATAGGGGATATAGCAAAAATAGAATCTAAAAATAAGAATATAGTTAATAATATAAAACCAATAAAAATATTAGCAGATAAGCCTGAATTAGGTAACAGATATGTTATTTCGATTATGAAAATAATAGAAATAATAGATGAAAAATTTCAGAATGTTGATATATCAAATATAGGAGAAACAGATTGTATTGTAGAATTTAAAAAATCAAATACTTCATGTAAACCATTAGAAATATTAAAGACAGGTATTATATGTATTTTATTATTTTTCGGAGCAGGATTTTCTATTATGTCATTCAATAATGACGTGTCTATAGACAAAATGTTTTTGCAGATAAGTGGACAGATTAGCGAAGATACAGTTGGTGGAGCAAAAATTTTAGAACTTACTTATGCCATAGGTTTGGCAGTGGGAATAACAGTATTTTACAATCATTTTGGACCAAAGAAAATTACTAAAGATCCAACTCCAATAGAAACAGAAATGAGAAAATATGAAAATGAAATAAATGATGCACTAGTTGATGGGCATAACAGAGAAGATGGAAAACTGGATTTAAAATAAAGTCCTGAAAATAAAATGTAGAATATGGAGAAATTCATGAGTATTGTACAAATAATAATTTTATCAATAATAGGACTTGCAGGTGGTGGAATAATAGCAGCGGGAGTTTTTGCACTTATAACGACTACAGGCGTAATGACAAGATTTGCTGAAAAGACACATACTGCAAAATATGTAAGACAATATGAAAATGCAGTTGCTTTTGGTGCAATTCTATTTAATATATTCTGGGTGTTTGAACTAAATTATGAGGGAATGAAACTAGGAAATCAATTATTAGCATTAATAGGTTTGTGTCATGGGATATTCGTAGGATGTTTGGCAATTTCTCTGGCCGAGGCGTTAAATGCGACAGCTATATTTGCAAGAAGAATGAAGTTAGCAGTAGGATTGAGCTTTATTGTGTTAAGTGTGGCTCTAGGAAAAGGAGTTGGAGCTTTAATTTATTTTTTTAGTATGAATTAAAGCTGATGGAACGTAAATTAGTCTGATATATTACAGTATTAGAACGATGTAATTAAAATAAATTTTAGATGGAGAAGTAAAATGAGTGGAGACAAAACAGTAAATATAAATGATGAGAAAGAGTTTAAAAATAATAGCAGTGACAAATGTGTTGGGAATGAAAATATAACAAAAGAAGAGTATAATCAATATGTTGAAAATATAACACCTTCATTTTCATTATGGAAAAATATGCTAAAAGCGTTTATTACAGGTGGATTAATTTGTCTTATGGGGCAGGTTTGGATTGAATTATTTAAATACTTTGGAATGGACAAAGAACAGGCAGTCAATTGGACAACGGTTGTATTGATAGCGGAAAGTGTAATATTAACAGGTCTCAATATTTATCCTAAGATTGGAAAATTTGGTGGAGCAGGTGCGTTAGTGCCGATTACTGGATTTGCAAATGGTGTAGCATCATCGGCAACAGAATTCGGTGCAGAGGGTCAGGTCTTTGGTATTGGATGTAAAATATTTACTATAGCAGGACCGGTTATTCTATACGGAATTTTTAGCAGCTGGGTATTAGGAATCATATATTGGATTATTAATTTAGTATGGTGATAATAATAAAAGTAATTGAGTCAAAAATAGAGAACAGTTGAAATAAAGAAAATAAGCGTTTAGATTTTAACTGATAATAAAATAAAAATGATATATTATAGAATAAAAAGACATTTTACAAGACATTTTTTAGGTAAATTGTGTTACAATAAAACTAGTAATCAGAAGAAAAATAAAGATAGAAAATATAGAATGAGTTGAGAGTTAATTTCTTATTTTAATAGTATAAACAAAATAAGAAATTAACTTAAGTTTTAGAAAAATACAAAGTAATGGCGATAAATATGACTAATGAAATAAAAAAAATAATTAACAATATTTTTAAGGATATAAAAAAGTATTATTCGCTTATAAGTTGCGTGATAATTTACATTTTTATCACATCTTTGATATTTAATGATATATGTCCAAGTAAGATATTATTTAAAATATCATGTCCGGGATGTGGACTTACCAGAGGCAGTATTTCACTTCTTACAGGGCATTTTAAAGCTGCAATGCATTATAATGCAGCAGCTGTCATTTGGGATATTGGAATAGCAATGATGTTTGTGCAAAGATATATACTTGAAAAGAAATATAAATTTATGGATTATTATTGGATTGTATGTTGCGGACTAACCATAGTGTATTACATCATTAGAATGATTTACTATACACCTGCAGGTTTTCCGATTTAATATTTAAATTTACAGGAGGTTACATAATGGAATTAAAAGGATCAAAGACAGAAGAAAATTTATTAGCAGCATTTGCAGGAGAATCAGAGGCAAGAAATAAGTATACTTATTATGCTTCAAAAGCAAGAAAAGAAGGATATGTTCAGATTGCCAATATTTTTGAAGAAACTGCAGCAAATGAAAAAGAGCATGCAAAAATGTGGTTTAAATTATTAAAAGGTGGAATTGGAACTACTGCAGAAAATTTAGCAGATGCAGCAGCAGGTGAAAACTACGAATGGACCGATATGTATGCAACATTTGCAAAAGAAGCCAGAGAAGAAGGATTTGACGAAATAGCAACTTTATTTGAAGGCGTTGCAGCAATTGAAAAAGAACATGAAGAAAGATACAGGAAATTGTTGGAAAATGTTGAAAAAGGTTTAGTATTTTCAAAAGATGGTGATACAATCTGGCAGTGTAGCAATTGTGGACATATATGTATTGGAAAACAGGCTCCTGAAGTTTGTCCTGTATGTGCACACCCACAGTCATATTTCCAGGTAAAAGCTGAAAATTATTAAAATAAAAAGAAATAGAAATAGGATCTCCCGGGATAAATATTTCAAAAATAAAGAAGTCATTTTGAAATGTTTATCCCGGGAGAGTTTTTAATTTTGAATATTTTTGTAAAAGAAAAGAAAGTAAATCTTAAGAATTTATATATAGATTAGTACAGATTATACTGATATACTTATGAAGTTATAAAAAAATATAAATGTATAATAATTAGGAGCGACAACAATGTATAAAATGAGTAACGGAAACTTAAATATTAAAAATAAATTTCAAAGAGATAAAAAACAGTTAATAGCAGATGTAATATTATGTATTATAATGTGCATAATTTATATTGCCTTTTGGAAGCAGAATTTAATGTATCTTAGACATAGATTTATTCCATCAAGGATTGTTATTATTACATTTCTTTTTATTGTAGGAAGTATAGGAATATTAATCAAAGACAAAATCCCACAAAAATATAATACAATAGCCTCATTTCTATTTGTAATTTTATCGGTTCCTTATAATTTTGTTATGTTAGAATATACATCACATCATAGAATATTGGATTTCTCGATAAATAAGATAATGGCTAATCTGATAATTATATCAATAATAGTATTAATAATATTTGCTATTACAAATAGCTTTAAAGCATCAATAATTGGAATAAACATAATATCAGTTGTATTTGGTCTGGTTTACTATTATGTAATAAAATTTAGAGGTACAGCGGTTTTAGCCGTTGATATTTTTTCAGCAACAACAGCAGCAAATGTGGCTGGAAATTATAATTACAGAATGAGTTACAGATGTTATTTGTTTGTGATATTAACATATGTATTAAGCATTTATGTTTTAAAATTAGACAGGCATAATTTATTTAACGGAAAGAAAAGACTTATTTCAGTAGGAATAGCAATCTTAGCAGTTGTTTGTGGTTTCTCTTTATTTATACAGAGTAGCAGATTTGATAATTCATTAAAAATTAAAATGTTTAAACCACAGGAAAGTTACAGAAAATATGGGGATTATCTGACTTTTACACATAGTATCAGATACATAAAGGGGCATAAACCGGAAGGATATTCTGAAGATAAGGTTGAACAGATTTCAGCACAATATCCCGGAATAAAAGGCAATGGTAAAAAGCCTAATATTATAATGATTATGAATGAAGCACTTGCAGATTTTTCATCAATATCAGATATCGAAACAAATGAAGATTATATGCCATTTATACATGGATTAACTGAAAATACAGTAAAAGGTGATTTGTTTGTTTCTATATTTGGAGGTGGAACATCAAAAACAGAGTATGAAGCACTTACTTCAAATAGTATGGCATTTATGCCAAAAGGTTCAACTCCATATGTGACTTATATAAACAGAAAAACATCCTCTTTAGCTACAACTTTAAGAGCACAAGGCTATGGTGGAATGGTGGCCATGCATCCGTATAAGGGAAGTGGATATAAGCGAAACAAAGTATATCCTCTTTTGGGATTTGACAAATTTTATGATTTACCGGAATTTAACAATGCTAAAGTTATAAGAAATCATGTTTCAGATGAAGGAAATTTTGATAAAATAATTGAAGTATACGAGCAAAATAGAAAAAAAGATAAAAAGCCATTTTTCTTATTTGATGTGACAATGCAAAATCACAGTAGTTATGATAGAAAATGGGACAATTTATCCGATGACATATCAACTATTAAAGATTATGGTGATGATGTAAATATTTATCTTAATCTGGTAAAAGAATCAGATGAAGCTTTTAAAAAGTTAGTTGAATATTTTTCAAATATAGATGAACCTACAATGATTATAATGTTTGGTGACCATCAACCAAAGCTAAATAACCATTTTTATGAAAATGTTGAAAAAGGATTTTCATTAGGTGATGAATATAAAATGTTTGAAAAGTATAATACACCGTTTGTAATATGGGCAAATTACGATATAGAGGAACAAACGGATGTAAAGATAAGTGCAAATTATATGGGAACAATGGTAGATGAACTTGCAGGAAATTCTATGAGCGGATATCAACAGATGGTAAACGAAATCAGAAAAGATATTCCAATAATTACTGCCGGAGGATATATAGGAGCTGATGGAAAATATTATCATACATTTGATAAATCTTCGCCATATTATGATAAAATAATGGACTATTGTTATTCTGAATACAATAATGTATTTGATAAGAAACATTTGGTAGATGAGTTTTTCAAAATAAATGATAATAAATAAAATGCATCGAAAAATATAAAAGTATATTGAATATTATTTATGTTAATACTTTGAAATCAAATATAGAATTTTTATAAAGTGGATTATAATATGAAAGATACCTTCATGTATATTATTTTACTTTCAGGTAAAAAATAAACATGGAGGTGTTTTTTATGTATGATGTAGTAATTATTGGTGGAGGACCGGCAGGACTTTCGGCGGCTCTTTACTTGGCAAGAGCTAAGGTTAAGGCGGTATTATTGGAAAAATCAGGCTATGGAGGACAAATTGCCCTTACGCAAAAAGTAAAGAATTATCCCGGAATTTATGAAATATCAGGAAAAGATTTGGCAGACAGTATTCATGAACAGGGAGAAAGATATGGAGGAGAATTTTCTTTTGAAGTTGCCAAAGAAATAATTGATGAAAATGAGAAGAAAATTGTTATTACTGATAAGAGAAAAATAGAATGCAGGGCAATAATTATAGCTACCGGTGCGGCACCGAAAAAGGCAGGATTTGAGGGCGAAGAAGAGTTTATAGGAAAAGGAGTATCTTATTGTGCAACATGCGATGGAAGATTTTTTGAGGGAAAAGAAGTATTTGTTGTAGGAGCAGGATATTCTGCATGTCAGGAAAGTATATTTTTAGCACAATTTGCATCAAAAGTTAATTTGATAGTAAGAAAAAATGAACTTTCCTGTAGTGGAGCAATTGTTAAAGAATTGAATGGCAATTCTAAAATACAGGTATTCTATAATTCTAAAATAGAAAAAGTATCAGGAAATGATTTTGTACAGAGAGTTGGAATAATTAAAAGTGAAGCGGAATACAATGAAGAAACTATAGGAGATATAGAATACGAAAACAATAATAAAAATACAAAGGAATTTGAAGATAACGAAGGTTATGGTGTATTTGTTTTTGTGGGTTATGAACCTGAAAGTAAAATTGCTCCTAAAAGTGTTAAGCGTGATGAAAATAACTATATTTATGTCGATGATGATAAAAAAACGTCAGTTAATGGTATATACGCAGTAGGTGATGTTACACATAAAAAAATACGGCAGATCATTACATCTGCAAGTGATGGAGTAGTAGCAGCAAAAATAATTGAAACCATTTTATTGAAATTTTATTAAAATAATGAAAAATTTAGTAAAATAAGTTTACAAAATGAATTTTATGTACTAGAATACATAGAATGCAAAAGTACAAAGGCTAAAACTAATAGAATACAAGATATAAGAAAAATCAACTGCTTAGCAGAAATTGATGTATTAGGAGATAAAACATAATGGAAAGAAAAATGTTAGTGTTAGATATTGATGGAACACTTACAAACAGTAAGAAGGAAATTACATCTAAGACAAAGGAAGCAATAATTAAGTTACAGAAAAATGGACACATAGTTGTTATAGCATCGGGAAGACCAACAGCAGGAATAATAGATATAGCAGACGAATTAGAACTTGATGTTTATGGTGGATTTGTATTATCTTACAATGGAGCTAAGATAACAAGCTGGAGAACAAATGAAGTTGTATACCAGCAGGTATTACCGGCAAAATATATTAGAATATTATATGATTTTGCAAAAGAAAATAATGTTGGATTAGTTACTTATGAAGATGAATGTGTAGTTACAGGAACACGTCATGATAAATATATGGAGCATGAAGCTAAGATTAATGGTATAAGAATTAAAGACGTAGCTCCATTCCCGGACTATGTAAACTTTAATGTAAATAAATGTCTTATGACAGCAGAACCTGAAAAAGCATTGGAAGTAGAAAATAAGCTTAATGAAATGTATGGAAATGAATTGAGTATATATCGTTCAGAACCGTTTTTCGTTGAGATAATGCCACAGAATGTAGATAAAGCAGCAACTTTAGATGTTCTTGTAAATATGTTAGGACTTAATAAAGAGAATACAATATGCTGTGGTGATGGATTCAATGATTTATCAATGATTAAGTATGCCGGAATTGGTGTTGCAATGGAAAATGCACAGGAAATTGTAAAAGAAAGTGCAGATTACGTTACCAAATCAAATGACGATGATGGAATTGTACATGTAATTGAAAAGTTTATTTTCAATGAAAAGAAGGCAGTATAATTATTAAATTTAGTTTATAAACAGAAAAAACGACTTTATATTGAAGTTTTTAAAGCTTACAAATAAAGTCGTTTTTTTTATAAATAGTAAATCGCATTTAATTAAAATTAGCCGATATTAATTTGTCATTCTCTTTACTTTGTCAAATTCATCGTAAATTTCCTGCTCAGGTTCAGGAGTAAGTAAACTTACAACAACAATGAATAGTGAGGCGATAATAAATGCAGGTAATAATTCGTAAATATTCCATGAACCACCGATAGGTCTAACAAGAAATTTCCATACAAATACCATAATTCCACCTGAAATCATTCCGGCAATAGCACCATATTTATTTGAACGCTTCCAGAATAATGAGAATAAAACAACAGGACCAAATGTTGCACCAAATCCCGCCCATGCAAATGAAACAATCTGAAATACAGAACTGTTAGGATTACTTGCAAGGAAAACTGCAATTATTGAGATTGCAATAACTGAAATACGGGCAACAATAATGTTTGCTTTTGCAGATAATTTAATATTAAATACACCACCAATAAGATTTTCAGTAACACTTGATGAAGCAGCAAGTAACTGTGAATCAGATGTTGACATTGTTGATGCAAGTATTCCGGCAAGAATCAATCCTGCAACTATTGCAAATAAAAGTCCGTTATTGCTTAAATGGTGAGCAATCTGTACGATAATTGTTTCAGCTTCTGAGGAAGAACCAAAACTTGGAACAATTCCATTTATAGACATGCTGTATCCTATTATACCAATTGATACTGCAATAGCCATTGAAATAACAACCCAGATTGTTGCAATTCTTCTTGATAAAGTAAGTTTTCTTGAATCTTCAATAGCCATAAATCTCAATAAGATATGAGGCATACCAAAATATCCTAATCCCCAGGCAAGAGTAGATGCAATTGACAAGAATCCATAATTTGTTGCTGAATTTGTTGTTGCATCATATAAATGAGTTAAACTTAAATATCCTGATAAATCTTTTACATTTGAATATACAACATCCATTCCACCTACAGAATTAACTCCATAGAAAAGGACGATTGCAAGTGCTATGGACATAATAATACTCTGGATTAAGTCAGTTGTACTTGCAGCTAAGAAACCACCAAGTGAAGTGTAAGCTACAATAACGATAGCACTAAAAATCATGGCTGTCATATAATCAATTCCGAATAAACGGTTAAATAATTTTCCACAGGCAGCAAAACCTGAAGCTGTATATGGAACAAAGAAAATAATTATAATAGTTGCGGAAATAAATTTTAAAATATTTGAATTATCTCTGTATCTGTTTGCAAAGAAGTCAGGTAAAGTAATAGAATTCCTTGAAACATATGAGTAATGTCTGATTCTTTTAGCAACAATTAACCAGTTAACATATGTACCTATTGCAAGTCCGGCAGCTGTCCAAAAAGCATCAGCTACGCCTGTAAAGTAAGCAACTCCGGGCAATCCCATAAGTAACCAGCTGCTCATGTCAGAAGCTTCGGCACTCATTGCTGTAACAAAAGGACCAAGCTTTCTACCCCCAAGATAAAAGTCATGTGTTGTTCGGCTCTTTTTTGTATAGTAAAAACCTATACAAATCATTCCTAGCATATAGCCAATAATGGCAATAAGAATGCCAATTTCAGATGTAGTCATTTTTCCTCCTTACTGTTCAAAATTAGAACCACACGAATTAGACTAATATTCGTGCAAAAATAAATTTACTATAATTTGGTTTATTTCATTTGTTATTCGCTAGAAAATCAGAAATCTTAAGTAAAGTATAATCGTAAATTTTCATAAGCAATAAAAATGCCGTAAATAAACGCATATATTCTACTATTTTATGAAAAAAATAAGAAATTATCAACAAAAATCTACAAATAAGCAATTTTATAAACAAAATAAAGTGAATAATAAAATATTACAATGCAAATACTAATTATAGAAAAATTAATGAAATCGGGAGGAAATCAATATTATGGGAGAAATGATAGGAAAGCAAAGTGTTAAATTTGCGGAAGCCCCATATATTTTTGAGGGAGCATCTGTAGTTGGACCTAAAGAAGGAGAAGGCCCACTTGGAAAATTATTTGATGTGATTGAGCAGGATCCAATGCTTGGAAGTAAAAGCTGGGAAGAAGCAGAAAGTTTACTGCAAAAAGAAACCGTGCAAAAACTGTTGTTAAAATCAGGATTAAAAAAAGAGGATATAAGATATATTTTTGCAGGTGATTTGTTAGGACAGTTAATAGCAACCACATTTGGAATAATGGATTATGAAATCCCATTTATGGGACTATATGGTGCATGTTCAACTATGGGCGAAGGATTAAGTCTGGCAGCAATGATGGTTGCAGCAGGTTATGGAGAAAATGTAATAGCCATGGCGTCAAGTCATTTTGGAAGCGCAGAGAGACAATTTAGATTTCCATTAGAATATGGAAATCAAAGACCATTTTCGGCAACATGGACTGTTACAGGGTGCGGAGCGGCAATAGTTACAAAAAGAAAAGGATTTGCAAGAATTACAGGAGTAACAACGGGAAAGATAATTGACTATGGAGTGAAGGATGCCCAGAATATGGGGGCATGTATGGCTCCGGCGGCAGCAGATGTTATTTATAATCATTTAAATGATTTTGGAACCGCTCCTGATGATTATGACAAAATAATAACAGGTGATTTAGGATATGTAGGGCAGGCGATACTAATTGATTTGCTGAAACGAAAGGGAATAGATATTTCGAAAGTGCATATGGATTGTGGAATTGAAATGTTTGATAAAGAAAATCAGGATACTCATTCAGGAGGAAGTGGATGCGGATGTTCTGCGACAGTACTTACAAGTTATGTATTTAAACAACTGAAGAAAAAAGCGTGGAAGAAAATTTTATTTATCCCAACGGGTGCTTTGATGTCACCTATAAGCTTTAATCAGGGAAAGTCTGTTCCGGGAATTGCTCATCTTGTAGTGATTGAAAGTGTGTAATGATTTAGAAAATGAAATTGTAAAACGAAAATTAGGTTAGAAAGTGAGAAAAAATGATATTTTTAAAAAGTTTTTTAATAGGCGGAATAATTTGTGCATTAGTTCAGATTTTACTGGATAAAACAAAATTGTTACCGGGAAGGGTTATGGTTTTATTAGTAGTTTTAGGTACTATACTTGGTTTCTTTGGTTTATATCAGCCTTTAATTGATTGGGCAGGAGCAGGGGCAAGTGTACCTCTTATTGGATTTGGAAATAACTTATGGAAGGGAATGGCAGAACATATAGACAAGGATGGACTAATTGGAATATTTGAAGGAGGATTTACCGCAAGTGCCATTGGTATATCGGCAGCATTAATATTGAGCTATGTTGGTTCATGGTTCTTTAAATCAAAAATGCAATAGAAATAAATATATTTATGATTTATTTAATGTATAAAAAACATAAAATAAATGTTTATTTTATAAAGGAAAATGTTAATAAATTAACAAACAGACGGATAAAATGAGGTGCTGACTACATTAAAAAAAGTCAATACTTTTGATTATTAAGTTTAAACGTTGAAAATAAAGGATAGAACTTAATTTGTGCTTAAAATTATCAATCATTACTTAATTTATTAAATAAAGAACAGAAGAATAGTTGAAAAAATAAAGTCTATATAATATAATTGTAGTCATGTGAATGGCATCGGAAGATAAATTTTGACGCATTTACAAGGATTAAGTAAAAATATATTAAGGAGGACTACAAAATGTCATATGTAGACGAGGTATTAGCAAAGGTTAAAGAAAAGAATGCTAGTGAACCAGAATTTTTACAGGCAGTTGAAGAAGTATTAAATTCACTTAGACCTGTAATTGATGCAAACGAGGAAAAGTATAGAAGAGAAGCTTTACTTGAAAGAATTTGTGAACCGGAAAGACAGTTTAAGTTCAGAGTTCCTTGGGTTGATGATAAGGGACAGGTACAGGTTAACACAGGTTACAGAGTACAGTTTAACTCAGCTATTGGACCATACAAGGGTGGTTTAAGACTTCACCCATCAGTAAATATTGGTATTATTAAATTCTTAGGTTTCGAACAGATTTTCAAGAATTCACTTACAGGCCTTCCAATCGGTGGTGGTAAAGGTGGTTCTGATTTCGATCCTAAGGGAAAATCAGATAGAGAAGTTATGGCATTCTGCCAGAGCTTTATGACAGAACTTTGCAAGTATATCGGTGCTGACACTGACGTACCAGCAGGTGATATCGGAACAGGTGCAAGAGAAATCGGATACATGTTCGGTCAGTATAAGAGAATCCGTGGATTATACGAAGGTGTTCTTACAGGTAAGGGACTTACATACGGTGGTTCTTTAGCAAGAACAGAAGCTACAGGATACGGATTACTTTACTTAACACAGGAATTAATGAAAGACCATGGCGAAAGTATGGAAGGCAAGACAGTAGTTGTTTCAGGTGCTGGTAACGTTGCTATCTATGCTATTCAGAAAGCTCATCAGATGGGTGCTAAGGTTGTTACATGTTCAGATTCAACAGGTTGGATTTATGATCCTGAAGGAATCGATGTAGACCTTCTTAAAGAAGTTAAAGAAGTTAAGAGAGCAAGACTTACAGAATATGCTGCTGCAAGACCTTCAGCTGAATATCATGAAGGACGTGGAGTATGGCAGATTAAATGTGATATCGCTCTTCCATGCGCTACACAGAACGAATTACTTATCGATGATGCTAAACAGTTAGTAGCTAATGGATGTAAGGCAGTTTGTGAAGGCGCTAACATGCCTACAACAATTGATGCAACAGAATACTTACAGGAAAACGGAGTTTGGTTCGTTGGTGGTAAGGCTGCTAATGCAGGTGGTGTTGCTACATCAGCTCTTGAAATGTCACAGAACAGCGAAAGACTTTCATGGACATTTGAAGAAGTTGACGCTAAATTACAGACAATCATGGTTAACATTTACCATAACATTAGTGATGCAGCTAAGAGATACGGATTTGAAGGTAACTACGTAGTAGGTGCTAACATTGCCGGATTTGAAAAGGTTGCAGAAGCTATGGAAGCACAGGGTGTTTGCTAATTAGAAAACACATTATAATGCAATAATTGACGTTATAACGTCTTAACAGGGCTATCGTGTATGCGATAGCTCTTATTAAAATCAGTAAGAAAATTAATAAAATATATACAAAGATATTGTCCTAATGCGAATAAGATAATAAGACATTTTGATGTTAACGGAAAACATTGTCTGGCACCAATAATGGATGATAAAATATGGAAAAAGTTTAGAAAAGAAATATTAAAAAAATAAAAAAAACAAAGACTGTATTTTCGATAAATTTAATATTGCAGAGTAGATACGATAATATAATCGACATCTTTATTTACGGTATCGTAACAATATTAAGTGATAGCAAAAATGCAGTCTTTTAATATATTTTAATAATATCTGTTCATAGAAAAAATGTAGTGTTTTTAATATATTAGATTTTACTGTTTTTTCTTCTTAATATGAATTTCCGGTATAGCTGTATCATAGTTTACAGAAGGCTGATCCTTAGTGGCTTTTAAAGTATCATCCTGCTTGTGTGTATGAATCTCAGGGATAGCTAAATTATCAATAGAAAGATTAAAGTCGTGTTTTTTATTAAATTTTTTTGATTTCTTAAACTCCATAATTACCTCCAAATACTTTATAAATAAATTTACAATTTTGTTATGAGAGTGAAACGTATCTTAATTCATTGATATTTAAATTTTTATAGTTAAATTTTAATACTTTGTAATCTACAACAGGTTGATGAAAAATGTAATAACAAGACTGTTAATAAAGTCTGCAAATAAACTACCAACAAGCGGAATTAACAAATAGGCTTTTATTGAAGGTGCATATCTGTCGCATAGAGCCTGCATGTTTGCCATTGCATTTGGTGTAGCGCCCATACCGAATCCACATGTTCCCGCTGCAAGAACAGCAGCATCGTAATCCTTCCCCATAATATTGAATATAACAAAATATGTGAAAAGAAAAATTAAAATAACCTGTGCACCTAAAAGCATAACAAGTGGTAATGCCAAAGATGCTAATTGCCACAATTTAAGTGTAATCATGGCTATACCTAAGAATAATGAAAGACAAATACCACCAAGGTCATTTATTTCACCCATACATATATCAAATTGGCCTGAATATTCTCCAATATTTCTTATTAAAGCAGCTGCAATCATTGCTCCAATATAAATAGGAAATGTTAAGCCTGTTTTAGTTAACATCCATGAAAAAATAGTTCCTATACCAATAGCAAGAATCAACTGATATACTGCCATTGCATACATATTTGCATGTCTTTCATGCCTTTTTTCGTCTTCGATTAAAAGACTGTCATCTTCTGCAACAACTGTGTTCAAAAGATTTTTCTTCTCAATAAGACGACGACCAATAGGACCACCGATTAAACTTCCTGCAATTAAACCAAATGTTGCAGCAGCAGTACAAATGGTTGTAGCTCCGCTAATGTTAAAATCTTCAAGTACAGGACCAAATGCTCCGGCAGTTCCGTGACCTCCTACCATTGGAATTGAACCGGTACACATTCCTATAAGTGGGTCTAAGTCAAGAAAATGTGACATCCCAACAGCAAGAAAATTCTGAGAAACAATAAGCGTTATAACTAGTAATAGGAAAATAAAAAGAGATTTACCACCACTTTTTAAAACCTTTAAATTGGCTTGAAAACCAACTGATGTAAAGAAAAATACCATACACACTTCACGAAGGGTATCATCAAACGAAAATTCGATTAATCCCGTTGAATGACATATGCATGTAAATATGGCAAATAGCAAACCACCAATAACAGGGGCAGGAATGCAAAACTTTTCCAAAAAATAAATTTTATGCTTCAAAAACTGCCCGAGTATTAAAACGACTACTGCGATGGCAAGTGTCTGATACATATCTAATTGTATATCCATAAAACTCCTTTCCTTAGACAAATTTATTCAGATTTTACTTTTATGTTGTGCTTTTTATAATATTTTACTGCACCTGGATGAAACGGAATGGAAATACCTTTAACGGCAGAAGTTTCATCGAGCTGTAAATTCACAGGAATGGAATATTGAAGATCCGCTGAATGTTCAAATAAAAATTCTGTTAAAGATTCTACAACGATGTCAGACAATTCGTTACTAGCAAGTAAAACAGCTTGAACAGCTACTGTTTTTATTTCTTCAGTTTGTCCGGTATAAGTATTCGCCGGAATTGTATAGTCAACATAAGTATCGTAAGCAGATTCAAGTTTTTTAGAACATGAATCGCTAATGCTTAAAAATTTAATAGGACATTGTTGCGCTAATTCTTCTATTATTGTTGTGCGCAATCCTGCAGTACAGAAAAATGCATCAATTTCACCTGATTGTAATTTGCCGGCGGCAGTAGTATAGTCATAATTTAAAGTGTCTACTAGTTTGTCTGATAAGCCGTTAAGTTGTAAAATTAAATTAGCAGTCTGCTCAGTACCTGAATCACTTTCACCGATGCTGACTTTTTTACCTAGTAAATCATCGATTGAATTTATGCCTGAATCATTGTGAACAACAATCTGGCAGGCTTCAGGGTATAATGCTGCGATTGCCTTGTAACCAGAACACTGGGTACTGACAAATATTCCGGTTCCGTTATAGGCATCATTAATTAAATCAGCCTGAGCAATTCCCATTTCAATATAATTTTTAGATAATAATCGTATGTTTGCTGCTGAACCGGCAGTAGATTTTACTTCAAAGTTAAACTTATCGTTTTCTTTAGAAGCAAGTTCCGTGAACGCATTTCCAAAAGTATAATACATTCCACCAATACCGGCAGAGCCAAAGCGAATTTTTTCATTTTTAATGCCACAGCCGGATAACATAAGTGTTGTGAGGCTAAGTAAAATACATAAAAATTTTTTCAAATTAAGATTCTCCTTTACGTAAATTTAGGACATACCTGATTAATAGTTTACAATAAAATAAAGTTAAATGGAATGAAAAAATAAGAAATAGGAAGAAAAAATAAAAAACAGGATAAAAAGAAAAGTACACATATGCGCTATTTTAATCAAATATCTTGACCAAAGTAGTAAAATGAAATATACTATATTAATACGCAAAATATGCCGTTGAAAAGAATAATTTTTGATTGATATATATATAACTTTAACGTAGAACAACAGGTACATATAATGTACCTGTTGTTCTACGTTTAGGAAAAGTTAGTTGCTGAAAACAAATATAATATGAGTCTAATTTTGATAAGTGTTAAATAATATTAAAAGAGTGCAGATATAGATGCTTAAGAAATAAATATTAGTTGTTGGTAAAAAGCATATCATTTTATAAAAGCAATATCATAATATTAGATGAAAAAATTTTTTTTAGAGGGAATAGAAAATGGTTACAGCATTGGCTAAAATTTTTTTGAAAGACGTAAAGATGAATGATTCTCAAGGAAGAAAAGCATATGGCACATTGTGTAGTGTAGTTGGAATTTTTTTAAACATATGTTTATTTGTTGGAAAATATTTTGCAGGAGTGTTAACGGGTGCAATTTCAATTACAGCAGATGCATTTAACAATTTGTCAGATGCAGGTTCATCAATAATAACATTAGTAGGCTTTTGGTTTGCAGGAAAGAAACCTGATACAGAGCATCCGTTTGGACATGGGAGATTTGAATATGTATCAGGAATGGCAGTTTCCTGCCTGATAATATTAATGGGACTTGAACTGGCAAAGAGTTCTGTTGATAAAATTATTCATCCACAGGAATTAGAATCTAGTATTTTGGCTATAACAATATTACTTATATCTATTTGTGTAAAATTGTATATGGCATTTTACAATACGGGTATAGGAAAGCAAATAGATTCAGTAACAATGAAAGCAACAGCAATAGACAGCTTAAGTGATTCCGTGGCTACAACAGTAGTATTAATATGTGTACTTGTTAATATGAAGTTTGGAATAAATATAGATGGTATATGCGGACTTTTAGTAGCAATTTTGATTATATATGCAGGAATTGGTGCGTTTAAGGATACGATATCTCCGCTTTTAGGTAAAATACCAGAGCCTGAACTTGTGGACAAAATTCATGATATTGTAATGAAACATGAATTAGTATACGGAATTCATGATTTGGTTGTTCATGATTATGGCCCGGGTAGAATGATGATTTCACTGCACACAGAAGTTCCCGGAAATGAAAATGTATATAAATTACATGACATGATAGACAATATTGAATCTGAACTACAGGAAAAGATAGGATGTGAGGCAGTAATTCACATGGATCCGATTGAAGTTGATAATCAGGTGGTTACAGATACAAGAAGTAAAGTTGAAAACATAGTTAAAAGTATAGATGAACATATGTCCATACATGATTTTAGAATGATAACAGGAGATACACATACAAATCTTATATTTGATGTTGTTGTTCCATTTTGTGTAGAAAAGAAACATGATGAAATAAAAAATAATATTGAAGAGAAGATAAGTGAACTTGATGATAAATATAGAGTTGTGATGAAAATAGAAGAAGATTATATTGGAAATTAACAAATCTGTATCAAAAGTAAAGTAAAATAGTTTGAAATAAAAATGGGAAGATATTCTATATAGAAAATGTGTATTAATATAAAAAATAAGAGAATATGTAATAATATATATTAAAATATTAGAAACATATTTGCAAAACAGAATTAAATGTGTTACCATTTAAAGCCGACGTCAAAAAGTAAAAGTGTCTTTGTGATGTTTTTATTTTTTGACGTTTTTTGCTTTTTATAACAGAGAAAATTTATATTTATAAAAGTCTATTTTTTATAAAATTAATATTGAGAAAGGAAAAGTAAGGATGAAGTTTAAGGAATTAAATATATCAGATGAAATAAAGAAAGCAGTAAAAGATTTAGGATATGAAGAAGCAACTCCAATACAGGAAAAAAGCATTCCGGCAATTATGGAAGGAAAAGATGTAATAGGATTTAGCCAGACGGGAAGTGGAAAGACTGCTTCATTTGGAATACCGGCGATAGAACTTGTAGAGATGACAATGAACAAAAAATTAAATCAGGTTCTTATACTATGCCCAACAAGAGAATTAGCATTGCAGGCAGCAGAAGAATTAAGAAAATTTGCAAAATACATAAAAGGATTAAATGTAGTATCTATATTCGGAGGGCAGAACATAGAAAGACAGTTTAAACATTTGCGTGAAGGAAGTCATATTGTAGTTGGAACACCGGGAAGAGTTATGGACCATATCCGCAGAAAAAGCCTTAAATTAGAACAGTTAAAGATGGTCGTGTTAGATGAAGCGGATGAAATGCTTAATATGGGATTCAGAGAAGATATTGAAACTATATTAAAGGCTACACCTGATGACAGACAGACAATTCTGTTTTCAGCTACAATGCCAAAGGAAATATTAGATATTACAAATAATTATCAGAAAAATCCTGAATTAATTAAAATAAAAAATAAGCAAATGACTGTAGACAGTATCGAACAAAGATTTTATCTTGTAGATAAAAATAAAAAGAAAAGTGCTACAGCATTGCTGCTTAGATATTACAGACCAAAACTTGCAATTATTTTTTGTAATACGAAGAGAATGGTTGATGAGTTGGTAGATTTCCTTGGAAAAAATAAATTTTTAGCACAGGGGTTACATGGTGATGTAAAACAGCAACAGCGAACAAATGTAATGAACCAGTTTAAGAAAGGTACATTTAATATTCTTGTTGCAACAGATGTGGCAGCAAGAGGAATTGATGTTAACAATCTTGATATTGTAATTAATTATGATTTACCTGAAGATAATGAATATTATGTTCATAGAATCGGAAGAACCGGAAGAGCAGGAAATGAAGGAAAATCATTTACATTAATAGATGGAAGAAGACAACTAGAAGATTTACGATACATTGAAAGATATGCTAAATGTGAAATTATTGAAAGTAAACTTCCGACAGTTGATGAAATAAAAACTCAGGATTATCAGCGAAACATTAACAGATTAAAGAAATTTATGGATAAGCACAATAGTTCAAATCAAAAAGAAATTGTTGAAATGTTAATTGAAGAAGGATATTCTTTGGAAAAAATTACTTTAGCATTAATGGATATGATGAATAGAAAAAATAATGATTATAGCGGCTTATCAGATGTTAAACCACTTGTAATTGTACGAAAAGAAAGAAAAAATAATGGTATAGGTAGAAAAAATAAAGCAGTAAAGAACAGACGTACAGAAAATGGGAAACAAACAGAGAAAGGAAGAAAGAACATATATAATAGAAAAAATAGTGAAGCAGAAAAGAAGAAATATAATGGTAAAAATAATGAATCAGATAAAAAAAGAAGAAAAAAGGGATTTGTAGAATCCGAAAATAGTAGCAGAAAATTTACAGAAAAAAAGAATAAAAAATCTGAAACAAACAAAAAAAAAAAATAAACAAAAATAACGTAAAAATTTTGTAAAATAATTTATGGAAAATCTAAAGCATAAAGGCTACAAATGTTGACATAACAACCTAAAAGGAGTAACATTAATAAGTGATAATAGAATAAATGACCGAAGTAAAAATGCTGTTAGAATGAGAAATTTATGTTTCGCACTGATAGCATTTTATTTTATAAAAATTATGAATTAATACGAAAATTTCAGATTTGATTAGATATAAATTGCAACGTAAAAATAATTTGTAAGGAGGTAAATTTGCAAGCTAAACAATCCGGAATGTAATTAAAGGAGAAAAATTGAAATTAGAGAATAGTAAAAATAGTCATTTAGGACGAATGATGGGGAGTTTATCATTAGGGGTGATGATATTTGCTGTTGCTCTAGCAGTATTGATGAATATACAGACGACGAGAAAGAGAGTTTCGGAACAAACTGCACAGTATATAAAGATAAGTACCATGCAGAATGAACAGATAATAGACCGTCTGTTAGTTGATGCAAAGGAAAGTATTAAATCAATAGGTAAATTATTTGGACAAATTATTGATGAGAACGGAAATGTAACAGCACATGATATAGAATCACTTAATCAGAATGTGAGCTTTGAAAGTTTAATTTATGTAAATAAGTATGGAATTGGAATTGATCAGGATAATAAAGAATACACATTTGCAAATGTAATAGCGTATTATGATGCGTTAAAAGGTGATACGGTTATAGCATTAAATCCATTAGGTAATTCTGATATGCAAAACAGAATATGCTTCTTTGCCCCAGTAGAGAAGGACGGAGAGATAGCGGGAGTATTAGTAGGAAATTTTGATGATGCAACATTAAAGAAATTTATGAATACAAAACTGTTTGGTTATACTTCAACAGCGTTTATTTGTAGTGAATCAGGAGAAATAGTTGCAAATTCAGTAGGTATTTTACAAAGAACAACATTAACAAGTTACCTTAAAGAACACAATCTGATGGATGATAATGGTATAGCGGAATTAAGAAACAGCTTAAAGAACAAAAATCAATATGCATTTGAAATACATGGTAAAAATTATGAATCAAGTGCATATATGATGAGGCTTGAAAACAGTGGTCTTATTTTAGTTCAGGCATTCCCTGTTGAGGCTACGAATAAACTGAATGCAACTGCCAATAAGGATAGTTGGAGACTTGTAACTATTTTAGCGGTATTTTTCATTATTTATTTAATAGGAACGGTTGTGTTTAATGTAAAAAAACAACGTAATATAATGAATGAAAAAGAATCTGTTGAGAATATTGTAACTGCAATAACGCAGATGTTTGATAGATTTATTTTAGTAGATTTAGATGAAGATAAATACGAATATATAATAGAAGATGAAAATAAAAAGCTACCCGGAATCGGATTTGAAGGTAGTTATGGCGATATCCTTCAGAATATATTTAGCAAATGTTTTAAAAATGATGAAAAGCATACATCAGTAGATACGATGTTGCAAAGAGAAAAACTTATAGAACAATTAGATTTTGGAAAAGATAGTTTTAGCCTTGAATATTCAGAAGAATTTGATACAGATAATGAATTTAGATGGACAAATCTGGCTGTTCTTTGTGTAGAAAGAAGAAGAGGTGTACCTACAAAGGTATTAATGGCATCTCAGGACGAAACGGAACTAAAGAAAAAAGAAGTCCGTGATCAGGAAGCACTTAGAGAAGCGTATCAGGCAGCAGAAAATGCAAGTAATGCAAAAAGTGATTTCTTATCAAAAATGTCTCATGATATAAGAACTCCTATGAACGCCATTATTGGAATGACGGCTCTTGCAGGAAGTTATATAGATGATAAAGACAGAATGTTAGAATGCTTAAAGAAGATTACTTCTTCAAGCAAACTTTTGCTTGGATTAATCAATGAAGTTTTGGATATGTCCAGAATTGAATCAGGTAATATTAAACTTGTGGATGAAGATATTGAGTTATCAGTATTGCTTGAAGACGTCCTTGAATTGGTAAAGGGCGATGTGAAAAATAAGAATCTTGATTTGAATGTGTCGATAGAAAATATGAAGCATGAAAAGGTTATAGGCGACAGTATTCGAATACAGAAGATATTTACCAATATTATAAGCAATTCAATTAAGTATACTCCAAATGGAGGAAAAATTAGTATTACGGTAAATGAAAAACCTACACATAGCAAGTCAACGTCCTGTTTTGAATTTATATTTGAAGACACAGGAATTGGTATGTCTAAAGAATTTGTGAAGAAAATATTTGTCCCATTCGAGAGGGCAGAAGACAGCCGAATTGATAAGATTCAGGGTACCGGTTTAGGAATGGCTATTGTTAATAACATAATTCACATGATGGGTGGAGAAATTCAGGTCGAAAGTGAAATAAACAAAGGTTCCAGGTTTACCGTTACAATGGTTCTAAAGTTACAGGATGATAAAGAGGAAACAGATAAGGAATTAATAAACTTAAAGGTTTTAGTTGTTGACGATGAAAAAGTTGTATGTGATTCAACGTGCAAAGTTTTAAATTCTATTGGAATGAACAGCGAAGGTGTTACAACAGGAAAAGAAGCCGTTACAAGAGTTGTTGAAGAACATGAAAAGAATGATGATTTTTATGCAGCTATAATTGACTGGAATATGCCGGAAATGAACGGAATAGAAACAACAAAAGAGATAAGAAAAGCTGTTGGAAAAGATGTTCCGATAATAATTATGTCGGCATATGACTGGAGCGATATAGAAGAAGAAGCAAAAGCAGCCGGTGTTAATGCATTCATTTCTAAACCGTTGTTTAAGTCAAGGCTTACGACGACATTTAAGCAATTGCTTAATAATAATCAGGAAGAAGAGAATCCGCTATCTGTACTTAAGAATGAAGACTATAGTAATCGTAGAGCACTTGTAGTTGAAGACAATGAACTTAATGCAGAGATTATGAGAGAAATGCTTAATATGACTGGAATCAAAGTAGACCGTGCAGAAAATGGTAAAGTTGCAGTTGAAAAATTGGAAAGCGAACCTGAGAATTATTACGATATTGTGTTCATGGATATACAGATGCCGATTATGAATGGATATCAGGCTGCAGAAGCAATTCGACAAATGGATCAGAGAAAAGATGTTCATACAATTCCAATTATAGCAGTAACAGCGAATGCGTTTGTGGAAGATATTCTTACAGCAAAAGCAGCAGGAATGAATGAACATATAGCTAAACCTGTAGATATAAAAGAATTAGATGAGATACTACAAAAATGGCTGTAGATTAGCTTATAAGAAAAATTAAATACGGTTTATAGTATCATTTAATACATAAAAATGCGTAGTGTAAATTGAAACACTACGCATTTTTATTTGTATATTGTAAGACAAAGTTTATAAACTTAATTTTCAAATAAAACATTGTTTTATTTGTGGTTCTTTGTTTATTATTCTTTAGCACCATTAGAACCGGAAGAGCCATCATTTGAGCTACCGGAACCGTCTTTAGCATCATCAGAACCTGACGAATCAGAAGAACCACTTGAAACTGAAGTCTTTCTGTCAGCAGCATTGTCAGCAGCATTTGCCGAGCCAACTGTTACAGTCCCTGAGGTTGTTGCTTCTGTAGATGATTCGTTAGTAGTCTTTTTAGGAGTACCATAATGATAACTACATTTATTTGTTGGTGCAGTATCCTTTGAAAAATACTCTGTATAAGTATGAGGACATACGCCTTCGATTGCTAATGCACCTGATGATGAACAAAGAGTAACTTCTTCAACATCATCACTCATTTCAAAATCCTTAATTTTATAGCCCTTAACCTGATCAATTTGGCTCATAATTTTTGACCATAATCTTTCATGATATGCTTGATCGGAACCAAGCTCCTTGTTTTCATCATATCCTGTCCAAATTGATGCAGTAAGATATGGTGTATATCCGCAGAACCATAAGTCGTAAGCACTTGAAGTTGTACCTGTTTTACCTGAAACAGGCATTCCGTCTGTAAGCGCACATGCTTTACCTGTACCTTCAGTAATAACACTTGTCATTCCCTGAGTTAAAAGTGAAGCAGTAGATGACTTAAGAACTGTATGTGTAGTAGGAGTAGTATTGTCTAATAATATTCTTCCGTTACTATCAACTACTTTTGAATAAAATACAGGTCTTGTATAAGTTCCCTGATTTGCGATTGTTGCATATGCAGCAGTTATTTCCAAATTAGTAATACCATCAGTAATACCACCAAGTGCTAAAGGCTGTTGAATATCAGAAACAACTGAACCGTCTTTTTCAGTTCTGTTTTGAACTAATGTTGTAAAACCAAAATTTAATAAATAATCAAAGCCAAGTTGCGGTGTAATTTCTGTAAGTGTTTTTACGGCACATACATTCATGGAATCAGCTATAGCCTTTCTGACTGTAACAGTACCACGGTAACCGCTATACCAGTTTTTAACAGGACGTCCATTAGAATAATTAAAAGGTTCATCCTTTATTTTAGTAGTTAAAGTATATCCCATTGTATCAATTGCCGGTGCATAGGTTGATAAAACTTTAAATGTTGAACCCGGCTGTCTTGTTGATTGAGTAGCACGGTCAAGACCTAAACTAACCTTCTTAGAACCTCTTCCACCAACAATAGCTTTAACGTATCCTGTATATTGGTCCATAACTGTGAATGAAGCCTGAGGTTGAGGAGTGTAATATAAAGTTTCATATTCAACATCATCATCAGCTAATCCATCAGGATATAAATATTTTTTATATTGTTTTACACATTCTTTTGCAGCTTCTTTTGTTGAAAAAATTAATTTAAAAGAAGATTCGTTCAAAAGAACTTTGTGATAATAATTGATGTAACTTTCTGAATAGTTTTCAGTTGTTCCATCAGCGTGCTGAATTGTCCATGCCCAGTTAATGGAATAAGAAACTGTATTGGGATAGTTTTCAGCGTTTGATAATTCTTTATTGCAAATTTTTTGGATTTTTGAATCCTGAGTAGTGTAAATTTTTAAACCACCACTATATACGGCGTTATAAGCCTGAGTATAAGTATAACCTTTTTGTTCCTGTAAATCGCTCATAACCTGAGAAACCACTTCATCAACAAAGTAAGAGTAAACATTGTTGCTCTGAGTAATCTGATTATCTACAGACTGAATACGACTGTATACATCATCTTTCATAGCCTCATTATATTCATCTTTAGTTATATGACTGGCATCTAGCATATTTTTTAGAATTTTCTTCCTACGTTTAGCGTTAGCCTTCGGGTGATATATAGGGTTGTAAGCAGCCGGATTCTGTGTGATTCCGGCAATTACGGCACATTCTGATAAAGTTAAATCACTGACATCTTTATCAAAATATCTATGGGAAGCAGCCTGAACTCCTAATGTATTAGAACCAAGATTGATTGTATTCAAATATGTTTCAAGGATAGTTTCTTTTTTAGTAACTTTTTCAAGTTGAATTGCAAGATACTGTTCCTGAAGTTTACGTTTGACCTGATCACCTAAAGTTTCCTCTGAAGTCCAATCAGTAAAAACATTATTCTTTAAAACCTGTTGTGTAATAGTGCTTGCACCTTCGGAAGGGTTTAAAGTTGTAATTGCTACAACAACAGCTCGTCCGATACCCTGAATATCAATACCGTTATGTTCATAAAAACGGGCATCCTCAGTATCGATAAAAGCCCATTTTAAATTATCAGGTACCTGATCAATTGAAACCTTTATTCTGTTAGAACCGGAAGTGACAAGTTTTGCAATTTCCTTTTCTTTATTATTATAAACAGTTGTTGAATAAGAAGAAGGTACAATTGATACATCTTGAATATCAGGTGCAGCATCAATAATTCCACGAACAATACCAAAAACAAGGGCACATCCCGTTATACATATTAAAAGCAAAATGTATAATAAAATCTTGAAAAATACCACTAAACTCTTTTTTGAAAGACGTTGACCGGTTGAAACAAGATTCTTTTGTTTAGATATTGTTTCTCTATAACCATAGTTCATAAATAATCCTCCTATCCGCTACATTATAGCAAAAGTATATATTTTTATAAAGTAAAAAAGAAAAATATAAGACAAAATTCATAAATTTATCGAGAACAATGTTGAAATATAAAATATTACCTATTAAAATATACCTAAATAATTTAGAAAAACACCAAATCCTTTTTGAGACGGATGGCATATTTAATTAAAAAACGCTCGCGCTGCTTGACACTCGTAGCGGTTTTAAACCTCCATCTCATATTTTCCTTAGGACTTATGTTCCTAAGAAAAATATAGCTGTCGCTTTGAACCGACGGCGTCAAATGCATTTTATTTAAATATGCCATCCGTCTCAATTTAGATTTGGTGTATTTTTAAAAATTTTATGGGAGTATTTTAATGAGTGAATATAAAATAGTTGCAAAACCGGGAGTTGGTGAGTTTGTAGATAAAAAATCCAGGTTTATAGCGCATGTATATGCAATAGATTCGGAAGAGCAGGCTCAAGGATATATAGAAGAATTAAAGAAAAAATACTGGGATGCAAGACATAATTGTTACGGATATGTAATTGGTAAAAATAATGAAACACAGAGGTTCTCAGATGATGGGGAACCAAGTGGTACAGCTGGAAAACCAATACTGGAAGTTATAAAAGGAAATGATATTCATAATGTTTTAATTGTTGTAACAAGATATTTCGGAGGAACTCTACTTGGAACGGGTGGTTTAATAAGAGCTTATACAAAATCTTCTCAGGATGGAATTGAAAATGCTTCTATTGTATGCAAAATTCAGGGAATAAGAACAAAAATAGAAACTGATTACAATGGCATTGGAAAGATTCAATATATTGCTGCAAGCATGGGAATAAAAAACATGGATACAATTTACACTGAAAAAGTCATAATTGATATCACGGTTAAGAAGGAAGATTATGACGGATTTGAAAAGAAAGTTGTAGAAGCGACAAATGGAAAAGCAGTATTTGGAGAAAAAGAAGAAGCGGAATTTGTTGTGGAATAATAATAGACAGAATAATAATAGGCAGATGTAAAAATTATTGAAAACGATGTTTCTATGTGGTAAAATGAACATTTGTGATACAATAAACAAAGATTTATTTAAGTAGGAAAGAGAAAAAATGATTAGAGAAGATGTAAGAAACATAGCTATTATAGCTCACGTTGACCACGGTAAAACAACTTTAGTAGATGAATTGTTAAAGCAGAGTGGTGTTTTTAGAGAAAATCAGGAAGTAGCAGAAAGAGTAATGGACTCAAATGATATTGAAAGAGAAAGAGGTATTACAATTCTTTCAAAAAATACTGCTGTAACATATAAGGATACAAAAATTAATATTATTGATACACCTGGACATGCTGACTTTGGTGGAGAAGTAGAACGTGTACTTAAGATGGTAAACGGTGTTGTTCTTGTTGTAGATGCATTTGAAGGCGCAATGCCACAGACAAGATTTGTTCTTCAGAAAGCGTTAGAACTTCAGCTTCCTGTTATCGTATGTATAAATAAGATTGACAGACCAGAAGCAAGACCTTTAGAAGTAATAGATGAAGTATTAGAATTATTTATAGAATTAGATGCAAATGAAGAACAGTTAGACTGCCCATTTGTATTTGCTTCAGCAAAACAGGGATTTGCAACATTAGATTTAGATAAGCAGACAACAGATATGAAAGACTTATTTGATACTATCGTTGATTATATTCCTGCACCACAGGGCGATCCTGATGCAGATACACAGGTATTAATCAGCACAATTGATTACAATGAATATGTTGGTAGAATCGGTGTTGGTAAGATTGATAACGGTACTTTAAAGATTAATCAGGATGTAGCTTTAGTCAACCATCATGAACCGGACAAAATGGAAAAGGTTAAGATTACAAAGTTATATGAATTTGACGGATTAAATAAAGTAGAAGTTAAGGAAGCAACAGTAGGTTCAATTGTTGCTATAGCTGGAATTACAGACCTTCATATCGGAGATACACTTTGCTCATTGGATAATCCTGTAGCAATTCCTTTCCAGAAGATTTCAGAACCTACAATTTCTATGCATTTTATGGTAAATGATAGTCCACTTGCAGGTCAGGAAGGTAAATTTGTTACTTCAAGACATTTAAGAGACAGATTGTTTAGAGAATTAAATACAGACGTAAGTCTAAGAGTAGAAGAAACAGAATCAACAGACTCTTTCAAAGTATCGGGAAGAGGAGAACTTCATCTTTCAGTATTAATCGAAAATATGAGAAGAGAAGGATATGAATTTGCAGTAAGTAAAGCTGAAGTTATTTATAAAGAAGATGAAAGAGGTAAGAAATTAGAGCCTATGGAAATCTGCTATATTGATGTGCCTGAAGAATTTGCAGGAACAATCATTCAGAGATTAAGTGACCGTAAAGGCGAACTTCAGGGGATGGCTCCAACAAATGGTGGCTATACAAGATTGGAATTTTCAATTCCTTCAAGAGGATTAATTGGTTACAGAGGTCAGTTTATGACTGATACAAAAGGTAACGGAATTATGAATACAGTATTTGACGGATATGGTCCATACAAGGGAGATGTTCAGTATAGAAAACAAGGCTCATTAATTGCATTTGAAGCAGGTGAAGCTATTACTTATGGATTATTCAACGCTCAGGAAAGAGGAACATTATTTATCGGACCTGGTGAAAAAGTTTATGCAGGTATGATAGTTGGTCAAACAGGAAAAGCAGAAGATATCGAAGTTAACGTATGTAAGACAAAACATTTGTCAAATACAAGAACATCAAGTTCAGATGAAGCTTTAAGACTTGTACCAAAGAAAGTATTAAGCTTAGAGCAGTCACTTGAATATATTGATACTGATGAACTTTTAGAGATTACACCTGAAAGTCTTAGAATTAGAAAGAAAATTCTTGACCCAACAATGAGAAAGAGAGCGCAAAGAAATAAATAAAATTATAATTTGCAAATCAATAAGAAACGATTACCTATGATTTATGTCATGAGTAATCGTTTTATTATTTTTGTGAAAATAAAGTGAAAGGCATAGTTTGGCTTCAGTTTATTAATTTTGAAGAAATCACGCTATGAAACAGAAATAAAATTAAAAAGTAGAAACAGAAATAAAATTAAAAAAGTAGTTGATTTTTATTTGGAAATATAATAAAATCAATTTGGCTATAAATGATTTGTAACATTACACGATATTAAGTGTAAAGGGGTACAAACCAATGAATTATGAGAATTTTGTTAAGAAAATTCACGGGGAATTTGAAATGCTTGCTGAAAGAAAAGGTCTTTCAGGCAGAGTTGTTATTAGGGACATAGTAAAGAATAACAATGTACATCTAAAATCTATAAGTGTTGTTAATGATGAAAATCGGGCAACGCCAACAATCTATTTGGAATCTTACTATGAAGAATTTTGTCAGGGAAAGGATATTTCGGATATAGCGAATGAGATATTTGAAATGTATATTATGAATTCCTGTGGACTAAATTTTAGTATGGAAGATTTTATGAACTATTCCTATATAAAGAATAAAATAGCATATAAAGTAATTAATTACGATATGAACAGAGAGATGCTTAAGACTGTTCCACATTTACATATTTTAGATTTGGCAATTGTGTTTAATATTGTGATAGAAGAAGATGCGTATAATTCAGCTACTGCGATGATTAAGAAAGAACATTTAGATATGTGGCAAGTCAGCAAAAAAGAAATTGAAGAAGTAGCGTTAACTAATACACCTGAATTAATGCCTCCGGTTATAATGAGAATGGAAGATTTACTTGCTGAGATGATTATTAATGATATTTCGATGCAATGGGATGATGAGGATGAACAGGAACAATGGGATTTTGTTAAAGAAGATTGTGCTTATGGTGGACATCCGAAAGAAAAAGTGTCAGAATATGTACGTGAAGAAATTGAAAAAATGAAATATGATGATAAGATTGATATGTATGTTCTGACAAATGAAAAAAGAATTAATGGTGCAGGAACGATGTTTTATGATGGATTACTTAAGAAGTTTGCGGATAAAATAGAAAAAGATTTAATAATAATTCCAAGTTCTGTTCATGAAGTAATATTGATACCAAAAGATAATGAAATTTCAGATGAAGAAATAAATGAGATGATTGGTGAAGTTAATGAAAATGAATTAGAAACAGTTGAAATTTTATCAAATCATATGTATTTATACTGCAGAAGAGACGACAGAATATACATGTAAAATAAAAAAGGACAACAGTTAATTTGACAACGGTTGTCCTTTTTATGGTATAAAATAAATAAACTATCTATATTCTAAATTATCTAATTCACGCTGAAGTGCATACATATTATTTCTTGCTTCGTCAATTTTAGCTGTATATTGATTGAAAAATTCAACCTCTTCTTCATCTGGATCGCGCTGCTCGAGAATAGCCTGTACTATCGCAGACTGTGAACGTGAACGTTTAGATTCAAGTAGAGTGATTTCATCTTTACATTTTTTAATACCTTTACGTAATTTTGATTTCTTAAACATAGTCCATTCTCCTTTATAAATAGTTTACATTGTAAACTAAAATATTAATTAAATCCTAGCAAAACCTCTTTTTAAATTGTATCAAATTAAAAGGCATAATGCAATAAATATATGGCTCTTTGTCAAGAGTGGGGGTAAAAAGATTTTTGACACAGTTGTGAACTATTGTTCACAACTGTGTTTTCTCTTTTAAGCAGAAGTCATAAGGATTCTATTCCTAAAGTTCTCGAAATTTCTATATCCATAAGCATTTCGTTTAATTACTTTAATCTTATTGTTTGTTCCTTCCGTAAACCCATTTGAATATGAACAATCGAAAGAATTGAGTATGTATTTAGCCCAGTTGGATAACATTGTTAATGTCGCATTAAATTCTTCTAACTCGCTTGCCTGTGCTGCTAATATAAATTTCCTAAGTTTCTTATAAGCTTCATTTTTGTCTTTTGATTCCATAAAATCATAAAACTGCTCTTTTAAATAATAAGCCACAGCCAGATCATGAGATTGCGTGAGCATTACTTCTAAGGCCTGTTTGTTTTCGCTGTTAAGCATCCAATAATGAGATAACAGTATTCGCCGGCTTCTCTTAAAATACTTACGCTTTGAAGGATGCATATCCTTTTGAATACGTTTTCTTACATTTTCTAAAGCCCAGGTAATATATCTGACCACATGAAACCTGTCAATGACTATGTTTGCATTAGGAAAATAAGTTTCTGCAATGTCTCGATAAACATAGTTCATATCTATAATAAAATATCGTACATCTTTTCTGTTTTGAAATTCTAATAGATAATCCTTCAGTTTATATTGAGTTCTTGAAGGAAGAATATCAAATATTTTATGATTTTTCGGATCAGTTAGTATTGCCTGAAACTTCTCACCGCCTGCGTTACCTTTGAACTCATCAATGGATAAAACCTGTGGGAGAACAGAAGGTTTAGGATATTTAATATCTTCTATTCTTCTAAAAATGGTAGAAGGCGATATTCCAACCTGTCGGGCTACGGCGGAAACATTTTGCACCGCCTTAAGCATGTTTATTGCAAGAAAATTTAGTCTGGTTGTAATTCTGCAATGTTTAGGAAGTAAAGCAAAGTTTTCGTTAAAATGTTTGCCACAGCAATCACAGTGATATCTTCTTTTTGAGTAATGAAGATACGTGTTTTTACCCATTATTGGTGCATCTTTTATAATTGAAGGACGATAGTCATGAACTTTATTTGTCACTGCACCACAACATGGACAAACGTGATCACGACGTTCAATTTTAAAGTAAATATGCATTTCTTCTGGAGATGATTCAACATTTGTTATAATTAAGTCTTTTATTTCTAGGATATTTGATATAAAATCATTGTTAGGCATAGGCAATCTCCTTTCGGTTATTTTGTGGTGATTTAATTATAAAGGTTATAGGTTCCTGTGCCTACTTTTTTTACTTAAAACTTAAAAAGGTTCTAAACCTTACCCCCCAAGTAAAGTTTAGAGCCTTTATTTTGCTTTTTATAACTGAAAATAGTGAAAAACAATGGAAAATTATCGAATTATGGATAATAATAATTGAGTTAAATGTGAATTTGTAAAAAACGCGCCTAACAGGAGTCGAACCTGCGTTACCGCCTCCGGAGGGCGGCGCTCTATCCACTAAGCTATAGGCGCATAAAAATATAATACAGGAATCTTAAGAAAATATCAAATATTTTTGTTGTATAATAAATAGTGTCGTATTGAATTTGGAGAAATAATTTGATATAGTTTAAGGAGGTTTTGTTTAAAATAATATAGAAATATTTAAATAAAATTATGTATTGGACAATGAGTATTGGAAAACGACAACAGGAAGTCGATAGAAATACAAAGATAATACAAGGAGCATTTAATAATGGGCTTTAAAAGTAATGGAATAAATGATTTTGATATAGAAGCATTAAAAAGAGAACAGGAAGAAAAGAAGAGATTAGCTAAGCTTGAAGAAGAAAGAGCAGCAGCTGAGAAGAAAAGACTTGAAGAAGAAGCTTTAAAACAGCAGGAATTACAGAAGCAGGAAGAACAGGCAATTTCTAATGACACAGAAGTTGTTGAACTTCAGGATACACCTGACGGATTAACAATGATGGGTGAAGATGGCAATGAAATTTCAATAGATAAAGAACAGAATGGTAATCCGGTAGATGTATCAACAGATATAACAGAAGATACAGTATCTGAATCACAGACATCAGATACAGTTATAAATGATACAGAAAGCGAAGATGAAATTAAGTCGGAAGAGGCTACGCTTGAAACGTTAGATAATGCATATTTAGATGAAGTGATGAAACAGCAGCCGGAGGAAGAAGAACCTCAGGATGAAGTAAGTAGATTGTTAAAGCAGATTTATGCTGATGAAGAAGCTGCCAAAAAGGCAAAGAAAGCCAAAGAGGAAAAAGAAGAAAAAGAAAAGAAACAAAAAGGAAAAAAGAAGAAAAAGAAAAAAAGTGCTAAGAATAATAAACAAAAAGCCGGATATAGTCATTCAATATATGGAGAAAATGATGATGATGACTACGATGATGACGATAAAGGTATTAGCCGATTTATTCCTGTAATAGGAATTGTTGTGGTAGTTATAGCGGTAATTGCACTTATAGCAGTTGGAATTAACGCAACAAATTATAAGAAAAATGACGAACCTGAAACAACATCATATGATCAGGCAAGCAATCCATTACAGGAAGATTCATATGAAGATATCTCTGATGTTGTAAAACTTTACTATCAGGCAAAGGCAGCAGGTGATGTTAATGCGTTAGCACAATATGTAGACAATATGGATGGTATTACTGAGGATAGCTTAGCAGAAGAATCATCTTATATAACAGGATATTCAGATATAACATGCTACACAAAGAATGGATTATATGCTAACACATATGTAGTATTTGTAAGATATTCATTACAGATTAAGAATATTGCAACTCCTGCACCTGGAATCTCTATACTATATGTAATCAGAGATGATGAAACGGGAAATATTTATATTCATAATGGAGTTACAGACAAAGAAGTTCTTGATTATATTAGTATGATTTCTCAGGATGATGATGTTGTAGCATTGTATACGGAAGTTAATAATTCATTAAATGATGCATTGAATGCAGATGGAGATTTAAAGAATTTCTACGATGCACTTGCAACTCAGAACAATGCAAATCAGAGTACAAATGATGGAGCAGCTCAGTAGCATTTGAAAATTAGAAACTTTAGAGATATATAAAGAGAGAACAAAATGAATAATATATGCTATATAGTTGGTGCCGGAGATAATACCGGCACCAATTTTACAAAAAAAGAAAATGATTATGTAATAGCAGTGGATGGCGGATATAAGATTGTTAAAAAATTAGGAATTAGTCCTGATTTGACATTAGGAGATTTTGATTCATTAGGTTATGTTCCTGATGAATTAAATATAAAGACTTTTCAAGTAGAAAAAGATTATACAGATACAATGATTGCCGTTATGGAAGCTATTAAGCTAGGATATACAGATATTAGAATTTACGGTGGTACAGGTGGAAGAGCTGACCATACATTTGCAAATATACAGACTTTGCTTTATGGTGCAAAAAAAGGTGCAGATATGCGTATGGTAGATAGCGATAGAGTTTACAACGTAATAAATGATTCTAAAATCATATTAAAAAATAGAATTTGCGTAAATCTGTCCATTTTTGCTTTAGGTGATAAAGCGGAAGGAGTTTCTATTTTAGGAGCAAAGTATGAACTTAAAGATGGAACTTTGACAAATGATTATCCACTTGCAGTAAGCAATACATTTGTGGGAAATGATGTAAGTATTGAAGTGAAAAAAGGTGCACTTTTAATTATTTATGACCGTTAAAATATTGGTGATAAGATAGATGTAGAAAAATGTAAATAGCGTTGGGAATAATCCCGGCGTTTTTCATTATAAAGGAACATGATATGGATAATAAAAAGAAAGAAGTAAAAGACGAACACGAATTAATAAGGTTAAATAAATTTTTAAGTGATGCAGGAGTATGTTCAAGAAGAGAAGGGGACAGACTTATTGAAGCAGGTAAAGTAGTTGTTAATGGTAAAGTCGCATTAATGGGACAAAAAGTGACTATAAATGACGATATTGTTGTAAATGGACAAAGGGTTTCAAGAGAAGACGAAAGAATACTTATAGCACTTAATAAGCCTGTTGGAATAGAATGTACAACAGATTTGAATAATAAAGATAATATTGTTGATTTTGTAAATTATTCAAAGCGAATTTATCCTGTGGGACGTTTGGATAAAAATTCACAGGGATTAATATTAATGACAAATGACGGCTCGTTAGTTAATAGCATTTTAAAAGCGTCTAATGGACATGAAAAAGAATATCACGTGTGGACAGATAAGCAGATAACAGATGAATTCGTTGAAAAGATGAGTAGTGGAGTTGAAATATTAGATACGGTTACAAGACCTTGTAAAGTAGTCAGATTAAAGAAAAATATGTTTTCAATAGTTCTTACACAAGGGCTTAACAGACAGATTAGAAGAATGTGTGAGGCATTAGGTTATAGGGTTGTAAAATTAAAGCGCATCCGTATAATGAACATCGAGTTAGGAAATCTTCCAATTGGAAGTTATAGAGATGTGACAAAAGAAGAATTTGAAACAATGGCAGAAAGTTTTAGAAAATAAAAATTATAAATAATTTTGAAAGGTAAATAAAATGGCGCAGTTAGATAGAATAAAGGAGTTAGTTGAGCTTTTAAACGAAGCTTCAAAGGCATATTATCAGGAGAGCAGAGAAATTATGCCTAATATTGAATATGACAGGTTATACGATGAATTAGTAGAACTTGAAAAGGAAACAGGCATTGTATTGGCAAATAGCCCTACTGTAAATGTAGGTTACGAGGTTATTAGTGAATTACAAAAAGAAACACATGAAAGTCCTATGTTATCTCTTGATAAGACAAAGGATGTAGCAACACTTGCTTCATTTGCAGGAGAAAGAAAAGCACTTTTGTCATGGAAACTAGATGGACTTACTGTAGTTTTAACATACAATAACGGAACTCTTGAAAAGGCAGTTACAAGAGGAAATGGTATTGTAGGAGAAGTAATTACAAATAATGCTAAAACATTTAAAAATATTCCAATTAATATTTCATATAAGGGACAGCTTGTGCTAAGAGGAGAAGCGGTAATTAAGTATTCGGATTTTAAAAAAATAAATGCCACAATAGAGGATGCGGATGCAAAATATAAAAATCCCAGAAATTTATGCTCGGGCTCAGTACGTCAGCTTAACAATGAGATAACTGCAAAAAGAAATGTAAACTTTTTTGCATTTGCCCTGATTAGTGCTCCGGGAGTAGATTTTGGAAATTCTATGGCAAATCAGATGAAATGGCTTGAAGAACAGGGATTTCAGGTTGTAGAACATAAAGAGGTAACTGAAGCAAATATGCAGCAGGCTGTAGAATATTTTGCAGAAAAAATAAAGACATTTGATGTTCCATCAGATGGACTTGTATTAATGTATGATGATTTAGCTTATGGAGCATCTCTTGGCTCGACAGCAAAATTTCCTAGAAATGGAATAGCATTCAAATGGGCAGATGAGCAGGCCGAAACAAAATTAAAATACATTGAATGGAGTGCAAGCAGAACAGGTCTTATAAATCCTGTGGCTGTGTTTGAACCTGTTGAACTTGAAGGGACAACTGTTAGCAGGGCAAGTGTTCATAATGTAAGTATTATGGAAGAACTTGAACTTGGTGTGGGTGATAGTATTTTAGTTTATAAAGCAAATATGATTATCCCGCAGATTGCAGAAAATCTTACAAAAAGTGGAAATGTAGAAATTCCTGACAAATGTCCTGTATGTATGGGCAATACAATAATAAAGAATGAAAACGGAATTAAGACTTTGTATTGTGACAATCCTAAATGCCCTGCAAAACATGTTAAGGCATTTTCTCATTTTGTATCAAGAGATGCAATGAATATAGAAGGACTATCAGAAGAAACTTTGGAAAAATTTATAGATGAAGGTTATATTAAAGAATTTGCTGACATTTTCCACTTAGACAGATTTAAAGAGGAAATAGTAAATAAAAAAGGATTTGGTGAAAAATCATATAATAATATAACAGCAGCAGTTGAAAAATCCAGAAGAGTAACTCTTCCTTCGTTTATCTATAGTCTTGGAATTGCTAATATAGGAATTTCAAATGCAAAGATGATTTGTAAGCAGTTAGATTCTATCGACAAAATCAGAAATGCAACAGTTGAAGAACTTGTGGCTATTGATAGAGTTGGAGAGATTATGGCAAAGAAGTTTGTTGAATATTTTGCAGATGAAGAAAACAATAGAAAGCTTAATAATTTATTATTAGAGGTTGAACTTTATATTGAGCAAAGCAATGATGAACAGGTACTTGAAGGAAAAACGTTTGTTATAACAGGAACTGTAAATGAATTTGCAAATAGAAATGAACTTAAAAAGTTTATTGAAGATAGAGGGGGAAAAGTAACAGGTAGTGTTACAGGAAAGACAAATTATTTGATTAATAATGATATAAATTCAAATTCATCAAAAAATAAAAAGGCAAAGGAACTTGGTGTTGAAATAATAGATGAACAGGGATTTATGAAATTAGTGGCACAGAATTAATTCTAAAGGGATTTTATGATTGGGTAGGATTGTGGGAGTGTATGGCACGGAACAATCCGTAGGCATCAAAGTTGAGGCTTTTGACTTCAATCTCATTTTATAAAAATATAAAGCAACAGAAAATTGGAAAAGTTAAACAAAAAACTTTTTTAATTTCCTGTTGCTTTTTTGATTATAAGTGTTATAATGATTTGGTAATTTGAAAATAAAGTTATAATACATATAACTAAAAGGTAATAACTTAATGTGAGAAGGAGAAAAAAATGAGAAAAAAGGTTATAGCATTAGCTATGATAGCTGCAATGGTAGTATCATTAACAGCTTGTGGAGGAAAGAACAACGATAAGCAGGGAAAGGATAGTACTGAATCTTTAAAAGTTGCATATCAGTCAGGAATTGCATATGCACCAATTTTAGTAATGAAGGATCAGAAACTTATTGAAAAGAATTATGATGGAAATGTTGATATTGATTGGCAGTTGCTTTCGGGTGGAGCAGCAATCAGCGAAGGATTAACTTCTAATACAGTTGATGTAGGAGCAATAGGAACAGGAGTTGCAATTACAGGGGCTAAAGCAGGAGCACCCTATAAGATTTTTGCAGGAATGTCATCACAGCCTTATAGAATATCAACAAATAAAGAAGAAATTAAGACTTTAAAGGATATAACAAAGGAAGACCAGATAGCAATTACAGGAATAAACAGCCAGCCACATATAGTTTTGGCAATGGCAGCTAAGGCTTATCTTGGAGATGCTCATGCATTGGATGCTAACCTTGTAGCACAGCCAAATGCAGACGGATATACATCATTAGTAAGTGGTGCAGTTCAGTGTCACATGATAATGTCACCGTATTGCTTTATGGAACAAAACAAAGAGGGAATTCATCAGATTGAGGTTGATGAAAGTGTATGGCCTGTAGGAGATACAACTATTGTAGGTGTTGCAACAGAAAAATTAAAAGAAGAAAGACCAAAGTTATATGAAGCAGTTTGTAAGGCAATGGATGAAGCAATTGAATTTATAAATGATAATCCTGAAAAAACAGCAGATATTTTAAAAGATTATTACGATGCATCGCAGGAAGAAATTGTATCTTGGTTAACTGATGATGCGTCAGTATTTTCAACAAAGCTTCAGGGCGTTATGAAGTTATCTGACTTTATGGTAGAAGAAGATTTCCTCGATAAAGGACCTGAAAGCATAAGTGAAATAGCATTTGATAATGTGGAAGGAAATTAAATTGTTTAAATAACAAAGTTGAATAAGACTAGCCTGTTTAAATATTTTAGCTTGTTATTAATAATAGTTGAAAAATAAAAAATAAGTAATAAAAAAGAGAAAATTAAACATTTTACAAAATGAAACATAAAGGAGCATGGAAATGAAGAAAAAAATTGTGACATTGATTATGTCAATGATATTGGCAGTAACATTTACAGCGTGTGGAAGCAGTTCAGACAATACAGAAAGTAAGAAAGATAACGGTAAAGAAAAAATCACAATAGCATATCAGTCAAGTATTGCATACGCACCGATACTGGTAATGATGAATCAAAAACTTATTGAAAAACATTATGACGGAGAAGTGAATATAGACTGGCAGATGCTTGCAAATGGTGCAGCTATTAATGAAGGTTTAACATCAGGCTCAGTTGATATTGGTTGCATGGGAGCAGCTCCTGCGATTACAGGTATTAAAGCAGGAATTCCGGGAAAGATTCTTGCGGGAATTTCATCACAGCCATATGGTATTTTAACAAATCAGGATGATATAAATTCATTAAAAGATATTACAGCTCAGGATCAGATAGCAATTACAGGATTGAACAGTCATCCACATATTTTGTTAGCAATGGCGGCTAAGGCATATCTTGGAGATGCACATGCACTAGACGGAAAACTTACGGTTTTATCAAATGCAGATGGATATACATCATTATTAAGTGGTGCAGTCCAATGTCACATGGTAATTTCTCCATATAATTTTATGGAAGAAGCAGCGGATAATGTTCATAAAATTGAAATAGGTGAAGATGTATGGCCTAATGGAAATACATTTATTGTAGGTGTTGCTTCAAATAAGTTAAAAGAAAATAAACCTGAATTATATCAGGCAGTTTGTGATGCAATGGAAGAAGCAATGGAATACATTAAGGAAAATCCACAGGAAACAGCTGAAATATTGTCAGATGGATATGATGCAACAGCAGATGAAATTCTTTCATGGATGAATGATCCGGCTTCAAGTTATACAACACAACTTCAGGGAATTATGGATTTAGCAGACTTTATGGTAGAAGCAGGATTTCTTGAAAATGGTCCAAAAGATATAAGTGAAATTGCATTTGATAATGTAAAAGGAAATTAATATAAAGTAGAAGAAATTGAGTAATCACATAAATGAAAATGCTGCTAAGTAGTGTAAAACAACTTAGTAGTATTTTTGTGTGAATAAATGGGAAAACCGTATATGGATAAAGGCATAAGAAAGTAGAAAGGAACAGGAAAAGCAGTGAAGAAAAGTACAAAAAGATTAATTGCACAGTTAGTATTTATAGTTGCAGTTTTTGCAGTGTGGGAATTGTATTACTATAACGTAATTGAACCAAGTGGTAAGACACTTTTATTCCCTGAACTTAGAAGTGTGGGTAAGGCATTTATGAATGCGTTTACGGTAAATGGGTTTGGAGCTATGGTTGCACATTCAATGCAGCTTATGTTAAAAGGTCTTTTAATAGGTGTAATATTGGCACTTATTTTTTCAAGTTTAGCAGTTGTAAGTGATACATTTTATGCTATTTACAATATGATTGTATCAATGTTTGACCTGATTCCGGGTATTGCGTTGACACCAATTGCAATTCTTTGGTTAGGAATTGGAGATGCATCAATTATATTTATCGTAATTCATTCAGTTGTATGGCCGATGTCAAGAAGTATTATAGATGGCTTTAATGCAGTTCCAAAATTATATTTGGAAGTAGGAGAAAACATTGGACTTAGTCCTGTAAGATTAGTATTTGGTGTATTTTTGCCGGCAGCTCTTTCGAGGATTTTCTCGGGTATAAAAATGGGATGGGCAAGAGCATGGAGAGGTTTAATAAGTGCAGAAATGCTTTTTGGAAGTGGCGGTTCAAAAGGAATTGGTTACTACATTACAGATAGAAGAACAAATATGGATATTGCCGGAGTATTTGCAACAATTTTAGTTATCATTTTAATTGGTTTAGTTGTTGAATACGGAGTATTTAGAACTATTGAGAATCACACATTTAAGAAATGGGGGATGTCAAGATAATGGATAAGAATATTTTAAAAATCAGAAATTTGGTAAAACAGTACGATAATTCACAAAATGTAATTTTAAAAGGAATTGATTTAGATTTAAATGAAGAGGATTTCTTATGTATATTAGGACCGTCAGGATGCGGAAAATCAACAATGATTAGATGCATAGCGGGATTTGAAGGATACGAAGGAACGATTGAAGTTAGCGGAGAAAAAGTTACAAAACCGGGACCTGACAGAATTATGGTTTTTCAGGATTTTAATCAGTTATTTCCGTGGAAAACAGTTTTAGGAAATATAACATACCCACTTAAAGTAGGTGGAATGAAGGATAAGGAAGAAAGAAAAAAGAGAGCTGAAAAGTATTTAGATAAAGTTAATTTGTTACAGTATAAAGACTATTATCCACACCAGTTAAGTGGTGGTATGAAACAGCGTGTAGCAATTGCAAAAGGACTTGCGTTAGGTTCTAAGATTATATTAATGGATGAACCATTTGCAAGCTTAGATGCCATGACAAGAAATAAAATGCAGTCGGAATTACTTCATATTAAAGAAAAGGAAAAAATGACTGTAATTTTTATCACACATAATATTCAGGAGGCAATTTCTCTTGGAAACAAAATTATGGTTATGTCTAAAAATGGAACAATTAAGGAAAAAATGGATAATCCGATTTCTAAACCTGTAACACCTGCAAGCGAAGGATACGGAGAATTGTGGGAGCATTTGAATAATGCATTAACAGAGGAAAATAAAGAAAAATGATCAGAATCAATATGAGGAGAAAGCAATAATGAATAATGAAGTAGCATCAATTTTAGAAGCAATAAAGATACATGCGAAAGAAACTCCTGATAAATTATGTGCCGGGGATAAGAAAAAATCAGCAACCTACAGCGAATTTTGGAATATGATTCAAAGGGCAGCGACATATTTGAAAAATAGTGGAGTAAGAAAGGATTCCATCGTCGTAATAAGAGGAGTTCAGAAGGTGGAATATCTTGTGGCAGCACTTGGAATACAGTTAGCAGGAGCTGCATATCTTCCTCTTGAAAAAGCAGTAAAAGATGATAGAATTCTTGAAATTATGAAGTTTGTTGAGGCAGATGTTTATGTGGCAGAAAAACCTGTGAATAATGAAAATGTGAAAAATATAAGCTTAAAAGAATTGCTTAAAATTGTGACGGATAAGACAAGCCCAATAGAAACATTTGAAATGCCTAAGTCGAATCAGTTGGCCGAGATTTTATTTACAACAGGTACAACAGGAAAATCAAAAGGAATAGAAGTTACATTTAAGACAGATATTGCTATTGCACAAAATGTTATAGACAGCGTTGAAATGGGCAAAGATGAGGTGGAATTGCTTTCAACTCCGATTAATCATTCTTTAGCAATTAGAAGATTTTATGGAGCAATGTACAATGGAAGTACAGCCATTTTGACAGATGGTTTTGTATTTGTGGAAGATTTCTTTAAGCTGCTTGATAATTATAAAATTACAGCTATTACATTTGTTCCTGCAATATTAGATATGGTTTTAAAATTTGCAAAAGATAGATTTGCAACATATGACAGTCAGTTTAATTATATTCAAATGGGTTCAGCACCATTGTCAGAAGCAGATAAGGAATTATTAACTAAGATGTTTCCTACTGTAAGACTTTACAACACATATGGTGCTACAGAATCAGGGTGTACAGTAATCCTTGAATTTAATAAATATGCTGATAAGAAAAACTGTATCGGAAGAACTACAGTTAATACTACAATTTTCTTTGTGGATGAAAATAGAAACGAGATTGAAGCATCATTTAAAAATCCGGGATACATGGCATTTAAAGGTGACATGAATATGCGTGGATATTACAAAGAACCTGAAATTACAAAAGAGGCATTGGAGAATGGAAATATTTATACAAATGATTTAGGATATGTTGGAGATGATGGACTCGTATATCTTCTTGGCAGAAAAGGAGATGTTATTAACATGGGTGGACTAAAGATTGCTCCTACGGAAATAGAAGAAGTTGTTGTAACGTATGAAAAAATCAAAGATTGCGCATGTATTCCTATTAAAGATGAAATTACAGGTGAAGCACCAAAACTTTTTGTCGTAATGAATGAAGGATGCGAATTTGATCAGAAAGAAATTGCAAAATTTATGCTAAATAAGCTTGAAGCGTTTAAAGTTCCAAAAGTTTTTGAAGTTATAGATGAAATTCCAAGAACTTTTAATGGAAAAATTATAAGAAAAAAATTAAAAGAATTGAATAAGTAACAAATATGTGATAGATATATATGTATATAAAAAATTGCCATGAGGAGGAAGATGAAATGAGAGATGAAGTTATTGAAATTTTAGCAATGATTAATCCAGCAATTGACGCTGAAGATGAAGACCTAAATATTGCAGAAGATCTTGACTCTATGGATATCATCGCATTAATTGCTGAACTTGAAGATAAGTTTGATATCGAAATCACAATGGAAGAAAAGACAGAAGAAAACTTCCAGAATGTAGATACTTTAGTTGAAATGATTAAGCGTTTACAGTAATTTAAAATAACAAAATAGGAAAAAGGAAAACAAAAAGGGCCAAGCGAATTATTTTTATGAAAAATAAAAATAATTGAACTTGGCTTGTTTAATATAAAGAGGAAAAAAGATGGCAATTATTGATTATAATTTTATGTCTCAATCACTAATGCATCCCACAACAGTCAAACTAGTTATGCCTTGTAATAATAAGCCTGAATATGTAATGATTTTTTTGCATGGAGTGTTAAGTGATGCTAATAATTGTGTTAGTAATATGGATGTGCAGGGAATGGCTGATAGATATAAAGTAGCATTTATAATTCCAAGCTGTGGAAACAGTTTTTACATAGATCATGGAGTCGCATTTGGAAATTATGGAAAATTTGTAGGCACAGAACTTCTTGAGAGAATGAGAAAGCAATTCAGTCTTCCAATGGACAGGGAACACACCATTATTGCAGGATTCTCAATGGGAGGATATGGTGCAATAAGAAACGGTGCAAAATATTGTGATACATTTGGCGCCGTAATAGGTTTATCTTCGGCATGCCTATATGAAAAATCAGTCAATGAACTTAATAAAGGAAAATTTGGTTATTACAAATTACAAATGTTTGATAAGGTCTTTAAGGAAAAATCAGTTCCGGGTAATTTTAGTGAAAATTACAAATATGTAATTGAAGAGAAATTAAAGAAAGGCAAAAAATTACCTTTCTTTTACATTTCATGTGGCAGGGAAGAAGAACTTAGACAGATTAACACTGAATTTGTTAATTATTTAAAAGAATTACATGTAAAATGTTATTACAATTTATCTCACGGCGAACATAATTGGCAATTGTGGTCTAGGGAAATAGATAAGGCTCTTATGTATATTACCGGTGGTGAAGGTGAAAATAGTTTTGTGGGTAAAGGTGTATAAAAATAATGAAAAAAATTGAAATTAGGAAAATGACATATACAGAAAAAAGGTATTGGGACTAAATGAAAATTGCTGTAATGACGATGAATTAAATTTGTGTCTCGTAAAGGAATTATAATTTGTATAATTGTATTGCAGAAATTAGTCATGCAGTAATATTAAATATAATCAATATATCTATACAGAAAAATCAAAATAAAATATTAAATAAAATCAAGGATGTTTTAGAACAAACATAGAGTTAAAGGGCTTTTGACAAAATTATAAAAATAAATTTAGTCTTATGAGTATTCAAATGTTGACATTGAAATAATTTGTGAGTAAAATTTATCTTATGGGTCGAGTAAAGTATATACGAGACTAAATAAAGTGCAATAGCAATCAGAGATAACTTGCCTTTTGCAGGGCACCAATCCTTACTGATAGTATTACACAGATAAATCGGAGGAAAAAAATATGGACAAGAAGAATATTGATTGGTCAAATTTAGGTTTTGGTTATGTTCAGACAGAAAAGAGATTTGTCTCAAATTTTAAAGATGGTAAATGGGATGATGGTCAGTTAACTGATGATGCAACAGTTGTTATCAGTGAATGTGCTGGTGTATTACAGTATGCACAGACATGTTTTGAAGGAATGAAAGCTTACACAACAGAAGATGGTCGTGTAGTAATATTCAGACCTGATTTAAATGCAAAGAGAATGGAAGACTCAGCAAAGAGACTTGAAATGCCGGTATTCCCTCAGGATAGATTTGTAAAAGCAATTGAAGAAACAGTAAAAGCTAACTTAGATTATGTACCACCATATGGTTCAGGTGCTACATTATATATCAGACCTTATATGTTTGGTAGTTCATCAGTTATTGGTGTAAAACCTGCTGAAGAATATCAGTTCAGAGTATTTACAACACCTGTTGGACCATACTTCAAAGGTGGCGCAAAGCCTATCACAATCAAAGTAAGTGATTTTGACAGAGCAGCACCTCATGGTACAGGTCATATCAAAGCCGGACTTAACTATGCTATGAGTTTACATGCAATCGTTACAGCCCATGCAGAAGGATTTGACGAAAATATGTACTTAGATGCAGCAACAAGAACAAAGGTTGAAGAAACAGGCGGAGCTAACTTTATATTTGTTACAAAAGACAACACAGTAGTTACTCCTAAGTCAAACAGTATTCTTCCTTCAATCACAAGACGTTCATTAATGTATGTTGCAGAACATTATTTAGGGCTTAAAGTTGAAGAAAGAGAAGTATATTTTGATGAAGTAAAAGATTTTGCAGAATGTGGTCTTTGTGGTACAGCAGCAGTAATCTCACCTGTAGGAAAGATTAATGACCATGGTAAGGAAATCTGTTTCCCAAGTGGAATGGAAGAAATGGGACCTATTACTAAGAAATTGTACGATACATTAACAGGAATTCAGATGGGAAGAATTGAAGCTCCTGAAGGATGGTTATACGAAATTAAATAAAAGTATATAATCTAAAAAAGAATATACAAGTTAAAAGATGCAGTTGTGGACGAGTGTTTGCAGCTGCATTTTTGATTTTAAATGACCACTTTATTTCTTGATAATTAATTTGATTAATTATATACTTAAGTTGCAATAGCAAAGTATGAATACAATAGTAAGAATTTGAAGTTTTGATAAAAATTAAATTACGAAAGAATAGGAGTGACAGGTTGTAACCTGAGAAGATAGAAAATTATGCAAAATAAAGACAAATGTATTGCTATATTTAAAACATTTATGAAAATTGGAGCGTTTACTTTTGGTGGTGGATATGCGATGTTACCTATGATTGAACGTTCCATGGTTCAACAGAAAAAGTGGATTACAGAAGAAGAAATGACAGATATGGTTGCAATTTCAGAAGCAACTCCGGGACCGATAATGGTGAATCTTGCTACATTTGTAGGAAGTAAAATCGCAGGAGTGCCGGGAGCAATAATGGCTACATTAGGAGTGATTGTTCCATCATTTTGTGCAATAACAATTATAGCTATGTGTATGAGACAAATAAGTGATATGATGTTTGTAAAATACGCTTTTGTTGGAATAAGAGCGGCGGTTTTAGTATTAGTTGTAAAAGCGATAGGAGTTGTTTATCGTGGATGCAATAAAAGTGTATTTGCTTATATAATAATGGGACTGGCATTGTTGTTGGTTGCATTTTTTAATGCTAATGCAATAATGGTACTTATAATAGCAGCAATATTAGGAATAGTGTATTCAAAACCATGGAAAGGGGAAGATAAATGATATATTTAAAATTATTTATTAACTTTTTCAAAATTGGTCTTTTTACCTTTGGTGGCGGATATGCAATGATTCCCATGATACAGGAACTTGTACTTAGCAACAAATGGATGGACACAAAGCAAATGGTAGATTTTATTGCAATCAGCGAAACTACACCAGGACCGCTTGCAATTAATATGTCAACTTATGTTGGATATGAGGTCGCAGGAATACCAGGAGCAATCTGCAGTACATTTGCAGTAGCATTACCATCATTCATAGTTATTATTCTTGTCGCAAGAGCTTATAAAAAATTTAAAGATAATAAAGTCGTTGTTGCAGTGATGAACGGAATAAAACCGGCAGTCGTAGGACTTGTCGGAGCAGCGGTTTTATCTGTTGCAGGAAATGTATTTACCGTTGGAAACTCAGTTTCAAAAATATTAACATCGGATAATCTTATATCATTAATAATAGTTATTACGTCAGCAGTTATGGCGATAAAAAAGAAAAATCCGGTAATCATTATATGTATTGGAGCCTTGTTGGGCATTATATTAAAATTTGCAGAAAGCATAATAATGTAGAACTGCAAATTAATTGTTTAAATCTTAAAATAAAAAATTAGGAGGGTTTTATGGAAAATTTATACGACAAAGCAAGCGAAATTTTAAATCAGGTAAAACAGGCGGTTGTTGGCAAAGATGATGCAATAGATAATATATTTGCGGCAATTTTAGCCGGTGGACATATTTTGATAGAAGATATGCCTGGAGTAGGAAAAACAACAATGGCTTTATCATTTGCAAAAGCAATGGGAATATCAAAGAAAAGAATACAGTTTACTACGGATATTATGCCGTCAGATTTGGTAGGTTTTTCAATTTATGATAACGAAACAAAATTATTTAAATATCAGTCAGGAGCTTTGATGTGTAATTTATTTTTGGCGGATGAAATAAATAGAACATCACCGAAAACACAGGCAGCGTTATTAGAGGTAATGGAAGAAAAACAGATAACAGTAGATGGTGTTACAAGAAGTCCGGGGAAACCATTTGTTGTAATTGCAACAGAAAATCCGGAAGGCTCAGCGGGTACACAACCGTTGCCGGATTCTCAATTAGACAGATTTATGATTTGCATTCACATGGGGTATCCGTCAGTTGATGAGGAAGTAGAAATTTTAAAAAGAAGACAAAAAGGAAATCCAATAGAAAATGTAAGACAGGTTTGTACTGCAGAAGATATTATTGCAATGCAAAATGAAATAAATGATATTTATATACATGATTTAGTATTTGATTATATTGCAAGGCTTGCAAAAGCAACGAGAGAAGATGAATTACTTAAAGCAGGTTTAAGTCCAAGAGGAACAGTTGCACTTGCAGGTATGAGCAGGGCATTAGCATGGATGGACAAAAGAAATTATGTTATTCCTAAGGATGTAAGCAATGCATTTGAGCCGGTTGCATTACATCGAATTACATTAAGCACAAAAGCAAAAGTAGGAAATGTAAAAAAAGAAAGCATTACAAAGAAAATAGTGGCACAGGTTAAAGCACCAATTGTTAGAAATAAGTAGAGAGGACGCTATGATAAAAAGATTAATAGAGTATATTATTTTGATTCTACTTACGATAATATTATTTTTCTTATACGATGATGAGATAGTAGGAATGATGCTTGTTATGGAGATAGTGTATTTACCGGTTTCTGTTATTTATATAAATTTGTGCAAATTATTTGTAAATGTACAAATGAAAAATTTGCAGCCTGTTGTAGAAAAAAATGAAAAATGTTCAATATTATTTGAAACAAGCAGTAAAGCATTTATTCCTTCGGTAAATATTGTGCTAAATATAGCTGTCAAAAACAGATTTACGGGAAAAAGTAAAAAGATAAAATTACGTGGGAAAACAAATGGAAAAAATAAGAATGAAATATATTATGACGTTGAGTTTAACCAGTTCGGAAGCGTAATTATCTCATTTGACAGTTATGAAGTACTAGATTGGTTTGGCATTTTTTCTTTAAAGAAAAAAGTCGAAGAGAAAGAAAATATATTAATATATCCGGAATTAAAACTTGTAAATGTAGAGGTAAAACAAAGTACAAGAAAATTTATAACTGAGGCGGACTATTATTCTACATATGAATCAGGAGATGACCCGTTAGAAACTTATCAGATAAGAGAATATAGAGAACAGGACTCAATACATGATATACATTGGAAACTATCAGCAAAAAATGACAAGCTTCTTGTTAAAGAAAGGGGAAAACCTGAAGGGTGTGCAGTGTTGATATGGGTTGATTTCTGTGGCAATAGCAAAGATAAAAAAAGCATAATTGAATCAATAGAAATTGCAACCGATATTTCATTTTCACTGCTTCAGGAAAAATGCAACAATGTGGTTTCATGGTATGACGGACAAAGATTGAAAACAGTTAATTTTAAGATAACATCATTGGAAAATTTATACCAAATGCTAAACGAAATATTGATTACAGATGTACACAAACTACAGGAAGAAAATAGTTATGCATTAAATGATAAATTAGAAAAAGAAAACTATAGCACTGTCATAGAAATGAAATCTAATGGAATTATAAAAATTAATGATAGTGAACTTAGAATAACGAAAAACAAAAATAAAATACAATGGAAAAAATTATATTTTGAAGTATAAAAAACAAATTTATATTAATAAAATTGTCTGAATTATGTTTTAAAATAAAATAGTAAAATAGTTTATTACTAATTTTAAAATTAGCAAATTTCGTTGAAAGGCTTATATAAAATTATGGAGAAAAATGCATTGAAGGGTTGGAATAAAAAAAGCATACTAGATGTTGGTGTTAAAATCTGTATTTTAGTTTTTTTAATTGTGACTTTATTTAATACAATTTTTTACGAATTTAAAATAAATGCAAATATAAAAAGATTGATATTAACTGTATCAATAACATTAATTATTGCGTATATATTTGTATATTGTTTTAAATATATTTACAAATGGATACTTATAATTGGGGGAATGAGTTGTGTAACTTTAGTTACATGGACTTTCGAAAATCCTGAAGTTGCATGTGCTCATCTTATAAGAGGTGTTTCGCCTATTTCTGAAGCCTATTATTCTATTTATAAAAAATATAATAATATTTTAAATTCAAATTATATCCTTGAGTATTCAAATTTAAATAAAATAGGAATTAATAAATATTTGTCATTAAAAGAAATAACTAATGTAAAAGATAACTGGGAATTTTGGGTTATTGTAACATTAGTGATTTTTGTGATTTCGATTACATTTGTCTTAATTACAAAAAAGGAAAAAGGATTTTTCGTGGTTACTTTATTTATGGTAATTCCTATTGCATTAACATGTACTGTTGGAGCATTCCCATCAACTGAAAACTGCTTATTTATAATTGGCGGAGTAATGGTATATAGATTATATTTTGTTTTGAAAAAATATGGAAATGCAATTGGGAGCATAGTTGCCGGAGGGATAGTTTTAACTGTTCTTATGTGTTTGGCTTTTGGAATGAGACCATATATTAAGGAAAATAAAAAAATAAATGAACTTAAATATATTGAGGTAAAATCCAGTATTCAAAATTTTCAACTTAAAGAATTACCTACACAGATATTATCGTTTTTTGGAGGACCGTTTAGAAATGATAAAATAGTTTTGAATGGTAATTTGAATAATAGTAGTGAACGTACAATTACGGGAACAAAAATGCTTAAAGTAACATTAACTCAAATGCCAGAGGGAACGTTTTATATTAAAAATTTTGTGGGTGAAACTTATAAAAACAATAAATGGAGTGAGTTTAGTTTATCTGATTTAGAAAAAGATTCTAGTGGCTATAGATTGATGAAAGAAGCTGACAACCGAAAAAGAATATATGGGGAAACTTACAATAGAATAAATCATTCAAGAGTGCCGGCAGCATTACAAATTGCAACATTAGATGTTTTTGCAGAATGTAAGAATATTGCATTTGTACCATATTATGCAAAAGTCACAGATGATGATACGGTGAATGGACATGGAAATCTAAATTTTATAAGTGGAGAGAATTCAAAAACATATCAGAAATATAATTATTTTCCAATGGAAGATGCTATGGCATTGGATGAGATGGATTATGGTAGTGATTTTGAAGACTGGAAAATTTATGAAAACAAAGTGGCGAAAATTGTAGATGAGCAGATTCCGGACAAATTGAGTAAAATAAGAGAATATAAAAGTAAGATATATTCTGACAATATAGATGATGTATCAAGTAATATTGATAAATTATTTTCAAATGGATTTAAATATACTTTAATGCCGGGAAAGACTCCGTCAGGGCAGGATGTATCAGAGTATTTTTTGACAGAGAGCAGAAAAGGATTTTGTGTTCATTTTGCTACAACTGCAACATTAATGTATAGAATGTGTGGAATCCCAGCAAGATATGTGGAAGGATTCGCAATCCCATCGAGTGCATTTGAAAGAGATAAAAATGGACATTATACGGCAGTTGTGACAGATAAGATGGCGCATGCATGGACAGAAGTGTTGAATTCATATATTGGGTGGGTTGTTAAAGACCATACAATAGCTGACACATCCTTAACTGAAGCTGAAACTGTTAATAGTCCGGAAGAAAAAGAGAATGAAAATGTAACTAATAAAATTGTAGAAGCAACAACTTTACAAAAACAGGCTAATGAGACACAAAGCAATGAAAAGAAAAATACTGATTTAGAAAATTCAAATGAGAGTGACACGAAAAATAGTGATAATACAAACATAAACGGAAATAGAAAAGTGATGGTTGGCATTATGTTGCTAGTTATAATTGCAGTCGTGATTTTATTTGTCGAATTTAATGCATTAAAGAAGAAAAAATTACGAAAATGCAGAAATATGTCTGCTGTTGAAGCGTATACTTATCTTTATTGCGTTGGAAGAAGAATGTGCGCAGACAAAAATAATTTAAAAAGAAAAACATTAAGTGTTGCAAATCCAATAAATGTGAAGGCTAGAAGTTTAAATAAAGGAAACAGAGAAGAATCAAATATAAACAAGAAGAATAATTTGAATAAACAGACAATTGAATATGATGAATTTGAATATATAATGAATGAGTTGGATATTGTGAATAAAGAAGAGTGGAACTGGTTATACAAAAAGGCTTTGGAAGAAAAATTTTCTGATAAAAAGATAGAAAGTGAAGATGAGAAAAAAGCATATTTTATTTATATTAATTTTAGAAATAAATTAATTAAGAAAATGAAAAAAGATAATAGATATGGTAAACTAATTTGGCTTAGAATTAAAGGAATGTAAATTTTATAAACTATAGAAATGTTTTTCCTTTAATTATTTAAAAATTCGATATTTTTCACCTAATTTTTTATATTTCACTAGACAAAGAAAATATAATTTGTTAAAATTATAACAATCTCAGTGGACATAGGGATAACTGCGTGAATTAATGGTATTCACACAAATTTTACATATATTTTAAATGCGGTTTATTGCAAGATATATTGGCCTATGTTATCATTGAACAAGAGTGTGTCGTAAGGGATTACTTAGAATATATATTACAAAAGCGACGCGTAATTAAATTATTTTATATGGAGGATATTTATCATGTCAAAGAAAGTAGTTATTGCAGGCGCATGCCGTACAGCTATTGGTAAAATGGGTGGAGCTTTAAGCACAACTCCAGCACCTGTTTTAGGTTCTATCGTTATTAAGGAAGCTCTTAACAGAGCAGGCGTTCCAGCTGATCAGGTTGATCACGTATATATGGGATGTGTTATCCAGGCAGGCCTTGGACAGAACGTTGCACGTCAGGCAGCACTTAAGGCAGGACTTCCAATTGAAACACCAGCTGTAACAGTTAACGTTGTTTGTGGTTCAGGTCTTAACTGTGTAAATATGGCAGCACAGATGATTCAGGCAGGAGATGCTGATATCGTAGTTGCAGGTGGTATGGAAAACATGTCAATGGCACCATATGCTTTACCACAGGCTAGATTTGGTTACAGAATGAACAACGGAACAGTTGTTGATACAATGGTTAATGATGCTTTAACAGATGCATTTAACAATTACCATATGATGATTACAGCTGAAAACGTAGCTGATCAGTGGGGACTTACAAGAGAAGAATTAGATGAATTCTCAGCTAACTCACAGCAGAAATGTGAAAAGGCTATGGCTGAAGGAAAATTCAAAGATGAAATCGTTCCTGTTGAAGTTAAAACAAGAAAACAGACAATCATCGTTGATACAGATGAAGGACCAAGAGCTGGAACAACAGTTGAAACTCTTAGCAAGTTAAGATGCTGCTCAGGTAAGCCTGATGGAGTAGTTACAGCAGGTAATGCATCAGGAATTAATGATGGTGCAGCAGCAGTTGTAGTTATGAGCGAAGAAAAAGCTAAAGAATTAGGTGTTACACCAATGGCTACATTCGTAACAGGAGCACTTGGTGGTGTTGATCCATCAATCATGGGTGTTGGACCTGTTGCTTCTACAAAGAAAGCATTAGCAAAAGTTAATATGACAATCGATGATATGGACTTAATCGAAGCTAACGAAGCTTTCGCAGCACAGTCTGTAGCAGTTGCAAGAGACTTAAAATTCGACATGAGCAAAGTAAACGTAAACGGTGGTGCAATCGCACTTGGACATCCTGTTGGAGCTTCAGGTTGCCGTATCCTTGTTACATTACTTCACGAGATGCAGAAGAGAGACGCTAAGAAGGGTCTTGCTACATTATGTATCGGTGGTGGTATGGGATGTACTACAATCGTTGAACGTGACTAATAAAAAATAAATGAAATGCAGATGATGGATTGTTAATTGAAGTTAATAACTTTTTAATCTGTTAGAGAATAAGTTAATAATTTTTACATATGCATTTCGTCTTAAGCAATCAGGTGAGCTCTTTCACATATTGAAATAACGGTGATGGGGCTTACCTGTTTGAAGTGTAAATTGTTTTTTTGAGATGGCTCAATATAACAAATATTTTACTTTTATAGCCCAAAGCGTAGAATGCTATTTGCTTTGACTTTTATATTAAGGAGAATAAATATGGAATTTATCACATATGAACAGGAAGGATTTGTAGGTGTTCTTACAATCAACCGTCCAAAGGCACTTAATGCTTTAAATAGCCAGGTACTTACTGAATTAGAAGAAACAATTGATGCAATTGATATTAATACAACAAGAGCATTAATTATCACAGGTGCAGGCGAAAAATCATTCGTTGCAGGTGCAGATATAGGAGAAATGTCAACACTTACAAAAGCAGAAGGTGAAGCTTTTGGTAAAAAGGGAAATGATGTATTTAGAAAGATTGAAACATTAGAAATCCCTGTAATCGCTGCTGTTAATGGATTTGCATTAGGTGGTGGATGCGAAATTTCTATGAGCTGTGATATTAGAATCTGTTCTGAAAATGCAATTTTTGGACAGCCTGAAGTAGGTCTTGGAATTACACCTGGATTTGGTGGAACACAGAGACTTGCAAGAATTGTTGGACCGGGAATGGCTAAACAGATGATTTATACAGCAAGAAACATTAAGGCTGCTGAAGCTTTAAGAATTGGTCTTGTTAATGCAGTATATCCAGTAGAAGAATTAATGGATGCAGCTAAGAAGATGGCTAATGGAATCGCTATGAACGCTCCAATTGCTGTCAGAGCTTGCAAGAAGGCAATTAACGAAGGACTTGAAGTAGGTATGGACGATGCAATCGTAATCGAAGAAAAATTATTCGGTAGCTGCTTCGAAACAGAAGACCAGAAGGCAGGAATGGGTAACTTCCTTGAAAAAGATAAAGAAAAGAAATTAAAGGTAGTACCATTTGCAAATAAATAAGCGGAATGCTGAATTTATATTCAGATAATATTTATATTTTCATTTAGGAGGAAAAACAATGATAGTAGGAGTTATTGGTGCAGGAACAATGGGTGCAGGAATTGCACAGGCATTTGCAATGACAGACGGATATGAAGTACGTCTTTGTGACATCAAGCAGGAATTTGCTGATGGAGGAAAGGCAAGAATTGAAAAGAACATCAACTTCCTTGTTGGTAAAGAAAAAATCACAGCAGAAAAAGGTGCTGAAATTTTGGGAAAAATCCAGACAGGATTAAAAGACATCTGTACAGACTGCGATTTAGTAATCGAAGTTGCTCCAGAAGTAATGTCAATTAAGAAAGAAACATTTAAGGAATTACAGAGCATCGTAAAACCTGAATGTATTTTTGCTACAAATACATCATCATTATCAATCACAGAAATCGGTGCTGGACTTGACAGACCTATGATTGGTATGCATTTCTTCAACCCAGCTGACAGAATGAAGTTAGTTGAAGTTATTGCTGGTGGAAACACACCTAAGGAATTAGTTGAACAGATTAAGACAATCGCTACAGAAATCGGAAAGACTCCAGTAGAAGTTGCTGAAGCTCCAGGATTTGTTGTTAACAGAATCTTAATCCCAATGATTAACGAAGCAATCGGAATCTATGCTGACGGAATCGCTTCAGTAGAAGATATCGATACAGCCATGAAGCTTGGTGCTTCTCATCCAATGGGACCATTAGCATTAGGTGATTTAGTAGGTCTTGATATTGTACTTGCTATTATGGAAGTACTTCAGGCTGAAACAGGTGATCCAAAGTATCGTCCACATACACTTCTTAGAAAGATGGTACGTGCAGGAAAGCTTGGAAGAAAGACTGGCGTTGGTTTCTACGATTACAGCAAATAATACAATATACATGAGAGTTAGGGAGTGCCACTAGTCGATGATTAGTGGTATCCCCTTATATATTTATTTAATTTACATGGAGGAATTTAATAATGGATTTTACATTAAGTAAGAAACATGAAATGGCTCAGAGCCTTTTCAAAGAATTTGCCGAAAATGAAGTAAAACCTCTTGCACAGGAAACAGATGAAAATGAACAGTTCCCTGTAGAGACAGTTGAAAAAATGGCAAAAAATGGTTTCCTTGGTATCCCAGTTCCTAAGGAATATGGTGGACAGGGATGTGATCCTTTAACATACGCTATGTGCGTTGAAGAATTATCAAAGGTTTGTGGTACAACAGGTGTTATCGTTTCAGCACATACATCACTTTGTATCGATCCTATTATGACATTTGGTACTGAAGAACAGAAGCAGAAATACGTAGTTCCACTTGCAAAAGGTGAAAAATTAGGTGCTTTCGGTTTAACAGAACCAGGTGCTGGTACAGACGCACAGGGACAGCAGACAAAGGCTGTTTTCGATAAAGAAACAAATGAATGGGTATTAAATGGTTCAAAATGTTTTATTACAAATGGTAAATATGCAGATATTTATATCATCATTGCAGTTACAGGTAAAGTTGAAAAACGTGGTAGAATGATGAAAGAAATTTCAGCATTCATCGTTGAAAAAGGAACACCTGGATTTTCATTTGGTACAAAAGAAAAGAAGATGGGTATCCGTGGTTCAGCAACATACGAATTAATCTTTGAAGATTGCCGTATTCCAGCAGAAAACTTACTTGGTAAGCAGGGTAAAGGTTTCGGTATCGCTATGCATACACTTGATGGTGGACGTATTGGTATCGCAGCTCAGGCTCTTGGTCTTGCAGAAGGTGCTTTAGAAACAACTATTGCATACGTAAAAGAAAGAAAACAGTTCGGTAGAACAATCGGACAGTTCCAGAATACACAGTTCCAGTTAGCAGACATGGCTACTAAGGTAGAAGCTGCTAAGATGCTTGTATACAAGGCAGCTAAGGCTAAAGAAACACAGAAGACATATTCTGTAGAAGCAGCTCAGGCTAAATTATACGCAGCAGAAGTTGCAATGGAAGTTACAACAAAGGCTGTTCAGTTACACGGTGGTTATGGTTATATCAGAGAATATGACGTTGAGCGTATGATGCGTGATGCTAAGATCACAGAAATCTACGAAGGAACTTCAGAAGTTCAGCGTATGGTAATTTCTGCAAACTTATTAAAATAATTTAGGAGGTACTTATCGTGAAAATTGTCGTTTGTGTAAAACAGGTACCTGATACAAAGGGTGGAGTTAAATTCAATCCAGATGGTACATTAGATAGAGGTGCAATGCTTACAATTATGAACCCTGATGATAAAGCAGGTCTTGAAGCAGCACTTAGATTAAAAGATCAGTATGGCGCAGAAGTAACAGTAGTTACTATGGGTCTTCCAAAGGCTGAAGAAGTTCTTCGTGAAGCTATGGCTATGGGAGCTGATAAGGGAATCTTAGTAACTGATAGAGTTTTAGGTGGAGCTGACACATGGGCTACATCAACAACAATCGCAGGTGCTATCAGAAACCTTGATTATGATATTATTATTACAGGACGTCAGGCTATCGATGGTGATACAGCTCAGGTTGGACCACAGATTGCTGAACATCTTAACATTCCTGTTATCTCATATGCACAGGATATTAAGGTTGATGGAGATAGCGTAATTGTAGAACGTCAGTATGAAGACAGACATCACGTAATTAAAGCTCAGATGCCTGTATTAATTACAGCACTTTCAGAATTAAATGATCCTCGTTATATGACTCCAGGTGGAATTTTTGATGCTTATGATGCAGAAATTACAACATGGGGAAGAGCAAATCTTGTTGATGTAGAAGATGGAGACCTTGGATTAAAGGGTTCACCTACAAAGATTGCTAAAGCATCTGATAAAGTTCGTAAAGGCGCTGGAGAAAAAGTTACTCCAGATAGCCCGGCTGAAGCAGTTGATTATATCATGGATAAGCTTTTAACAAAGCACGTTATTTAATTAGAGAGGAGATTTAATCATGCAGAATATAAATTTAGAAGATTATAAAGGCGTATATGTCTTCGCTCAGCAGGTAGATAACGAATTAAGCTCAATCGCGTTCGAACTCCTCGGAGAAGCAGGAAGACTCGCAAAACCATTAAATACAGAAGTTACAGCAGTACTTCTTGGATCAAACGTTGGAAATCTTGTAGATCAGTTAGCTGAATATGGCGCTGACAAGGTTATCGTAGTAGATGATCCTGAACTTGAAACATATAGAACAGAACCATATGCACATGCTTTAGCAGAAGTTATCAACAAATATAAACCTGAAATTATGTTAGTTGGTGCAACAGCAATTGGTAGAGATTTAGGTCCTACAGTTTCAGCTAGAGTTGCAACAGGTTTAACAGCTGACTGTACATTACTTGAAATTGGTGACTTCCCATTAGTTGCTATTCCAGGTAAGGAACAGAAACACAATCAGTTATTAATGACTCGTCCGGCATTTGGTGGAAACACAATTGCTACAATCGCTTGTCCTGATAACCGTCCTCAGATGGCTACAGTACGTGCAGGTGTTATGCAGAAGGCTGAACCAAAGCCAGGTGCTAAGGCAGAAGTTATTGAATTCAATCCAGGATTTACACCTAACAACAAATATGTTGAAATCATGGATGTAGTTAAAGAAGTTGCTGAAACAGTTAACATCATGGACGCTAAGATTTTAGTATCTGGTGGACGTGGAGTTGGAAGCAAAGAAAACTTCAAGATTCTTGAAGATTTAGCAGAAGTTCTTGACGGAACAGTTGCATGTTCTAGAGCAGTTACAGATAACGGTTGGTTACCAGTTGACAGACAGGTTGGACAGACAGGTAAGACAGTTCGTCCACAGGTTTACTTCGCAATTGGTATTTCTGGAGCAATCCAGCACGTTGCAGGTATGGAAGAATCAGATCTTATTATTGCTATCAATAAAGATGAAGATGCTCCTATCTTTGATGTAGCTGATTATGGTATCGTTGGTGATTTAAACAAAATCGTACCACAGCTTACAGAAGCTATTAAGGCTGCAAAGGCTAATGCATAATTAAATATAATATACGTTAAGTTATATTAACATATTTAGGAATCTCCGCATCTTTGGATGCGGGGATTTTTGACTTCTCGACATCATGTATAATAAATCCTCAATTATTCATATAAAATTAATATAGAAAAAAGAGTGAAACTTTGTTATAATTTTGTGGTTACAATAGTAATAAAAATAAAGAAAGGAAGTATAAGATGACAAACAAGTTATCTATACAAAGGAGAAAATGTTAGAAAAAATATTCAAACTTAAAAAAAACAATACTTCTGTAAAAACTGAAGTTATTGCGGGTATTACAACATTTATGACAATGGCATATATTCTTGCTGTAAACCCTAACATCTTAAGTGCCTCAGGAATGGACAAAGAGGCTATTTTGATTGCTACATGTATAGCATCATTTGTTGGAACAATGTGTATGGCATTTATGGCAAATCTTCCATTTGCCTTATCAGCAGGTCTTGGATTAAATGCATACTTTGCTTACACAGTATGTGGAGAAATGGGATATTCATGGCAGATTGCTTTATTTGCGGTATTTGTAGAAGGTATTATATTTATAATTCTTTCATTAACAAATGTACGTGAAGCAATTTTTGATGCTATTCCTCTTAATCTTAAAAAGGCAGTATCAGTAGGTATTGGTTTATTTATTGCATTTATCGGATTACAGAATGCAGGATTAGTAAATGATTCAGAATCTACACTTGTTACAATTACAGATTTTACAAGTAACTTCCATACAGCAGGAATTTGTGCATTATTAGCAGTAATCGGTGTATTTATTACAGCTATTCTTTACATTAAGAGAGTAAAAGGTTCAATCTTAATAGGTATCGTTTCAACATGGGTTTTAGGAATTATTTGTGAACTTACAAAGATTTATGTTCCTGATAACGAAAGCTTTTTCTCAGTAATTCCAACACATTTTGTAAGCTTTGATTTTTCAGCTTTAGGAGAAACTTTTGGACAGTGCTTTAAACTTGATTTTAAAGCAGTAGGAATTGTTAACTTTATTATTGTAGTATTTGCATTCCTCTTTGTTGATTTATTTGATACATTAGGAACAATTATTGGTGTTAGTACAAAGGCTGGAATGCTTGATGAAAATGGAAAGCTTCCTAACATTAAACCAGCTCTTATGTCAGACGCTATTGCTACATCAGCAGGTGCTATTTTAGGTACATCAACAACAACAACATTCGTAGAATCTTCAGCAGGTGTTGCAGAAGGTGGTCGTACAGGTTTGACAGCAGCAGTAACAGGTTTATTATTCCTTGTTTCAGTTGTTCTTTCACCATTATTTATTACTATTCCATCATTTGCTACAGCACCGGCATTAATTATGGTAGGATTCCTTATGTTTGGAGCAGTAACAGATATTAAATTTACAGATGATAATTTGACAGATGCAATCCCTGCATATCTTTGCATTATTGCAATGCCATTGTTCTATAGTATCTCAGAAGGTATCTCAATCGGAATTATTTCATATGTATTATTAAATGCTATTTGCGGTAAAGCAAAAGAAGTAAAACCATTGATGTACATTCTTGCAGTATTATTCGTATTAAAATATATATTCTTATAAGAAAAAAATAGAATTTAATAAAATTCTAGAAAATTTAAGAAAAAACAACAGAAAAACAAAAGACCTTTGTCATTATTAGATGTCATCAATATGTTAGAAAAAAACTAATTATTGATAGTCATTGTGGCAGAGGTCTTTTTGATGAAAAATAAATTTTGGGATAGTTGAATTAAAATAATGTATAAGATATTTATAAAATTCAAAAATTCTTAAAGAAATATTTATTTATTTAATGTCGAAAATTGTTATTATACTATTTAGATAAGCAGAAAGAAGGTACGATATGTCAAGAAGAGCAGAGAACTTAAGAAGAAAAAGACAAAGAAAAATAATGTTAATTAGAAAATATATAAGATTTACATTTTGCTGTGTACTTATAGTAGTTTTGGCATTTGCAATTAATTATCTAAAGAAAAATATGAATAACATATCTGAAGGTGGAAATAGTGGCGGAAATAATGTAAAAAAAATAAAAGAATCAAAAGAGGAATCAGCAAAAGATGTAATAAAAAACTATGCAGAAAAACATGGTTACACTTTAGAGGATTATCCGGAAAATATAAAAAAATTATTTGAAAGAAATAAAGAAACAAAAGATTTTGTCTTGAAATATCCTGAAAAAAAGGGAAAAGCATACGATATTGATTTTTCAAAATATAAGAAAACTACAGAGGTTCCGCTATTTATGCAATGGGATCAGAGATGGGGTTATTATACATACGCAGGTGATTGTATGGGAATTACAGGCTGTGGACCGACATGCCTTTCGATGGTGGCTGTTTATGTGACAGGAAACATAAAATATACTCCGAAAATGATTGCAGATTTTGCAATGAAAAATGGATATGCAGATGAAGAAAATGGTTCATCATGGTCGCTTATTTCAGAAGGTGGCAGGCAGCTTGGCATGCAAGTTATAGAAATACCGTTAGATGAACAAAGAGTAAAAGATAATTTGGAAGTAGGTAATCCAATTATATGTGTAGTAGGGCCAGGAGATTTTACGACACAGGGACATTTTATAGTATTAACTAAATATAAAGATGGAAAAGTAAGTGTTAATGATCCTAACAGTAAAGCAAATTCAAATAAGCAATGGGTGTTTGAAGATATAAAAGATCAGATAAAAAATCTATGGGTTTTAAGATAAATTAAAGGATTAAAAATAAAAAATGAAAGAAAATTTGATTTTTAAAGCAGGAGATATAAATAGATTAGAGGATGTTTTTAAATTGTATGTTGATGCAAGAAAGACTAAAGGATGTACATGGACAGAAGAATATCCAACAAAAGAAATAATAAAAAATGATATTTTAAGAGGGGATAGTTTTGTTATAGTTAATAAAAAAAACAATGAGATAATAGCAGCAATTTCAATAGATGATGATAAGTTAGTAGAAGAACAGAAATGCTGGTCAAAAGAACTAAAACCGGCAGGGGAACTGGCAAGACTGGTAATAGCTGAAGAATATAGAGGTAATGGACTTGCAGGAAATTTGATACAAGGAGCCATGGAAAACTTACAAAAAAGAAAATATAAGGGAGTACATTATCTGGTAAGCCCAAATAACGCTAACGCACTGAGAGCATATAAAAAAATGGAATTTAATGATTGTGGAAGAATATTTTTGTATGACCATGAATGGATATGCTATGAAAGGGGAATATAAAAAGGTATAAATATAATAAAAAGTGTAGAAAAGGTGCAATAAAAAAGAATAACATTAAAAAATGATTCAAAAAACAATAAAAAAGTATAAAAAGCATAATAAAAAAGTTACCAGATTAGTAATTGAGTTTTGTTGAATAAAACTGTATATGTAGTATAATATTCATATGGAATAACGGAAAATTAATATTCAATTTAGAAAAATTATAATAATGACTATAGATTGATTATAAATGCGAGATAATAATGACTGGAGGACATATGAAGAAAACGGTTTTAGTTGTTGAAGACCAGGAAATGAACAGAGAAATTCTTAAAGCCTTATTAGAAGACAGATATACTGTTATTGGGGCTGAGAATGGTCTTGAGGCATTAGAAATTTTAAAAACAGACAGTGAACGTATTTCTGCAATTTTATTAGACATTGTAATGCCGGTTATGGACGGATATGGATTTCTTGAAGAATTTAAGAAAGAACCGGAATATAATAAAATACCTGTAATTGTAACAACAGATAAAGATGCGGATGAAACGGAAGAGAAGGCCTTGGCTTTAGGCGCTAATGATTTTGTAAATAAGCCATATAATATCAAAGTATTGCTTAGAAGAATCGATAATCTTATCGATATGAAAGAATCTATTTACAGACTTAGAGATGCTGAAAGAGATTCTTTGACAGGAGCTTATAACAGAAAGGCTTTTTATAGAAAGGCAAAAGAAATAATAAAAAGTAATCCGGAAGAAAAATATCAAATTATTGCGTCAGATATAGAAAAATTTAAATATTTTAATGATGCATTTGGATGGAAAGAGGGAGACAGCCTTTTAAAATTTTATACTGAGATGCTAAATGGAATATTTGAAAATAAGGATGTGTTGTTTGCCCGTGCCCATTCAGATATTTTTTACTTTTTATCTAAGGAATCCGATAATATAATTAATACTTTAATATATGCTACGAAGATGGTATATCAGAGATTTTATGAAGCAAAAATAAGTTTTAAATTTGGTGTATACAATATTGAAGATAAGAGCATCATTATAAATTCTATGTGCGATAATGCTATTGCAGCATGTAATCAGGCTAAACTCACATATGATCATGATGTGTACATATATGACGATGCATTAATGAGTAAAAATCAGCAGAATATTCAGATTACAAAAACTATGAAACAATCTCTTATGAATGAGGATTTCAAGGTGTATTATCAGCCTAAATATGATATTCAGACTAATAAGATGATTGGAGCAGAGGCACTTATAAGATGGCAACATCCGGAATTAGGATTTATTTCGCCGGGTGAATTTATTCCGATATTTGAAGAAAATGGATTTATTACTGAACTCGATATATATATATGGGAGCATGTATGTGGATTCATTGAGAAAATGAAGAATGAACACAATAAGATTCTTCCGGTATCTGTCAATGTATCAAGAAAAGATATTTACAAAGAAGGACTTCCGGAGATTCTTAAAAGTATGGTTGAAAGACATAATCTATCACCTACATACTTACACTTAGAAATTACAGAATCAGCATATATGGAAAATACTGAAAATATTTTAGAAGTAGTCAGAAGATTAAAAGAATATGGATTTATTATAGAGATGGATGACTTTGGAAGTGGATATTCATCATTGAATATTTTAGCTGAACTTCCAATAGATATAATTAAGCTTGATATGAAATTCATTCAGAATGAACAGAAAAATAAGAATAGCCATAATATTATCAGTTCAATAGTAAATCTGGCAAAATGGATGAATCTTATAATTGTAGTTGAAGGTGCAGAGACAGAAGAACATATTCAGTATTTGAGAAGATTAAAATGTAATTTTGTACAGGGATATTATTTCTCAAGACCGATACCTGAACAGGAATTTAAAAATAAATTATTAAGTGAAGATATAATTCCAATTTTTAATTTAGAGAGTTATAAAGAGTACAAGAAATTATCAATAGATGACCAGAACGGCGAGACAGAAGTGATAGTCCTTGTGGATGAATTACAAAGAAACCGTGAAATGTTTAGAAACTATCTGGATACGGAATATAGATTTGTAGAGTTTGACAATGAAGAAGAAGCTTATCAATTTATAAAGAAGAATTATTACAACATTATTTTAACAGTTGTAGATACTAATATAAATGAAGAAGATAAGTTTCATTTACTTTACGAAATGAAAAAGAACGATAAATTAGATGAGATTCCGGTATTATATACAACAGGTGACAATGAAAATGTATATAAAGATATTGCATTTAAAAACGGTGCAGATGGTATGCTGTTTAAACCATATGACAAATATGAATTAAACAATACGGTTGAAAGATTATTTGAAGAGCATCGTAAAAAGGTAATTCAGAAATTACGAGTTGTTGAAGGTCAGGTTAAACTTGATACAATGACAGGACTTCTTAACAGAAAAGAGTTTGAAAGACAGGTAAGATTGTTCTTGAGCAGTTCAGGAAAAGAAGCTATATTCCTTATGATTGATATTGATAATTTTAAGGGAGTAAATGATAGTCTTGGACACATTATGGGTGATCAGGCAATAATTAATGTGGCCAATATTCTTGACAGTGCTTTTTCAGAAGAAAATTTATCGTGTAGATTTGGTGGAGACGAATTTGCTGTATTTATAAAGCGTGGAATGACAATAGATGAACTTAATAACGAAATGGAAATATTGAGAAATAAACTACGTATTAATGTGGGAGAAATGAAGATTTCATGTTCAATAGGTGTTGCAATGTTTCCGGCTCATGTGACAGAATATAAAGAACTTTACAGATGTGCTGACATGGCACTTATTCAGGCTAAGAAATTAGGAAAGAATCAGTTCCAGATATATACAGGTAATGAAGAAATGTCAATGCCTATAGATGTTAGAAACATGGGATGGCTTATTGAAGAATCACATGAAATTATATTTATATGCAATGAAAAAACAAAAGAATTATTGTATATGAATCGTGCAGCAAAGGAAGAATTAACTTCTGATAAAACAAAAGAACTTATTGGATTAAAATGTCATGAGACAATATGGGATTCGAATGCACCATGTGAACATTGTGATAAATTCTGTAATGAACTTATTAAAGAAGTTGACGTTAAGAATGAGGATACAGGTAAGACATATAATATTAGAATAAGAAAAGTACCTTGGAATTCAGGGTATGCGCTTATACATTTTGCAGAAGATATTACAAAGAAAATACAGGATGATAATATTATTAATGGAATGCTTGATAATATTAGATTTGGACTGGAAGAAGAAAAATACATATATTGGCACGTATCAATGGATACCAATATTTGCGATTTAGGAACAAAGACAAAAGAAACATTTAATGTAGAAGCGGATAATGTTGATTATATAGAATTTATTAAGGGAAATGTAATCGTAAATGAAGACGTTTATAAATTTATTGAATTCTATAAACAAACAAAATTACAGAAAACAAATAAAAAAATTCAGATAAATTGTTTTGACAAGGATGGAAAAGTAAGAAAAGCTTTATTAAGTCATATTGTTTTATACACACCAACTGAAAAAAACAATGGAGTAATTGGATTGCTTAATTATATTGATTAAATGAAGTTGCAAAGATTATAATTTTATGCAGATAATTAAAGTTTTGCAAGTGTTTAGTTAATATTTAACAGGCAGTAAATATTACAAGAAAATCTGAATCTGTAAATACTTTAAATAATCTGAATTTTGACACCTACATTTATATATTGTATAATGTGTGTGTTTGCAGCCATAAGGAGCCGTAAGGCTCCTTATGTTATATATCGGGGAAAAGAAACAGGATATATAAAGACTATACTTGATTATGTAGTTGGTGCGTACAAAGGCTTCTATTGTTTGATAAGTCAAAGAGGTATCACTTTGATAAGAAAATTTCAATGAACAAAGGATTATGGGTATCCTTAATTAGCCCAAATATAAAAAGGAGGAAGTAAATGTTTGGATTAAAAAAAGATAAGAAACTGGAAGCACAAGTGTTTGTTGACTATGAACATTGGTATTATGCATATAGAAATAAGTTTCAGATGAAGCCTAATATTGAAGAGTGGATTGAAGAACTAAAACAGGAATATAATGTTACAAGTTTATATGTTTTTGGGGATTTTTCAAAATACAATATAGGAAATGATTTAGAAAGATTAAAAGGAATTACTAAGAATATTATACATACAGCCAGCGATAAAGAAGGCGTTGATAAAGATTTTACGGATGTGATTATTTTAGATGCGATTTATAGAAGTGCTGCAAAAAAGGACAAAACTAAAGTATATGTTTTATTTACAGGGGATGCGCATTTTACTAAAGTTGCAGAGTATTTAAAAGAAATAGGTAAAAAAGTTATTATTTATGGGGTTAAATATTCATTTAGTAATAAACTTAAATCAGTCGCAACAAGTTATGTCGAGATGCCAAGACAGTCACAGGAAAAACATCATTATAATGAACTTATTCTAAATAGTTTATATAAACAGAAACAGAAAAATCGTTCAGTTGTTACATATTGGAAGACCATTCAGTGTGTAGCGGATTATAATAAAGTTCCGAAAGATAAAGTAAAGGTTGCTGTTGACGGATTAATAAAACAGAAGTATTTATATCAGGAAGAGAAGAAATTTAAGAGGGGAAAAGTTGTTTCTGTATTGAAAGCAGATTGGAATAAGATTTCAAATGATGGTATTTGGGAGAAGGAATAAAAATTCCGTTTATCTAAAAGCAAATTCCACAGCACGATGGAAGAGTGAAATTTAAAATTTTAATTTTGGAAGGAATAAAAATATTAAAAAACAGTTGATTTTTTTGCTACAAAAAGTTAGTATAGAAAAAGATTAATTATTTATAAGACGTTGAGAGGAAGAAGTAACTTAATTGTACTTGCAAGAGAGTAATCGGTTGGTGTGAGATTATGAAGTAGATTTTGTGAAATACATCCTGGAGTTACAACCTGAAAAGAAATGAGTAGGGAATGTCGGGAGCGCCCGTTATAGCGCAAGAGTGTGTTTGCACTCGTAGAGGAAGATTTCGTGAGAAATTTTTATTTAGAGGTGGTACCGCAGTTAATGCCCTCTGTATCGTAAGATGCAGAGGTTTTTTTTATGTATGGCAAGGTCATATTTATGAATCTAAGCTTAAAAAATGCAATTTTAATTTTCGCAGATAATAGAAAATTGCATATCGGTATCAAAAATTTAATAAGTATCCTAATAACTTGAAACACTTATAAAGAAATTTAATGAATTTTAATTTAAGAAAGGAAAAAAAGATGACAATTTATGATGAATTAGTAGCACGTGGTCTTATAGCCCAGGTTACAGATGAAGAAGAAATTAAAGAATTAATTAACACAGGAAAAGCAACATTTTATATTGGATTTGATCCTACAGCAGATTCACTTCATGTAGGTCATTTTATGGCTTTATGTCTTATGAAGAGATTACAGATGGCAGGCAACAGACCTGTTGTATTGCTTGGTGGTGGAACAGGATACATAGGTGATCCTTCAGGACGTAACGATTTACGTCAGATGCTTACACCTGAAACAATTGAACATAACTGCGAATGTTTTAAGAAGCAGATGGAAAGATTTATTGATTTTGGAGAAGGTGGAGCTATTGCAGTAAACAATGCTGATTGGTTATTAAAACTTAACTACATTGATGTATTACGTGAAGTAGGACCATGTTTCTCAGTTAACAATATGCTTCGTGCAGAATGCTACAAGCAGAGAATGGAAAAAGGTTTAACATTCCTTGAATTTAACTATATGATTATGCAGTCATATGACTTTTATCATTTATTTAAAGAATATGGATGTAACATGCAGTTTGGTGGAGATGATCAGTGGTCAAATATGTTGGGTGGTACAGAATTAATCCGTCGTAAACTTGGAAAAGATGCTTATGCCATGACAATTACACTTCTTATGAATTCAGAAGGAAAGAAAATGGGTAAGACAGCTAACGGAGCAGTATGGCTTGACGCTAATAAAACATCTCCATTTGAATTTTACCAGTACTGGAGAAATGTAGGAGATAAAGACGTATTAAAATGTATCCGTATGTTAACATTCCTTCCACTTGAAGAAATTGATAAGATGGATGAATGGGAAGGAAGCCAGTTAAATAAAGCAAAAGAAATTCTTGCATTCGAACTTACAAAGATGGTTCATGGTGAAGAAGAAGCAAAGAAAGCTGAAGAAGCATCAAAGGCATTATTTGCAGGTGGTGGAGATGATTCAAATATGCCAACATCTACAATTACACCGGATCAGTTAACAGATGGTGGAATTGGAATCATGGATTTAATGGTAACTTGTGGATTAGCAGGAACAAAGAGTGAAGCAAGAAGACTTGTACAGCAGGGTGGCGTATCTGTTAATGATGAAAAAGTTTCTGACATAGGCTTTGTTGTTACGGAATCAATGTTAAAAGAAGGAGCAAAGATTAAAAAAGGTAAAAAGAAATTCCATAAGGCAATTATGGACTAAGATTTAATTCAGAATCGATAATACAAAAAGTAGAACACTTATTACATTCTAAGTAATTATGGTAAGAAATTTTCATAGAATGTAATAAGTGTTTTTTTAGGTATGTTTATGAACGGAAAAATAGAAAATTTATTGAATGTTGCCTTGGAAGCTAATATTCAGGAATTAGATAAATGCCGGGAACTATCAGCAGGTTTTAATCCAATAGATAACTCCTGGGATTTGATTATAAGGTTCACGGGAACTCCGGATTTTTTAGAAAAATATAATGGAATACAATATGAAATATTGTCAAATAATTTTGCAATATTATCTGTGCCAAAAGAAACTATTGATAAACTTGCTGAGGATGACAGTGTTATTTATATTGAAAAAGCAAAACCGTTATATTTTGCAGTTATAAATAACAGAAGTGAAGCATGTGTTACAAATGCACAGAATCAGTTTGGTATATATGGAGAAGGGGTAATTATTGCGGTAATAGACAGTGGAATAGATTATGCAAATTCAGCATTTATAGATGAATTTGGGAAAACTAGAATTATTGAGATTTGGGATCAGACAATAGGGAATGGCGAAAATACATACGGTTTTAACAGAGGAACATTTTATACGGATAGTCAGATAAATGCAGCAATAAATGCACCGGATTTTAGAGAAAGATATGAAATTGTACCATCAAGAGATTATTCAGGACATGGAACTCATGTAGCAGGTATTGCTGCAGGAAATTTTGCAAACGATAAAAGAAATAATATCGGAATAGCAACTAAAAGCAAATTGTTAATTGTTAAATTGGCGACACCGAGAGAAAATTCGTTTCCGACAACAATAGAACTTATGGAGGCAATTGATTATGTAACAAGGAAAGCAGAAGAGCTGAAAATGCCGATTGTTATAAATTTAAGCTTTGGAAATAACTATGGTTCTCATGATGGCACATCATTGCTTGAAACATATATTAACGAGATATCTGCAAGGGAAAGAATATCCGTTGTAATAGGTTCAGGAAACGAAGGAAATGCGGGGGGACATACAAGTGGAAAAATCGATACAGGTGAAACAGAAAATATAGAATTTGCAGTATCAAATTATCAAAATTCCCTTAATTTGCAAATATGGAAGTCTTATGCAGATATATTTGAAATAGAATTAATTTCACCAACAGGCGAAAGTACCGGAATTTTTACTGATGCAAATGAAGTTATGAAATATAATATCTCTTCAGATAGAACAAGGTTGATGGTATATTATGGAACACCTAAACCTTATAGCATATATCAGGAGGTATATGTTCAATTCGTGCCTGAAGATATGTATATTCAGTCAGGTATTTGGACTGTGAGGATAACATCGGTTAAATCAGTGTTAGGAGCGTATAATATGTGGTTGCCTGTTGAGGCTTCATTAGGGACAAATACAAGGTTTTTAAATCCTATACCTTACACTACGTTGACAATTCCATCAACTGCTTCTAAAGCAATTACTGTAGGAGCGTATGATAGTAACAGGCAGACATATGCAGACTTTTCAGGAAGAGGATTTACAAGAGAAACAAATCAAATTAAACCGGATATTGTAGCACCGGGAGTAGATATAATATCTGCAGCAGTTGGCGGAGGACTTTCAGTAAAAAGTGGGACTTCAATGGCAACCCCATTTGTTTCAGGGGCAGCAGCATTGCTTATGGAATGGGGCATAGTTAATGGAAATGACAAGTATTTATATGGAGAAAAACTTAAGGCTTATCTGATAAGAGGAGCAAGGAAAATAGATGGATTTGAAAAATGGCCTAATCCTATGATGGGATGGGGAGCATTATGTATTAGAAGTAGTATACCGAGATGATGTTTGAAATTTGTACTATAGGACTATAGACTTTATGGACAGATAATGGTATAGTTGTCTAGTTAACCGTTTAAAGTTGTTTATTTTATAAAGTAAATTGCGTGGCATACAACATATGCCAATTAATTAGTGGGATATATTTTGATATTTGAATTTGATAATACGTTAGTTTGTAGTTATATATACATTTGGAGGAATAATGATGAAGAAGACAGGAATTTTAACTGATAGTCATAGCGGAATAACACAGGAAGAAGCTAAAAAACTTGGGATATATGTGTTGCCAATGCCATTTTACATTAATGATCAATGTCATTACGAAGGTAAAGATATAAGTAGAGAAGAATTTATAGAATTGCTTAAAAACGATGAGAATGTAAGTACATCACAGCCATCACCTGAGGCAGTTATGAACTTATGGGATGAAATTTTAAAAGAATACGAAGAATTAGTTTATATACCAATAAGCAGTGGACTTAGTGGCTCATGTTCAACAGCAATGGCTATGGCACAGAATGATGATTATGATGGCAAAGTTTTTGTAGTTGATAACGGAAGAGTTTCAACGCCTATGAAACAGTCTGTTTTAGATGCAATCGAGTTGTTCAATGAAGGTTGTAGTGCGAAGGAAATAAAGAACAGACTTGAAGATGCAAAAGGAAAAATGGGAATTTTTGTTGCTGTAGATGATTTGAAATATTTAAAGAAAGGTGGAAGAATTTCATCTAGTGTAGCACTTGTAGGTGGAATGCTTAAAGTTAAGCCAATTTTAAAATTTGATATTGGTACACTTGATTCTTTTAAAAATTGTAGAGGATTGATAAAGGCAAAAACAGTAATGATAGAGGAAGTGAAAAGAATAGTTACAACAGACTATGCAGAAGACTTTGAAAAAGGAAATGTACATATTTTAGCAGCATCAAGTGCTGATGAAGAAGAAACAAAGAAGTGGGTTAATGAAATACAGGAAGCTTTCCCTGAAATAAAAGTGTTATGGGATTATTTACCAATGGGAATAACATGTCATATTGGACCGGGAGGACTTGGAATAGGATATTCTGTAAGACCATAAAGATGTAAATATTTATTATTATGAAGATATTGTATTAAAAGTAAAATTTTCTTAACACGTTTTAGTACAATTTTATACATAGATAGTTGAAAGAGATAGCAAAATTATGATATAATTTGCATATAATATATGTGGAGGTGATTATAATGTTATCTATACAGGAATCAATAAGACCATCTGCTGATTTAAGAAATCATTATAATGAAATATCTAAGCAGTGTAAGGAAAATAAAGAAGCAGTAATTATTACAGTAAATGGTAGAGGAGATACAGTTTCTCTATCATATGAAGAATATAAAAATATGAAAGCACGAATAGAGTTGTTAGAAGTGCTAGCTGAAGCAGAGGATGATGTGAAAAATGGTAGGGTTGCCCCGATAAGTGATACATTTGATGATTTACGTAAAATGTTTCAGGAGGGGTAAGTGATGAAATATGAGGTGATAAGAACTGATACAGCTGATGCAGGAATTAGAAAAATAATACTATATATTGCTCAGAATTTTGGAAATACGGTTGCACTTGAAAAACTAGATGATATTGAAAAGAGAATTCTTCAGTTAGGTGAAGATCCATATATTGGAACAAATCCAAGATATTCTATACTTAGGCGACAGGGCTATAAAGTACTTATTTTAGAAAAAAATTTAGTTTTTTATAAAATTGATGAAGTAAACAAGCAGGTAGTTGTATATGCAGTTATAGATCAACGACAGGATTATTTGAATATTATACAAGGTTTATAAATTAATAAAAAGTTTTAAATTGAATAAAAATGTTAAAGGGAATCCTTCTTAACGAGTATGTTAAGGAGGATTTCCTGTATTTAGAGAATGTTTTTATGTCAGATTTATAGTAAAGAAAAATTGTTTATAGGTCAGGTTTATATTGTAGAAAATTTAAAATAGTTTCAGGTGTGACAGGATGATTGTAAGAGTTAATTTACTAATCACATTCCGTGTTACATATGTGAATGTGTAAAAAGCATGAATGATATAAAAAATATAGTCAAAAATAAGTAAAAAGGAGATATAAAATGAAAGATAAAATTTTTGGCGTATTACAGCGAGTAGGAAGATCATTTATGCTTCCAATAGCAATTCTACCGGTTGCAGGTTTATTGCTTGGACTTGGTAGTTCATTTACGAATGAAACAATGTTAAAGACATACGGACTTTGGAATGTAATGGGACCGGGAACATTATTTAATGCTATATTTCAGGTTATGAGTGATGCAGGGAATATAGTATTTGCTAATCTACCTATTATATTTGCAATGGGCGTTGCCATTGGTATGGCTAAGAAAGAAAAAGAAGTTGCAGCACTGTCGGCAGCAATAGCATTTTTTATAATGCATGCATCAATTGGCGCAATGATAACAATTAACGGCGGAGCAGAAAAAATGTTAGAAGGTGCTACAGCTGATGTTGTGGGCATAACTTCTCTTCAGATGGGAGTTTTTGGCGGTATTATTGTAGGATTAGGAGTTGCAGCATTGCATAATAAATTTTACAAAATACAGTTGCCACAGGTGCTATCGTTTTTTGGAGGAACAAGATTTGTCCCTATTATATGTTCTTTGGTATATACGTTAGTAGGTATTTTAATGTTCTTTATATGGCCTGTAATTCAAAGTGGTATATATTCCGTTGGTGATTTAGTACTTAATTCAGGATATGCAGGAACCTGGGTGTATGGATTTATGGAAAGATTATTGATTCCATTTGGTCTTCATCATGTATTTTATCTTCCGTTCTGGCAGACAGGTGTTGGTGGAACGATGGAAGTTGGAGGACAGCTAATAGAAGGTGCTCAAAATATATTTTTTGCACAGCTTGCTGATCCTACAGTTACTGAATTTTCAGTTTCAGCGACAAGATTTATGTCAGGAAAATTTCCTCTTATGATTTTTGGGCTTCCGGGTGCTGCACTTGCAATGTATAAAACGGCAAAACCAGAGAAAAAGAAAGAAGTTGAAGGACTTTTATTATCAGCTGCGCTTACATCCATGATTACCGGAATTACAGAGCCGTTAGAATTCACATTCCTTTTTGTTGCACCTTTACTTTATGGCATACATTGTGTATTTGCGGGACTTGCATATATGCTTATGCATGTATTTAAAGTTGGTGTAGGGATGACTTTTTCAGGCGGTCTTATTGATATGTTTCTTTTTGGTATAATGCAGGGAAATGCAAAGACAAACTGGATATGGATTGTTATAGTAGGTGTGGTATATTTTATTGTCTATTATCTGTTGTTTAGTTTTTTAATAAATAAACTTGATTTAAAAACACCGGGAAGAGATGATAGTGATGAAGTTAAATTATATAGAAGAAGTGATGTCGAAGCAAAGAAAAAAGGTGAAGCAAAAGCAGATAATGTAAATTCGTCAGATGAATTATCAGAAATGATTTGCAAAGGACTAGGTGGAAAGAAAAATATATCAGATGTAGATTGTTGTGCCACAAGACTTAGATGTACGGTTTATAAAGCAGAATTAGTAAATGATTCATTACTAAAAAATACAGGAGCGTCAGGGGTTGTCCATAAAGGAAATGGTGTGCAGATTATTTATGGACCAAGAGTAACAGTTATTAAATCTAATTTTGAGGATTATCTGGAAACAGCTCCAAATATAGAGTATAATAAAAAAGATAATGCCGTTAAAAATGAAGACAAAGAAGATGATATTTTTAATGAAGATAAAGACAAAAAGAAAATAGTTAAATCAATTGTAATTTCAAGTCCTATTACAGGAATATCTGCAAATTTGGATACAGCAGCAGATGAAGCATTTGCAAGTAGAATGATGGGAGATGGCGCGATAGTCACTCCGACAGATGAAATTGTTGTGGCACCTGATGATGGAGAAATTATATTTGTATTTGATACTAAACATGCAGTAGGGTTTACAACTAAAGATGGAATAAGTATGATTATTCACATTGGAATTGATACTGTAAAATTAGGCGGACAGGGATTTAGCGTATTAGTAAAAGCAGGTGACAAAATGAAAAAAGGTGATACAATAATGAAACTTGATTTAGAATATTTAAAACAAAATGCACCATCAGTTGCTTCACCTGTTATATGTACTGAATTAGCTGACAATCAGAAAATCAGATTAGTTGCAGAAGGAAAAATAAATGCAGGCGAAGAGTTATTTGCAATTGATTTTTATGAGTAAAATACGAATGTATTAAGATATGTATAGATATGCATATTTACAAAAATACAATTGGAGAATTATATAAATTATGAGAACAATACTTTATGCTTTATTTGGATATATTTCAGGTAGTGTTTTATATGCTAAAAATTTTATGAAATTATTTAATAAAGAAGAATTAATTGAAGAAAGTAAAGATAAGAATCCGGGAACAGCAAATGCATTTATGTACGGAGGAATGACTTGTGGAATCATGACACTTATATGTGAACTTTTAAAGGGAATTGTACCGGTACACATGTATATAAATGGAGCAACACCACAGGAAATGGGAATAATTCCGCTAGCAATTGTTTTAACTATGCCTGTTGTTGGCCATGTGTGTTCTATGTTTGACAATTTCCATGGAGGAAAAGGAATTGCCGTAACATTTGGATGCCTGTTAGGGCTAGCACCTGATATAAAGGCTGTAATTATTTTGGCATTATTTTTTATATTTTACTCACTAATATTTAGAGTAATTCCACATTTTTACAGAACAATAGTTACTTATGTGAGTACATTGGCGGGACTATTCATATTAAATGAAAATCAGGCAGTGAATGTTGGATTTTTATTTATTACATTAGTTGTGTTAGTAAGACTACATCAAAGTACAGAAGTTAGAGAAAAGTTAAGGATTAAATTATTATGGATGCGTTAATATTATCATGTGGCACAGGCGGTGGACATAATGCAGCAGGTGCAGCTATAAAAGAAGAACTAATTAAAAGAGGATATAATGTTAAATTTTTCAATCCATATGCTTTAAAAAGTAACAGGCTTGCAAGAGTTATAGACAGGGCATATGTCGGACTTGTACAGAAAGCTCCAAATGTATTTGGAGTTGTGTATAAAATTGGAAATGCTTACAGAAAACTTCCTTTTCATTCTCCGGTCTATTATGCAAATGGAAGAATTGCAGCAATAATAGAAGATTATATTCAAAAAAACAAATGCGACATAATAATTATGCCACATTTGTTCCCGGCAGAAATCATCACTCAAATGAAAAGAAAAGGATATGAACTTCCACCTACAGTTTTTGTTGGAACTGATTATACATGTATTCCGTTTACAGAGGAAACAGAATGTGATTATTATGTTATTCCTGCCAAGGATTTGGAAAAAGAATATATTAAGCGTGGGATAAAAAAAGAAAAATTAAGACCTTTTGGAATTCCGGTTAGAGAGGTATTTGATCATAGCATTAATATGGATGAGGCTAAACTAGAACTTGGACTTAGTGTTAGTAACAGATATATTTTGGTATCAGGCGGAAGCATTGGTGCGGGAAATGTTGAAAAAGTTGTAAAGAATTTATCCGATTATTATGAGGAAACAAATGTAAAATTAATAATAATTTGTGGAAATAACAAAAAACTTTTGAATAAACTTAAGGACAAATATAGTGAGAAATGTATTTTAATAGGTCATACGAACGATATTGCAAAATACATGATGGCAAGTAATTTAATTATCGGAAAACCCGGTGGGTTGTCTTCTACCGAGGCAGCAGTTGTAGGAAAGCCTTTTATCCATATTACACCTATTCCGGGGTGCGAAACTTACAACATGAGATATTTTTACAGCAAAGGAATGAGTATTCCGGTTAAAAGAATTACAGAAAAATTTGGAAAGATATGTGATAAAACAATGGAAGAAGACAATAAAAAGAAAATGATTTGTCAGCAGAAAAATAATATTTCAGCTAATGCAAGAATTCTTATTGGTGATATGGCTGATGAATTGTGTAAAACTAAATTGTAATTTGTAGTAAGTTTGTTTGATATCATATCGTATATTTTGCCAATATAATCATAAAAGTCAATGATATTTGAAAAAATCAAATATTGTTGGCTTTTTTTAAGTTCATTTAAGGTTGGCATTTTATTATATGACCATAAGATGAAACTCAGTTAGATAAGTGAAATGAAGTGTAAGATATGAGACATAAATTTTTAGTAGGAATTATGGCAGTAACAATGGTAGGTGCATCTCTTAGTGGGTGTGTAGGCAGTTCAGGAAAACAATCAAATGAAGAAAAGACTGTTTATGGACAGGTAAGCAAGGTATATGATGATGAAATAACTATAAAGCTTGGGAATTTAAATGTATAGCGAATTATATTATAAAAATTTACTTCAAATAAAAAACGGAATTGGAAAAATCCAACTCTGTTTTTATTTGATTAAACAACTTTCTTGATTTTAGACCATTTGCCATAAATCTTTTTACCATTTACAGTAGTTCCGTCATCTGATAAAACAATAGAAGTTTCAGTCCCAGTAGTATCAGCATAAACTGATTTTAGATTAATACATCCAATTCCCAAAGAAACTATATTTAATGATAATATTGTTGATAAAATTAATTTGTCTGATTGTTTCATATAACAAATCCTCCTTTTAATATTTTAATTGTTGTACATATAATAGAATGCGAAACTAAAATGAACTTTAAATGGCAGTCGGTGTTGAAAAATAATCTAAATTTAATTAAAATTTATTGTATAATAACAGATAAAAAATAAAATGAGTAAGGTTAATTTTTTATAATAAATATTTTAGGTGGTTAATCCGATTAAAAAAGAAAATACATATTAGAAGAGGAGTAGAAAATTATGAATAAGGGAATAATATTTGATGTAGACGGAACAATTTTAGATTCAATGAAAATCTGGATGGATGCAGGAAAAATATATTTGGATAAGTTTGGAATTGAGGAAAAAGAAAATATTGCAGAGGTTTTATTTGATTTAACGATGGCTGAAGGTGCAAAATACATAAAAGAAACATATAAATTGGATAAAACTATACAGGAAATTATTGATGGAATAAACAGTGTTGTATATGAATTTTATGAAAATGAAGCAATGCCAAAGGATGGAGTGTTGGAATTTATAGAGTATTTATATGAAAATAAAATTCCAATGACAGTTGCAACATCTACAGACCGACCAATGATTGAAGCAGCTTTTAAGAGATTAGGTTTGGAAAAATATTTTAAGAAGATATTTACAACAACAGAGGTTGGAAAGGGAAAAGACAATCCGTTAATATTTGAAAAAGCAATGGAAGAAATGAAAAGTGATAAAGCAGGTACATGGCTTATGGACGATGCATTTTATTCATTGAATACAGCTTATAATAATGGAATTAATACAGTTGGAATATATGATGATTCTAGCAAATTGCATCAGGAAAAGGTTAAATCAGTATCTACAATCTATATTAAAGATTGGACTCAGGTAAAACAGTTAATTGCTGATATGAATTTGTAAAGCATATGAACATAAACTTATAAGCTAAATAACAATAATATATATAGATGATGTATAATTATTTATGATAATAATAAAATACAACTCCCACATATGGATTTTTTGTGTGCTAGAGATATTAACTTAAGTGCATTTGCAACTGCGTGCGTTATTAAGTTAATACCTCAAATCTGCACAATTTAAAACCTATATGTGGGAGTTTTTCTTGATTTCTATGAAAAAGAATGTATAATCATAAATAAATAGGTAGCGATGACTAACTATAGTTAGAAATACACAACGTAAAAGATTAATAAAAAAATAGAGAGGAGTAAATATGTTTTTAGAAATCAAGGACATAAAAAAGAGTTTTGGAGACGATAAAAATAAGACAGAAGTGTTAAAAGGAATCAATTTTTCAGCACAAAAAGGTGATATTTGTGTACTGTTAGGACCTTCAGGTTCAGGAAAATCTACGCTTCTAAATATTATTGGCGGAATAGATGAGGCAGACAGTGGAACTATAACAGTTAACGGAGAAGTTATTCAGAATATGAATGAAAAAAATCTTACGCAATACAGAAGAAAGCATTTAGGATATGTATTCCAAATGTATAATCTTATACCAAATTTAAACGTAAAAGAAAACATAGAAGTAGGAGCATATTTGAGTGATAATCCATTAGACATAGATGATTTGCTTAAAACATTAGGCCTTTATGAACATAGACATAAATTGCCAAATCAGTTATCAGGAGGTCAGCAGCAGAGAACATCAATTGGAAGAGCAATTGTAAAAAATCCAAGTATTTTACTTTGTGATGAACCTACAGGAGCACTTGATTATAATACTTCTAAAGAAATATTAAAGCTGATTGAGGATGTTAATCATAAATATGGTAATACAGTAATTATGGTTACACATAACGACGCAATAAAAAATATGGCAGACAGGGTTATAAAATTAAGAGACGGACAAATCAGAAAAGATTATGTTAACGAAGAAAAAATTCCTGCTATGGAATTAGAGTGGTAGGAGGTTAGATAATGAAAAATCCGTTACATAAAAGACTTCCAAGACAGTTAAAAAGCGAATTTGGAAAGTATGTGGTTATTTTTCTGTTACTTATTGGTTCGATTGGATTTATATCCGGATTTCTTGTTGCAGCAAATAGCATAAAGAAAACATATGATAATAGTTTTAGTGTTTATAACATTGAAAATGGTAATTTTGAAATGCTTACTCCCTTGAGTGATGATGCAATAAATGATATAGAAAATGAAGAAAAAATTTCTATATACAATAATTATTACATAGAAGAAGATACTGATACAGATTTAAATGATAAATATGACAGTACGCTTAGAATATTTAAAGATAGAAAGAAAGTTAATAAAGTATGCCTTATGGAAGGGCAAATGCCTTATGATAAAGATGAAATTGCCATAGACAGAATGTATGCAAATAATAACGATGTTGAAGTTGGTGATTACATTAAAGTTTCGGATAAGAAATTAAAAGTCACAGGTTTTGTAGCTTTATCAGATTATAGTGCATTATTCTCAAATAATGGAGACTTAATGTTTGATGCAGTAAAATTTGGTGTCGCAATAATGACAGATGATGGATACAATCAGTTCGGAGATGAACACAAATTTTTCAGCTATTCATGGAAATACGACAAAGAACCATCTACTGAGAAAAAAGAAAAGAAAGTATCTGATAAGCTATTAGAAGTTATAGCTTCTAAAGGAATTGTAAAAAATTTCATACCAAGATATACAAATAATGCAATTAATTTTACAGGGGATGATGTAGGAAGCGACAGAGGAATGATGATTGCGTTATTATACATATTAATTATCATAATTGCGTTTATATTTGCAGTAACGATAACAAATACAATTAATAAAGAAGCAACTATAATAGGAACGCTCAGAGCATCAGGGTACTCAAAGAGAGAAATAACAGTTCACTATATGGAATTGCCGTTATTGGTTACAATTATTTCAGCAATAATAGGAAATATACTTGGATATACGGTATTTAAATATGTATGTGCAGGGATGTATTATGGAAGTTATAGTCTTCCAACATATACAACAATATGGAATGCAGAAGCTTTTGTGCTTACAACGCTTGTTCCGTTTATAATAATGCTTGTTGTAAACTATGTGTTTATAAGAAAGAAACTCAGACTTTCACCAATGAAGTTTATAAGAAATGATTTATCAACTTCAAAGAAAAAGAAAGCCATAAGATTACCACATTTTAAGTTTTTTAACCGTTTCAGAATTAGGGTTATTATTCAGAACAGATATAATTATCTGACTTTATTTGTTGGAATCGTATTTGCAAATTTATTGCTTTTATTTGGATTAATGCTTCCGGCATTACTTGATTCTTATAATGACAGCATAATTGAACATATGGCTGCAAAGTATCAGTATGTATTGAAAGCACCTCTTGAAACAGAAACAAAGGATGTAGAAAAATATTTCATGAGCACAGTTGAAAAAACTAGTGAAAATGGGGAAAAAGATGATATATCAGTATATGGGATATCGGATGACAGTAAATATATATCAATGAATTTTGAAAGCGGAAAGGTCTATGTTTCAGATGTATTTGCAGATAAGTACAGATTGAAAAAAGGTGATAAATTCACTTTAAAAGAAAGCTATGGAACTAAAAAACACAATTTTGAAATTGGTGGAATATATGAATATCCTATAGGGCTTGCAATATTTATGGATACAAAAGATTTTTGCAAAGAGTTTAATGTAAAAGACAATGAATTTACAGGATATTTTTCAAATGTAAAAATAAAAGATATTGAGCAGGAGTACATTTATTCTGTTATTACTCAGGATGATTTAACTAAAATGGCAAGACAGATGGATGTATCTATGGGTAGCATGATGAATATGGTAAACATTGTGTCAGTTATTTTATCAATGCTTGTAATGTATCTTTTAATTAAACTGGTTATAGAAAAGAATAGTTTGTCAATCTCTATGGTAAAAATCTTAGGATATGATAATAATGAAATAAGAAAACTTTATATGACTGCAACGACATGGGTTGTAATCGCATGCGTAGCATTAAGCATTCCGGTTGTAGTATGGATTATAAAAGACTTGATTTACAGACCTATGATGATGGATATGAAAGGATGGATTATACTGAAAATGGATCCTGTTGTATATGTCGAAATGTTTATTCTTGGCATGATGGCATATATATTAGTTTCGTTCCTCGAATTTAGAAAAATTAAGAAAATACCTATGACAGATGCATTGAAAAATGTAGAATAACAAAATGCCCACAGATGTATTCCGGTTTTGTGAGGGTTTGTGATATTAACTAAATAACGCTTGCGCTGCTTGTCACTCGCAGCAGTTCTAAATCTCCAGCTATATTTTGTTGTTAGAACCTTTGGTTCTAGGCAAAATCCGCTGTCAATTTGAACCAGCGGTGACAAATGCCTTTAGTTAATATCACAAACCCTCACAATTAAGAATTAATCTGTGGGTATTTTTATTTATAAAATTATGAAAGTATAAGTTTTTGTATTTAAAAATCATATCGCAAAATATCACCTGTCATTGAAAGAAAAAAGAATCAGTCGTATAATAATAAAAAGGCACAGTTCGGAAAGAGTTATATAACGAGGAAATTATATGAAACAAAATATTGAACAGGAAAAATCAATTATTAATGAAACACTGTTAAATTCAATTCCAGGTGGAATAATAATTGTAAAAGTAGTTGAAAACAATATAGAATGTCTCTATTTTAATGAGGCATTTGCAAAATTATCAGGAAGAACGCATGATGAATTACAACGTTATCTTGATGGTGGGGTAAATGTTATAGATATTATATATGAGGCAGATAGAAAAAAGTTTTTGACGAGTATTTTATGCAAAATACAAAGTGATAATGAAGTAGATGAAAGATATAGATATTATACAGCCACGGGAAATGTTCAGTGGATTAATTTGGTCGCTTCAAAGATTAGAGAAGAGGATGGATGTCCTGTTTTTTATTGTGCATGTACAAAGTTGTCAGATGAATTAGATTTGTATATAAAATTATCAGATGAATCTCCGGTTGCAACATATGTAGCAGAGAAAAAGGAAAGACGAATATTATATGCAAATGCTGAGTGGAAGAAAATAGAAAATATCCCTCAGGATATAAATGTAATTGGAAAGAGTGTGTATGAATTAATACCGGCTGAGAGAATAATATTTAGCGAGAAAGAAATAAATGAATTAACTTCTCAGGCTTACAGACAGATACATATTAAAAGAAATAACAGATATTATAGTCTGGGTACAAAAAGCTATTTATGGAATGATATTGATGCATACATGGTATATTTTGTTGATGAAACTGAAAGCATATTAAAGCAACAAAAAAAATTAGAAATATATCAGGCAGAACTTAAAACAAGAGAGGAAATGTCACAGGATATAATTGCTTCATATCAGATAAATCTTACTAAAAACAGAATTGAAAGAAGTAACTTTAAAAACAATTATGCTAATTCGACAGATGATGTTGTAAATGAAAACACATCATGTGAAGCTGCTGTTGAATATTTTATCGGATTAATTTTATCTGATGAAGTAAAAAAAGAAATAAGAAATAAATTTTCAGCCGGAAGCATTATAATGCAATACCATAATGGAAAAGAAAATATTGACTCTGAAGTTCAGATTGTAATGAAAGATGGAGAGATTAAATGGGTTAAGATTGTTGCTAAAATTTTAAGCAATCCCATTACTTCTGAAATTATGGAATTTGTGTATATACAGGATGTGACTGAAAAGCATACTATAAAATCAATAATGGATAAGTGTATACATACGGAATATGATTGTATAGGTTTGATAAATACAATCAATGGCCAAAGTATGATTTTTAATTATAGAAACACATATGACGAAATGAAAATACGCAAGAAGAATCTTTTTGCAGATGAAATAGATACATTTATAAATAATAATATTGGAGAAGAAGAACGCGAAACGGCAAGAAAAGAATATGCGTTAGATAATATTAAAAAGCAATTGAAAAAAAATGACAATTATTATTTTTATCATAATATAACATCTAACATTGAAAAAGGAGTACGAAGAAAGAAAATTCATTTTCAATATTTAGATTCTGCCGTAAATAAAAATGAAATTTTATTCATGGTAACAGATGTTACGGATATTTATGAAAAAGAAAGAAAAAATAGCGAGAGATTAGCAAAAGCGCTAGAAGAGGCAAAACAGGCAGCTAAAGCTAAAAGCGAGTTTTTGGCACGAATGAGTCATGAAATAAGAACACCTATGAATGCTATTATTGGAATGTGCGAAATTGCTAAAGATGATGTTGATAAAAGAGAAGTTATAGCAAAAGAAATAGACCAGATTAATGAGTCAGGTAAATATCTGTTAGGACTTATTAACGATATATTAGATGTAAGCCGTATTGAAAATGACAAATTTGAACTTTATACGGAATGGTGCAGTATGTATAACGTTGTTAAACCTATTGTTTCAATGATGAGTCCATTAATGAAAGAAAAAAATATAGAATTTATTTATCCTAATTTTATCAAAAAAGAAAAAGATAAAGAAGTTTTATGTTACATTGATAAAATGCGTGTACAGCAGATGATTATTAATCTTTTAAACAATGCTTATAAATTTACTAAACCGGGTGGAAAGATAACCTGGAAAATAGAAAACATTAATGTAGATGATAAGACTGCAAAGGAAAGAATAGTAATCAGTGATACAGGCTGTGGTATGAGCAAAGAATTTGTACAGAAAATAGGCGAGCCTTTTATGCAGGAGAGAAATGAATTTTCATCAGAACTTATAGGCACGGGACTTGGACTATATATTGTTAAAAAAATTGTAGATGCGATGGGATTTACCATGAAAATAGAAAGTGAACTTGGTAAGGGAACAACATTTATAATTGAGACAGAATATAGTTACAAATATAATGAAGATGATGAAAATCAGTTGGAAAATAGTAATGTTTCGGGAATGAGAGTGTTACTTGTAGAAGATAATGAAATTAACAGAGAAATTGCACAGACTCTTTTAGAAAGAGAGAAAATAATTGTGGAAACTGCAGTTGAGGGAAAAGAAGCAGTTGAGGCATTTGAAAAATCTGATTTAGGATATTATGATGCAATTTTAATGGATATTCAAATGCCTGTAATGGACGGTCTTGAGGCTACAAGAACAATTAGAAAATTGAATAAAGCCGATGCAAAAACAATACGAATAATTGCAATGTCGGCAAATGCGTTTGAAAGTGACATAAAGGCGAGTATTGATGCAGGAATGAATGCTCATTTAACAAAACCAATAGAAATGGAAAAGGTTTTAGAAGAAATTGCTAAAAGTAAATAAAAAAAATAGATATAGAATATGTAATGTAAATTATTAATATTTTATAAATTTAATCGTCAAAATGATGAATAAACAAAAGAAAGATGTATAATTACAGGAAAGAAGGACATAAAAGTGTATGATATAACATCAAAATCGGCAGATGATTTTATTAATCATGAAGAAATTCTAGATACAATTAAATATGCAGATGAAAATAAAAATAATATAAAACTTATTGATTCGATTCTTGAAAAAGCCAAATTAAGAAAAGGACTATCCCACAGGGAAGCGTCCGTATTATTAGCATGTAAAGATGAAAATAAAAACAATGAAATGTTTAAACTTGCTGAACAGATAAAAAAAGACTTTTATGGAAATCGAATCGTAATGTTTGCTCCACTTTATCTGTCGAATTATTGTGTTAACGGATGTGTATACTGTCCTTATCATGCTAAGAATAAGCATATTGCCAGAAAAAAACTTACACAGGAAGAGATTAAAAAAGAAGTAATAGCTCTTCAGGATATGGGACATAAAAGATTAGCACTAGAGGCAGGAGAAGATCCTGTTAATAATACAATGGACTATTATCTTGAGTGCATTAAAACAATATACAGTATAAAACACAAAAATGGAGCTATCAGACGTGTAAACATTAATATTGCTGCGACGACTGTTGAAAATTACAGATTATTAAAGGAAGCAGGAATTGGAACTTATATACTTTTTCAGGAGACTTATCATAAGGAAAGCTATAAGAAATTACATCCGACAGGACCAAAGAGTGATTATAATTATCATACAGAAGCAATGGACAGAGCAATGGAAGGTGGAATTGATGATGTAGGTCTTGGTGTATTATTTGGACTTGATAAGTACAGATATGAATTTGCAGGATTATTAATGCATGCTGAACATTTAGAAGCTGTCTTTGGAGTTGGACCACATACTATAAGTGTACCTAGAATTTGCGATGCAGATGATATAGATAAGTCATTATTTTCAAATGGAATAAGTGACGATATTTTTGCAAAGATTGTTGCATGTATAAGAATTGCAGTTCCATATACAGGAATGATTGTATCTACAAGGGAAAGTCAGAAGACAAGAGAAAGAGTATTACATCTTGGAATTTCTCAGATTAGTGGTGGCTCAAGAACAAGTGTGGGCGGATATTTTGAAGCAGAACCTGAAGAAGAAAATTCAAGTCAGTTCGATGTGACTGATACAAGAAGTCTTGATGAAGTGGTTAACTGGCTTATGAAAATGGATTATATACCAAGTTTTTGTACAGCCTGTTATAGAGAAGGCAGAACAGGTGACAGATTTATGTCTTTATGTAAAAGCGGTCAAATACAGAATTGTTGTCTACCAAATGCATTAATGACTTTACAGGAGTATTTAATGGATTATGCTTCATCTGAAACAAAAGAAATAGGCGAAAATTTAATTCATAAAGAAATTGAAAATATTCCTAATGAAAAAGTAAAGGATATTGTAATAAAAAATTTAAAATTAATAAAAGATAATAACAAAAGAGACTTTAGATTTTAAAACAAACGTTAAAATCCTCTCTAGGAGGTTTATATGAAAATAGATATGCATTGTCATACAAAAGAGGGCTCGCTAGATGGAAAAGTCCCAATTAGTGAGTATATAAATATATTAAAATCTCAGGGTTATGGGGGTATGTTAGTAACAGACCATGACTCTTATGATGGGTATAGATATTGGAAACATAATATAAAAAATGTTGACAAGGACTTTGTAGTATTTAAAGGAATAGAGTATGATACATTAGATGCAGGACATATCATTGTAATTATGCCGGAGAATCTTAAATTAAGGCTTATGGAACTTAGAGGAATGCCGGTACAGTTGCTTATTCCAATAGTTCATAATTATGGAGGAATATTAGGACCTGCGCATCCATTTGGTGAAAAGTTTATGAGTTTTATGAATTCAAAAGCTTATAAAAGAAATCCGGACATTTTATCTGAATTTGATTTTATTGAAGTGTTTAATGCCTGCGAATCTAAAATGGCAAATGATAAAGCGTTAGAAATGGCTGAAAAATATAATTTGACAGGAACAGCAGGAAGTGATTCACATAAGACGGAGAGCATAGGATATGCATACACAGTAATTCCTGATGAAATAAGAAAAGAAAGTCAGTTGATTGAGTATATAAAACACAGAAATAAGACTGAATGTGGTGGAAAAATATATGAAAATACTTCAAGAGGTAAATTAGGAAAAGCCAAGATAATAACAACATATTTATTTTGGATTTATAATAAATTTGGAGGTTGGAGTCGTGGAATCCAGCGTAATGGAAAACTTAAAAAAGGTTATATTGAAAGAATAGATATAATTGACAATGATAAAAAAGAAAATAAAGATAAAACAGAATATAAAGGAAAAGATAACAATAATTAACAGTTAAAAGAAATAATGGAGAAAATAATGGGTTTGAACGAAACAACTAGAGGTGAACGTATTCATATAGGAATATTTGGAAAGCGAAATGCAGGTAAATCTAGTGTGATTAATGCAATTACAGGTCAGAAATTATCGATTGTATCAGATGTTTGTGGTACAACAACTGACCCGGTATTAAAAGCAATGGAACTTTTACCTCTAGGGCCTGTTGTGGTAATAGATACTCCGGGAATTGATGATGAAGGAGAACTTGGCAAATTAAGAGTTCAGAAAACTTATCAGATGTTAAATAAGACGGATATAGCTGTTATAGTTATTGATTTAAATGAAAAGAATAATAATGATATGTCTCATAAAATTTTAGACGATGACATTTCTCTTATAAATGAAATTAAAAAACGAAATATTTCTTATATTATTGTTTTAAATAAAATAGATTTAATTAAAACAGATTTAAAAGAAAATCAAGTTTATAAAAAATTATTAGAAATAGTGCCTGAAAATAAAATAATTGGAATAAGTGCTAAAGCAAATAAGAATATATATGAATTAAAAGAAAAGATAGCCACATTAAAGCCGGAAAATGAATTTAAATATCCGATAGTCAGAGATTTAGTCGATGAAGGAGATATTGTTATTTTAGTGACACCAATAGATTCAGCAGCACCTAAGAGCAGACTTATATTACCGCAGCAGCAGACTATAAGAGAATTATTAGAAGTAGGGGCAATTACGATTGTGATTCAGCCGGATAAACTTGTTGCTACTTTAGATAAATTAGTACAAAAACCGAAATTAATTATTACAGACAGTCAGGTATTCAAACAGGTAGCAAAAGATACACCTAATGATATGCTTTTAACTTCTTTTTCAATATTAATGGCAAGGCATAAAGGAAATCTTAAGACACAGGTAGAAGGTGTGGCTACTATCGAAAATTTAAATGATGGAGACAGAATTTTAATTTCAGAAGGTTGCACTCATCATAGACAATGTGATGATATAGGAACGGTTAAGCTACCTAATTGGATAAAAAAATACACAGGAAAAGATTTAAAACTGTATTTTACAAGTGGAACAGAATTTCCGACAGATTTGTCAGAGTACAAATTAATTATTCATTGTGGCGGATGCACATTAAATGAAAAGGAAATGAAATATAGATTAAAGTGTGCAAACGATAATAAAATTCCAATGACAAATTATGGTACATTGATAGCGTATATGAATGGAATTCTTGAAAGAAGTATAGAAGTATTTAATACTAATAAACGAAAATAACGGCTCGTTGTCAGAAATGGGGTAAAACAAGTTTATAACCAGGCTGCAAATAACCAAAATAATATTATATGTAGTGTTTTAGGTTATTTACTACACATATGATAAATGAGTAAAACCCACATCAATGGAAAATGATGTGGGTTTTACTCATTAAAGACTATAATAAATGTTTAAAATAATTAGTGTGATTTTACATGATTCTTTATAGCCGCAAAGCTTTCCTTGCTAATCACATGCTCAATTCTACATGCATCTTCTGTAGCAATTTCTTCAGGAACTCCTAAACGTACTAACCATGATGATAAGAGTTCATGTCTTTCATATATCATGTCTGCAATCTGTTTTCCAGATTCTGTAAGATAAATGTATCCGGCGTCAGTAACAGTGATATGACCTTTCTCTCTAAGGTTTTTCATAGCAATGCTGACGCTTGATTTCTTAAAACCTAATTCGTTGGAAATATCTACGGAACGAACAACGGGAAGTTTTTTGCTAAGAACAAGAATAGTCTCTAAATAATTTTCTGCCGATTCATTAATAATCATGTTGAAAACCTCCTTGTATTTCTCGTATTGTCTTTTGATATTGTATCACAAAGTGGAATATTACTCAAATTATATTGAATAAAAATATAAAGGTATTTTTATAAAAAATAGAAAAAAATTTGGAATTTTAGTAAAATAATTATTGACATCTAATTTGCGTTAGCATATACTAACTGTTGAAAATAAGGTTTATCTTTACTTAAGAAGAAAGAAGGAAACATGATGCCATTAACTATGATAAATGAAGGAGAACCAACGGTTATCAAAAAAGTTGGCGGTAAGGAAGAAACAAGAAGGTTTTTGGAAAACTTAGGATTTGTAGTAGGTGGAACTGTTACAGTTGTTTCACAGATGGGTGGAAACATGATTGTTAACGTAAAAGATTCACGTGTTGCAATAGGAAAAGATATGGCTAATAAAATTATGGTTTAGATTTAATAAAGAAAATTAAAGTTTTATTTATTTGATTAAATATTATTAAATCTTTTTTGTTGTGCAGGTATTTAAGAGTGCACAATCATAATTTTACATATAAAAAGAAATATGAAAGAAGGATAGCAATGAGTACATTAAAGGAAGTTGCAGTTGGAAAGACTGTGAAAGTTAAGAAACTTACTGGAGATGGCCCGGTTAAAAGAAGAATTATGGATATGGGCATAACAAAAGGTGTTGAAGTATATGTAAGAAAAGTAGCACCTTTAGGAGACCCGATTGAAGTAACTGTAAGAGGATATGAATTGTCTCTTAGAAAAGCAGATGCAGAAATGATTGAGGTAGAATAATTTTTTTTACCTACAAGTTAGAAATGACTAATAAAAGTAAGTGCAACATAATGAAAGTGAGCGATATGCAATAAAGGTAAGCAATGAAGAATTGCGGTCAGAATGATAAAACTTGCGTTTGAAATTTTGAGTTAACTTACTAATGACAAAATAGCATATTATTACACATTTGAAAAAGATAGTAAAAAAAGGAGAAAAAAATGTCAATTAAAATTGCTTTAGCAGGTAACCCTAACTGCGGAAAAACAACTTTGTTTAATGCTTTGACAGGTTCTAATCAGTTTGTTGGAAACTGGCCGGGCGTTACAGTTGAAAAGAAAGAGGGTAAAATCAAGGGAAATAAGGAAGCTACATTGGTCGATTTACCAGGAATTTATTCTTTATCTCCATATACGCTCGAAGAAGTGGTTGCAAGAAATTATCTTATAACAGAAAAGCCGGATGCAATAATTAATATTGTTGATGGTACAAACATTGAAAGAAACTTATATCTTTCAACTCAGATTATGGAACTTGGTATTCCTGTAATCATGGCTGTTAACATGGTTGACGTATTAGAGAAAAACGGTGACAAAGTTAACATCGAAAAATTAAGCCAGAAACTTGGATGCGAAGTAGTGGAAATTTCAGCTCTTAAAGGAAAAGGAATTGATACACTTGTAAAAAAAGCAGTTGCTTTAGCTAACAAAAAACAGGCTTCAACAGCAGTTCATGAATTTACATTAGAAGTTGAAAATGTAATTAAAGATGTAGAAAATATGCTTGGAAGCAGTGTTGCTCCTGAGCAGAAAAGATTCTTTGCAATAAAGCTTCTTGAAAAAGATGATAAAATCAGTGAAATGATGACAGAAATTCCTGATGTATCAAATGAAATAGCAAAGCTTGAAAAAGAATTTGATGATGATACAGAAAGTATTATTACAAATGAAAGATATACATATATTTCTTCTATTATCGGAGAATGTATTAAGAAGTCTTCAAAGAAAGAATTATCAGTATCAGATAAAATTGATAAAGTGGTAACTAACAGATGGGCTGCACTTCCAATTTTTGCAGTAGTAATGTTTGTTGTTTACTATGTATCAGTAACAACAGTTGGTACATGGGCTACTGATTGGGCTAACGATGGTGTATTTGGTGACGGATGGCATTTGTTTGGCATAGGAACAAGTTCTTATGAAGATGCATCAGGCGATTATGAAAAGCAGACAGCAGCAGTTGATGCTTTCATTGAAGCAGCTAAGGACAAAGGAATCAGCACAGATAATATCGAAGAAGTTCTTGGGAACGAAGAAGCAAGTGAAGCTGATAAGACAGCAGCAGTTGACGCATTTGTTGCTGAAGCCGGAGTATCAGACATTACTGCAAAAGCAGAAATTGAAGATGAAGATGGAAATGTAAAAGACAAGTTTGACGTAACAGTTAATGATTTTAAGACAGCAACAGAAGCTGAAGAACCTGATCCTGCAGATTATGGAGTTTGGGTACCAGGTGTTCCTGTGATTATTGGAAATGCACTTGAAGCAATTAACTGTGCAGGCTGGTTGCAGGGATTAATCCTTGATGGTATTGTAGCCGGTGTTGGTGCTGTACTTGGTTTCGTACCACAGATGCTTGTATTATTTATTTTCTTAGCTTTCCTTGAAAGCTGTGGATATATGGCAAGAGTTGCGTTTATCATGGACAGAATCTTTAGAAAATTCGGTCTTTCAGGAAAATCATTCATTCCAATGTTAATTGGTAGTGGATGTGGTGTTCCGGGTATCATGGCATCAAGAACAATTGAAAATGACCGTGACCGTAAGATGACAATTATGACAACAACATTTGTTCCTTGTGGAGCAAAACTTCCTATTATAGCTTTAATCGCAGGTGCATTCTTTGGTAATGCAGGCTGGGTAGCAACAAGTGCATACTTTGTTGGTATTGCAGCAATTATCTGCTCAGGTATTATTTTAAAGAAAACAAAAATGTTTGCAGGAGATCCTGCTCCATTCGTAATGGAACTTCCTGCATATCACTGGCCAACAGTTAGCAACGTACTTAGAAGTATGTGGGAAAGAGGATGGTCATTCATTAAGAAGGCAGGAACAATTATTCTTCTTTCAACAATCGTACTTTGGTTCTTAATGAGCTTTGGTTGGGTAGATGGAAAATTTGGAATGTTAGAAGCAGAACAGTTAAACGACAGTATTCTTACTTCAATTGGTAGTGTAATCGCCCCTATCTTCACACCACTTGGATGGACAAAAGCAGGTGAAGGATGGAAGATGGCTGTAGCAGCTATTTCAGGTTTAATTGCAAAAGAAAATGTAGTAGCAACATTTGGTATGTTATTCGGTTTTGCAGAAGTTGCAGAAGATGGTACAGAAATCTGGGGAAATCTTGCACAGATTATGACACCAATCGCTGCTTATGGTTTCTTAGTATTTAACCTTCTTTGCGCACCATGTTTCGCAGCTATGGGTGCTATTAAGAGAGAGATGAACAACAAAAAATGGTTCTTCTTTGCAATTGGATACCAGACAATTCTTGGATATGTAGTTGCATTATGTATTTACCAGTTAGGTACATTATTTACAGCAGGAACATTTGGAGTTGGAACAGTAGTGGCAATCTTACTTGTAATCGGATTTGGATACTTATTATTCAGACCATACAAGGAAAGTACATCTTTAAAAATTGACTCTAAAAAATTAGCAAAAAACTAATTTAAACATAATAAAATATTTATACAGAGGACTTTATAGGATATGTAGGTTAATGCCAATCGTATCCTGTAAAGTCCTTTTTTGTTTTTAGCGTACTATCTTCCAATATATGGTGTAAACAAGACATTAAGGTTTTGTTTACACTAATTTTTTTGTATGTTAAGATATAATTTATAAGGAGTTTTACAATAGTTGCACAGTTATAAATAACGGATTTTAATATTTGAAAATAAAGTTATGAGGGTGTAGTGGTTAATTTTAAAATTACGAAGAGTAGGAGGATACAATGATTAATATTGCAATAGTTGAGGATGAGAAATTATACGTATCTCAATTAAAAGAATATATATCAAGATATGAGAAGGAAAGCGGAAACAGAATTAATGTAAGAGTATTTCCGGATGGAGCGGAAATAGTTGAAAATTATTCAGGAGATTTTGACATAATTCTTATGGATATTCAGATGAAATATATGGATGGAATGACGGCTGCTGAACAGATTAGAAAATTAGACAGCGAGGTAATTATAATGTTTATTACAAATATGACCCAATATGCAATAAGAGGATATGAAGTTGATGCATTAGATTACGTTGTAAAACCGGTTGAATTTTTTCCGTTTTCGCAGAAACTTGATAGAGCGATAGGAAGACTACAAAATAAAAAGAAAGTATTTGTATCAATTCCTGTAGAAGATGGTGTTTTAAAAATGGAAATTGATGATATATATTATGTTGAAAGTATGGGACATTCTCTCATATATAGAACTAAGAAAGGCGAATTTACTGCAAGAGGTACAATGAAAGATATGGAGGAAATATTATCGCCATATGGATTTTTCAGATGCAATAAAGGATATATTGTTAATCTCAAATACGTCGATGGGGTAAAAGAGGGAGTGTGCCTTATTAATGACGAGGAGTTATTAATAAGTAGAGCAAAGAAAAAGCCGTTTATGGAGGCTTTAGTTAATTATATGAGTGGGGTGACTGAATAATGGAAACAATTTATCAGGATATTCCAAGATTTTATACGGCATTAGCAGAATGGGGAGCGTGTGTAATTTATATTTGCCTTATTAAGAAGAGGTTCAATAATAAAATAACAGTTGCATTATCAACGTTATTTTTAGTTGCACAGATTGCGTTGTTAGTTCCAACGGGAGATTTGCCAACAGTATGGTGGATTCCATGTATGGTGGCTGCGGCACTTTTAATGTATTTATTCATATATACGGTAGGAAATGTGCATTCAATTACGGCGGCATATTTATGTGCGAGAGCATTTCTTATTGCTGAGTTTACAGCATCATTTCAGTGGCAGTTGGATTGTTATCTGAATGCAAGAGTTGATGTTGAGCATTTTGTATTTGCAAAGATAGTAATGCTGGTTGTTATATATACAGCAATTTTTGTATTAGTTGCATTTATGGAAAAGCCGTTAATGAATCCTGAATATTTAAATAAAATTACATATAAAGAATTTATTGCAGTTATAGCTATAGTGGCAGTAGCATTTACATTTAGTAATTTAAGTTTTATTTGGAAAAATACTCCATTTTCAAGTGGATTTAGAAGTGACATATTTAACATTAGAACATTATTTGATTTAGCAGGAATGACAATTCTTTATGCTTATCAAAGTAGAGTTTGTGAACTTATGGCTGAGTCAGAAATTGTAACAATGGATTCAATGTTAAAGAGCCAGTACAATCAATATAGAAATTATCAGGAAAGCATAGATTTAATTAATATGAAATATCATGATTTAAAGCATCAGATTGCAGGTCTTAGGGCAGAAACGGATATCGATAAAAGAACAGAGTGGCTTGATGCAATGGAAGATGATATTAGAGGATTTGAGAGTGTTACTAATACAGGAAATAAGGTATTAGATACTATTATAGCGGGAAAGATAATGCATGGACAGAAATATGATATTAAGTTTACCTGTGTTATTGATGGAAAATTACTTGAGTTTATGCATGTTACTGATATTTGTACTATATTTGGAAATGCAATTGATAATGCAATTGAAAATGTAGTAATGATTAAGGATATTGAAAAAAGAATTATACACGTGACTGTTTCTGCAAAGAATAAATTTGTACTTATTCAATTTCAGAATTATTGCGAAGTTAAACCAAATGAGGATAAAAGAGGAATTAGATTATTTGAGAGTTCAAAGGCTGACAAAAGAAATCATGGATTCGGACTTAAGAGTATTCAATATACAGTTGACAAATATGACGGAACCATGAAAGCAGGAATGAATAAAGATTGGTTTGAACTCACAATATTAATTCCTTGTAGTAACAAATAATTGTTAAATAAATGTGAAAAGTGCACATATAAGTGCACTTTTTTTGTGCAAAAAGTATATGTAAAATGCAGTTGATGAGTGATTTTCGACAGTTTATGACAGAAAACTCAAATTAAATTAGGATGTGGTAAATTATAGTTACAAGGAAACAGCGGATATCGCTCAGATGAAAAAGGAGGAAATGAGATGTTAGCTATTAACTGGGATGACGTTATAGGAGTTATTCAGAGTATTTCAACACATTTAATAGTAGGTGTAATAGCAATTATTGTCGGTATAATTGCTATCGTAGCAGTAAAAGGATTAAAGAAACCTTTAAAGCGTTTGGTTCGTGGAGAGGTTTTGGTAGCAATGGTATTGGTAATTGTTGTGTTAGCAAATTTAATTTGTACAGGACCAATGAACACATTGTTAACATCAGTAGCAGGAAAGCCGGTTAGCAAAATCGACGCAAAGACAACTGAAGAAGCTACTGATTTAGTTTCAGAAATTGTGGAAGAAGGAGCAGTTCTTTTAAAGAATGATGATAACGTTCTTCCTGTAACAAGTGGTAAGTTAAACGTATTTGGCTGGGGTTCAACAAATCCTTGCTATGGTGGTACAGGTTCAGGTGCATTAAATGATGCATATCCTACAGTTAATTTAATCAAAGGTTTAAATGACGCAGGAATCGAAACAAACAAGGAATTAACAAAATTTTACACAGATTATGAAGATAAACATCCTGAAGTAGGAATGATGAGTTGTGATTGGACATTACCTGAGCCAAATGTAAGTCTTTACACAGATGAAATGATGAACAATGCAAAAGAATTTTCAAACACAGCAATGGTAGTTATTTCACGTGTAGGTGGTGAAGGTGCTGACCTTCCAACAGATATGGCAGCAGTTGCTGACGGAACATACAAAGCAGATATTCCGATGACATATGACGATTCAGTAAATGAAGGAAAAGACTGGGACAAAGGAGATCATTTCTTACAGTTATCAAACAGAGAAGAAGAAATGCTTGATCTTGTATGTAAAAACTTTGACAACGTAATTGTTGTATACAATGGTGCAAACCCATTTGAATTAGGATTTATTAATGATTACAAACAGATTAAGGGTGCATACTGGTGTGCAGGTGCAGGTCAGTCAGGATTTGACGGATTTGGACGTATCGTATCAGGTGAAGTTAACCCATCAGGTAGATTAGTTGATACATTTGTATATGATTTGACAAAAGCTCCAACATGGAATAACATGGGAGAATTTGAATATACAAATATGAGTGATTTCAAGGTTGATGCAACAGCTTTCAGTCCTGAAACACAGCCAACTTTTGTAAATTATGTAGAAGGAATTTATGTAGGATATAAGTTCTATGAAACAGCAGCTACAGAAGGTCTTATTGATTATGATAAGACAGTTCAGTACCCATTTGGATACGGACTTAGCTACAGCACATTTGAACAAAAAATTGTAAATTCAAGCACAGAAGGTGATACTGTAACATTGACAGTTGAAGTTAAGAACACAGGATCAGTTGCTGGTAAGGATGTTGTAGAAGTATATTATAATCCTCCATATACAAATGGTGGTATTGAAAAATCAAGTGCAAACTTAGTTACATATACTAAGACAGGTTCAATTGAACCGGGTGCAACTCAAACAGTTGAGGTTTCATTTGATAAAGAAGATATGGCATCTTATGATTCAAAGACAGCTAAAGCATATGTTTTAGAACAAGGTGACTATGTGGTATCTATAAATTCAGATTCACATACAGTATTAGACAGCGTTAATGTAAATGTTCCTGAAACAATTACATATGGCGAAGATAACAAACGTGAAAGTGATGTATCAGTTGCAACAAACGAATTTGATTTCGCAGAAGGTGATGTAACATACCTTTCAAGAGCAGATAAATTTGCAAACTATGAAGAAGCAACAAAGGCTCCAACAAGTACAGAGATGTCAGATGAAGCTAAAGCAGGATTTTATAATGTATCAAATTATGATGCAAAAGCAGGTGAAAAAGATGAAGATCCTGATGCAGAATATCCAACAACAGGAAAGAATGCAGGAATTAATTTAGTTGACATGCGTGGTGTAGACTATGATGATGAAAAATGGGATACATTTATGGATCAGTTAACAATTAAGGAAATGAACAGTATGACATCTCTTGGTGGATATCAGACTGCAGCAATTAAATCAGTAGGAAAATATAGAACAAATGACTGTGATGGTCCGGCTTCTATTAATAACAACTTTACAGGACAGGGTTCTGTAGGATTCCCTGCAGCAGTAGTAATTGCAGCTACATGGAATAATGAATTAGCAAATAAATTTGGTGATTCAATCGGAACAATGGCAGATCAGATGGATACAGCAGGTTGGTATGGCCCGGCTATGAACATTCATCGTACAGCATTTGCAGGACGTAACTTTGAATACTATTCAGAAGATGGTGTATTGTCAGGAGATATCGCTACAAGCGCAATTCAGGGTGCACAGGCTCACGGAGTATATGCATATATGAAACACTTTGCATTAAATGATCAGGAAACAAATAGAACAAGTATGCTTTGCACATGGGCAAATGAACAGGCAATCCGTGAAGTTTACTTAAAGCCATTTGAAAAATCAGTTAAAGACGGTGGCTCATTAGCAGTTATGTCATCATTCAACTACATTGGAAACTGCTGGGCTGGTGGATGCTCAGAATTATTAGAAGATGTTCTCCGTGGTGAATGGGGATTCAAGGGATTTGTTGAAACTGACTACTTTGGTGTATATGGTTACATGAACGCTGACCAGGCAATTCGTAACGGTACAGACCTTATGTTAGTAAACTATGCAACAGAAGCAAATGATATGAAATATACTGAAACAGCAGGAGCACAGCAGAAATTACGTCAGTCAGCAAAACGTATTCTCTATGTTGTAGCAAATAGCCGTCAGTACAGTGAACTTGGAATTGAACAGTCACAGCAGCCAAACCGTTGGGAAACAATTCTTAAAGTTGTAGATGTTTGCGCAGCAATTATCTTAATTGCCTGGGAAATCTTATTAATAGTAAACTTCAACAAGAGAAGAAAAGAAGTTGTTGTAGAACAGGCAGAATAATATAGTTGTTTAAGAATAATTATAGATTATAACTAAAGGTAATCATGCTATTTGTAGGGCATGACGACCGGAAAACTCCCTCAAATGCATCCTTACTTAAGTGATTAAAACTTAAGTAAGGATGCATCTTTTTTATGCACAATGAAAGAGTTTCAGCCTGATTAATGTCAAACTGATTTAAAGATATAATGTCCTGGGTTTAAGATAGTATTTATGCTTACAAGTAGTGAAAGTGCTCTGCTAGTCCGGCTGACAATTATGCTTATAAGTAGTGAAAGTATTCTACTAATATATCTACAACTGTGATTACAATCAGTAAAAGCATTCCTTAAAGATACCCGTATAAAAGCACCGTTTATGTCTCTAAAACGGCAGTTTATGACAAAAGAATATATTTGATATTTTAGATGATATATTAAGATTAACAAAATGAAAGAAGAATTTAGCAACAAAAAAGAAAGTTAGTACATAAATATTGCGATTAGAAAAGGAGAGTAAAATGAAACATCAGGACTTACTTAATAAAATGACTTTGGACGAAAAAGCAGCAATATTAAGCGGAATGACAGAGTGGGAAACAAGAAATATTGACAGATTAAATATACCGTCAATGTTTTGCTCTGACGGACCTCATGGGATTCGTAAGCAGGAAGGTGATGGCGATCATTTAGGATTAAATGCATCAGTTCCAGCAACATGTTTCCCAACAGCAGCAACAGTTGCAAACAGCTGGGATCCGGAATTAGGCGAAGAAATAGGAAAAGCTTTAGGCGAGGAAGCAGTAGCTTTAAATGTAAATGTAATACTTGGTCCGGGATTAAATGTAAAAAGAAATCCTTTATGTGGAAGAAATTTTGAATATTTTTCAGAAGACCCATATTTAGCAGGAAAAATGGCTGCTTCATATATTAAGGGAATTCAAAGTAAAGGTGTTGCAGCATGCCCAAAACATTATGCAGTAAATAGTCAGGAATTAAGAAGAATGGCTTCTGATTCTGTATTAGATGAAAGAACATTAAGAGAAATATATTTAACAAATTTTGAAATTGCCGTAAAAGAAGGAAATGCGAAAGCTATTATGAGTGCATATAATCAGGTAAATGAAGTATATGCAAATGAGAATAAGCATTTATTACAGGATATTTTAAGAGATGAATGGGGATTTGATGGAATAGTTATTACAGACTGGGGAGCATCAAATGACCATACAGCAGGCGTTGCAGCAGGATCTAATTTAGAGATGCCGGCACCGGGACTAGGTTCAGCAAGAGAACTTTTAAAATCAATTGAAGAAGGAAGACTTACTGAAAAAGAATTAGATGAGTGCGTAGATACATTATTAGATGCAATTTTAACATTTGCAAAAAAAGAAAAAAGCAATAGTAAGTATGATAAAGAATTGCATCATGAGATAGCAAAAAAAGCAGCAGGAAAGAGTGCTGTATTACTCAAGAACGAAGAAAATATTCTTCCATTAAAAGAAGGAACAAAGGTAGCAGTTATAGGAGATTTTGCAATTGAACCAAGATTTCAGGGAGCAGGTTCATCGGTTGTAAATGCTACAAAAATAGAAACAATAGCAAATACAATAGCACAATATAAACTTGAAAATATAGGAATAGCAAAAGGTTATGACAGAATAGGTAAGGAAAATAATCAATTGCTTGAAGAAGCGAAAGAAATAGCTTCAAAAGCAGATGTAGTTCTCTATTTCTTTGGATTAGATGAATTAAGCGAGTCAGAAGGATTAGACAGACAACATATGAAAATTCCTGCAAACCAGATTAAATTACTTGAAGAATTAAGCAAGGTAAATAAAAACATTGTAGGAGTATTAAGTGCAGGTTCAGCAATTGAAACACCTTGGGATGTTAATTGCAAAGGACTTTTGCATGGATATTTGTCAGGACAGGCAGGAGCAGGCGCATTACTTGATATTATTACAGGAAAGATAAATCCATCAGGAAAATTAAACGAAACATTACCTGTAAAATATGAAGATGTACCATCATACAATTATTTCCCATCAAAGGAACGAACATCAGAATACAGAGAAGGAATATTTGTAGGATATCGTTACTATGACACAGCTAAAGTTCCTGTAAAATATCCATTTGGATATGGACTTTCATATACAACATTTGAATATTCAGATATAAATGTTGCAGAGGACAAGGTTACATTTACAATCACAAATACAGGAAAAATGGATGGCGAAGAAATTGCCCAGATGTATGTAAGCTGTAAGTCAGATAAAATATACAGACCTAAAAAAGAATTAAAAGGATTCAAAAAAGTATTTTTGAAGGCAGGCGAATGCAAACAGGTTGAAATACCATTTGATGATAAGACATTTAGATATTTCAATGTAAAAACAAATAAGTTTGAAATTGAAACAGCAGAATATGTTATTAACATAGCTTCAAATGTAGAAGACGTAAGAATTTCAGCAGAAATTTCTATAAAAGGAACAGAGGCAGAAAATCCATATGACAAAGAAAAAATGCCATCATATTACAATGCAGATATCAAAAATGTAGATGATAAGCAGTTTGAAACTTTGCTTGGAAGAAAAATCCCTGATGGAAGCTGGTCAGGTGAACTATCAATGTATGATGCATTTTGCCAGTTATATTATGCTAAAAGATGGGTTGGAAGATTAGTTTACAAAATTTTAACAAGCATAAAGAAGAAGAGTGAAGCAAAAGGAAAACCGGATTTGAACATATTGTTCATTTACAACATGCCTTTTTATGCATTAGCAAAAATGACAGGTGGAATGGTTAGTACAGAAATGGCACAGGGAATTGTAAGCATTTGGAATGGACATTTCTTTAAAGGTGTCGGAAGGGTTATTAAAGGATTCTTTGCAAATAATAAAGCAAATAAAGAATACGAGAAAAGACTTTTAGAAGAGAAATAAATATTAAGCAAAGATAGAAATTGTTAGGAACAAAATTAAAATTATTGATTAATGTGAAAACTTAAAAAGATATAAGAAGTACAAGGAGAGATAAAATGAAACAGATTTGGAGCAATTTTAAAGAAAAACATCCTGAATTAGCAAAGTGGTTATACCAGATTTTTTACTTTATAGTATTCAGCGAAGGTGTAACAATATTTCAGTATTTAATATTTACATTTATGCCAAAGATGTTAGGAGTTGGACTTGCAGGAACAGAATTTATGTGGCCACAGATTGACATGCATATATTCGGTGTGGATTTCACTTGGAGTTTACTAGGATACAATGTTGTAAAAAATGCAGCAGGTGCAGTAGTAATCGGTGGTGGATTAGGATACTTTATTAGTTATGAGGTAGGCTCATTTTTAGCACAGTGTATTAACTTCCCATTACAGAGAAACATTACTTTTAAAAGTAAAGGAAATCCATGGTATCAGGCAATGTGGTATTTCATAGCATGGGTTGTAATTTCACTTATCTGTAACGGATTTAATAATTTATGGATGCCTATAGCATCAGCATATGTATCACCTGCAATTTATAACATACTTGTAACATTTATTACAGGCGGTGTATCAATGGTAATATTCTTCTTCGTATTTAAAATTATTTTCCCTGAAGGAGAAAAGGATAAATAGATTACTTTATAGTAAATAAAATTATATAAAATTTAAAAAGCCATAAATAATAAAGAGGATGCTTTCAGAAAATAGAAGTGTCCTCTTTTGCTTGAAAAAATAATATCTTAAAAAATAAATTGAAAAAACAATAAATGAAGAATAAAATAAGGTAGAGAATTTAACAGTCAACAAACAGAAAAGAGGTAATGAAATATGTACAATTTTGAATATTACACACCGACATTTATAGAATTTGGAAAAAAATCAGAAGAAAAAGTGGCACAGCTTATAAAGGCACAGAATGGCAAAAAAGTATTGATTCATTACGGTGGACATAGTGCAAAAAAATCAGGATTAATTGATAAAATTGAAAAATTATTAACAGAAGAAAATATACCATATGTAGAATTAGGAGGAGTGGTTCCTAATCCAAGACTTTCATTAGTATATAAAGGAATTGAGTTAGCAAAAAAAGAGAATGTTGATTTTATTCTTGCAGTAGGTGGAGGAAGTGTTATTGATTCTGCAAAGGCAATCGGATATGGAATTGCAAATGAAGGAGATGTATGGGATTTCTATGCACAGAAACGTGTTACGGATAAATGTGCTCCTATAGGTGTTGTTCTTACAATTGCAGCAGCAGGAAGTGAAATGAGCAACAGCTCAGTTATTACAAATGATGAAACAGGGCTAAAGCGTTCATATCATACTGAAATTTCAAGACCAAGATTTGCAATAATGAACCCTGAATTTACAATGACATTACCGGAATATCAGACGGCATGTGGATGCACAGATATAATGATGCATACAATGGAGCGTTATTTTACAGCAGGAGAAACGATGGAACTTACAGATAAAATAGCAGAATCTGTAATGCAGATAGTTCTTAAAAATGCCCCAATTCTTTTAGAACAACCGGATAATTATGAATCAAGAGCAGAAGTAATGTGGGCAGGAAGTTTGTCACATAACGGACTTACAGGATGCGGTATTAAAAGCAAAGATTTTGCAACGCACATGTTAGAGCATGAATTAGGCGGAGTATATGATGTGGCACATGGAGCAGGATTAGCTGCTGTATGGGGAAGCTGGGCAAGATATGTATATAAAGAATGCCTTGGAAGATTTAAGAAATTTGCAATAAATGTAATGAATGTTGAAGAGGTAGGAAGTGATGAAGAGATTGCTTTAAAGGGAATAGAAGCAATGGAAAAATTTTATCATAGTATAGGAATGCCAACATCGATAAAAGAACTGGGATTAGAATTGTCAGATGCAGATATAGAGAAACTTGCAGACCAGTGTTGTGATGCGTGTGGTGGACATAAAGGTTCAGCAAAAGTTTTATATAGGGAAGACATTGTAAAAATATATAAAATGGCAAGATAATTCGATGCCGGGGCCAAAAGTCCTAAGCCCACATGAGTTTACGCATAAGTTGGTAACTTTTACCCTTAACATCATAATGTTAGATTAAGTGAAATATGGAGAAAAAATGAGTAAAATAAAGAAAAAGCAAATGGACATGATACATGGACCAATGTTTTATAAGATATTGTTCTTTGCACTTCCATTAGCCGCAAGCAGCATTCTGCAGCAGTTATTTAATTCGGCAGATGTGGCTGTAGTTGGAAGATTTGCAGGAAGTGCAGCTTTAGCAGCTGTAGGAGGAAACAGTCCCGTAATTAATTTGCTTATAAATATGTTTGTTGGATTATCAATAGGTGCAAATGTAATAATTGCAAATTTTATAGGACAGGGAAGAGAAGACAAGGTTAAAGAAGCAGTACACACTGTTATGTCAGTAGCACTTATAAGCGGAGTATCATTGCTTTTGATAGGTATAATCATAGCAAAACCAATTCTCTTAATGATAAATACACCATCAGAAGTTATAAATCTTGCAGTACTATATTTAAGAATTTATTTTTTAGGAATGCCATTTGTCATGGTTTATAACTTTGGAGCAGCGATACTAAGAAGTACAGGTGAAACCAGAAAGCCTTTATATTGCCTTATTATTTCAGGAATTATAAATATATTACTAAATTTATTACTTGTAATAGTATTTCATTTAAGCGTTGCAGGTGTTGCCATAGCAACAGTTATAGCAGATGGAGTTAGTGCTTTTTTAGTAGTATATTTTCTATCGCATAGTGATGATGCAATAAGATTAAATATTAGAGAATTATCGTTAAATAAAGAAATAGTTGTTAAGGTAATCAAAATAGGAGCACCGGCAGGATTACAGGGAGTTGTATTCTCTTTGTCAAATGTATTTATTCAGTCAGCTATTAATGGATTTGGAACACATGCGATGGCAGGTTCTTCTGCGGGATTAAATTACGAATATTTTACATATTACATGATAAATGCTTTTAATCAGACAGCGGTTACATTTACAAGCCAGAATTATGGAGCAAAGGATCTTGAAAGATGTAAGCGGGCATTTAGAATAAGTCTTGTTACAGGTATGGCATTAACACTTGTCATGAGTTTTATTTTTGTGGGCGCAACGGACTTTTTCGCAGGTATCTATACAAATGATCCTGTAGCAATAAAATATGCGATAATAAGAATGAAACATGTAACTTTACTAGAATGCCTTACAGGCGTATATGAAATATCAGGAGGAGCGCTCAGAGGAATGGGACATTCACTTCTTCCGGCACTACTTACTGTAATAGGTTCCTGCGGATTTAGAGTAGTATGGTTATATACAGTATTTAAGGTTGTTCCGACATTTACAATGCTTATGAATGTATATCCTGTAACATGGGTAATAACCGGGACAATGGTAATGACCTCATATTTGATTATAAGAAAAAGAAAAGAAGCAGGACAATAGGTAAAGATTAGTAAAAGACTATATAAAATAAATTAAGACAAAAAATTTCGGAGGGATTAGTTTAGTCCTCCGAAAATTTTGCAATGAAATTATGAATTTTTTTATTTCTGCATATGATTGCATAAATAAAAGAAGTAAGAGGTATTATTATTAAGCAACCAATACATGATAATAATAAAGAAAAGATTTCCTGAAAAAATGAAGAAGAATTAATAATGGTATTAGTTGAATATACATAAGTACGGTAATAAATAAACAACATAAGAGATTCACCAAGGAAAACAAATGATAAAGTGTTTACTGTTGTTCCTAATATATCTTTCCCAATAACAGCTCCTTCATAAATGAGCTTTCTTTTAGAATAGTCTGGATTATGAATAAATATTTCGTGTAAAGATGAGGATATAGCCATACTTGTGTCAATAACTGCACCTAATTGGCCCCACACAAAAGCAACCATTAAAATATTTACCATTTTAAATTCAACTGCGCTTCCTAAAAAGAAAACCTCTTCTTCCTGCATTTCAATCTCATTAAATCCACCAATATGTCCTTTAATACTGAAAATATAAATAATCACGCATGAAAAAATGCAGACCATTAAAACAGAAATCAGGCTGCTAACAGTTTTAATGTTCAATCCATTCTGAAATTTTATTGTAACAAGGCAAAATACCAAAGAACTTACAATTATAATCAAATAAGGTGAAACTCCAATTAAGAGGAGAAAAATACTAATTGCTCCAATAAAAACATTGCAAACTAAAGTTATAAATGATTTTGCACCTCTTTCGCCACCTAATACAAGCATTAGAACAAACAAAATGAAAAATAATATATAAACTATTCGCATTTTCTAAATCCTTTCTTAAATAGTAAAACAGCAATAATTCCTGAAATTGGAAGAGAAATAACAATCCCTATAGAACCAATTAAAAATCTTACAATATCAAAAATATAATCAATAGTAAAAACGGATATCAGATTGTATCCATTACTCAATTTTAAAATAATAATAGGTAAAGAACTGCTTAAGTAAGCAAAAAATAATACATTAATCATTGTTCCCATTACATCATAAATAATTTCATATATTGAATTTACAAGTTTACTGTAGGAAACAGATGGACTTGTGGCAACAATTTCACTTACAGCAGTATTAATGGTAATTGCATTGTCCATAACCGCACCTAAAAGACCAAGCAATGAACTTAAAAAGAATATATCTTTTAGAGGCAGTGATGCAACTTCGTATTGTTGCATGTCGTAAGGCAAATCGCCATTTGCATAAATTGTTACATAGTATAAAGCGGCAATGATTAATACAGAGACTAAAGTTGAAATAATTGCTCCTAAAGTCTTTAGATGAAAACCGCTTACCAGAATAAGAGTAACAACTGTGAAAAGAATTATTTCACATATCCACACGGGAAAATTGACTGAGTCTTCTGTAATAAAATTCATACAATATATAAAAGAGCAGATATTAATAATAACTGAAATTATAGTTAAAAATCCTAAACGTCCTGAGGTAAAGATAAGTAAAAGCATAACCATTCCAATAAGTAAAAATAGAAATGAATCACGTTTTGGAGAAATATTTGTTGCAGTTAAATTATCGTTACTTTTTTTTATGGAAGCAAATAATTTATCACCCTTATTATATTTTACAGAGGTAATTTCTGATTCAGAGTATGAATTATCAAATGAGACAGTATGACCTTTGTATTTACCATTTAAAATTTTTGCCTTAATGTTTTGCACAAATGTATTTTCTGTTTTATCGGTCGGACTTGTATTAACACCTGCATTTGATGTGGAAATATCAGTAATATTTATTATTGTCCTTTTGTAAAAAGATTCATTATTAAAAATAAATAATGTCATTATAAGAAAGCAACCGATTAAAAGACAGAATTTAAATATAAGTTTTTTATTGCTTTTTAAAAGTGCTTTAAAGTTCATAATAACTCCTGTTTTTTGTAATTATTCAGCCATGAAGATAAGAATAAATCATTGTTGATATATGAAAATTTTTTAGCACATATTCTGAATAATTATTATATTTTATTTAATCTATTCTAACAAAATAATATAGATTTTTAAAAGTAATTTGTCAAATGAAATTGTTATCTAAATTGTTATCTAAATTGTTAGCATTATGAAATTGTTATCTAAATTGTTAGCATAAATTTTTTATTAGTATAAATTTTTTATTAGTATAAATTTTATTTGTATTATTAGTGTGAAAATTTGGTGGCAAAAATTTTTTGTTGTTAATGTAAATTTTGGTGACAAAAATTTTATTCGTTTATAATATTTTAGATATGTGATAGTATATTATTGCTTAAATTAAGAAAGATAAATATACGTGAGGTAATGTATGATAGATAAATTGTTAGATATAGATGGTAATATTCTTCTTTGGATTCAGGATAATATAAGAAATGATATTTTGACTCCAATTGTTAAATTTATAACTTCACTTGGAAATGCAGGAATGATTTGGATTGCAATAACATTAATTTTGCTAATTTTTAAAAAAACAAGAAAATTAGGTGGAATATGTGCATTATCTCTTATATCATCACTTGTAATTAATAACTTTATTTTGAAAAATCTTGTGGCAAGAGTAAGACCTTATGATCAGATTTCTGCATTAAATTTGATAATTGAAAAGCAAAAAGATTGGTCATTTCCATCAGGTCATACTGGAAGTTCATTTGCATGTGCATGGGCAATATTTAGAAATGCTCCAAAGAAATTTGGGGTACCGACATTAATCCTTGCAATATTAATTGCACTTTCACGATTATATGTCGGAGTTCATTTTCCGAGTGATGTTTTAGCAGGAGTTGTCACAGGAATATTGTCAAGTTATGTAGGTCAGTTTGTATTTGAAAAAATAAGCGAAAAAATTAAAACTGATAAACAGTAGGTAATCTATATGCTTTTAAATTAAAAAGAAAGACTTTAAAAAGTATATATAAGAAAAAATATAAGTAAAAAGCAATATAAAAAATTATGCATACAAAGAACATAATAAAAGGTGTATTTGCCATTTATGTAATAGTAATCTGTTACTGATTATTTTAATGGCTAATACACCTTTTATTTGCTATTTAACCTCCAAAATAAGAGAAGTGCATATAATCTTTACGCTCGCCCCAGAATCCTCGGCTAAATCCATATTTTTCAAGAATTTTTACCAAATTACATTTCAAAGGTATTGAGTATTTATTTTTCTTTGGCTTCCAGAAAGAACCGGCAAGAATTTGTTTCCCCTGGACCATATAGTTTTCGTTTGAATTGATGTCAAAGGCAAGGCCTAAGCAATGCTCAGAAGTTGATGAATTTCCGCGCCAATTATAACAACCGATATCATGTATTGGGAATCTTTCCTTGCTTTTATAAATTTCTTTAAACATTTTATCTACAGAAGGAGCAACACCTTTATGAACATAGAGATAAAAAGTTCTCGTATATTTTTTACCATGCCTGTTTATATCCCAAACTTTAGCTTTTACTAATTTCATATTTTTCCAAGCTTGTTTGCTGTTTTTGTATTTATAAATATTTTTATTACCAAATATACGTTTATGTCTGCTTGTGTAATCTTCATCTTTGTATGTGTAGTAATCACAGTATTTTGTATATGTCTCAGGTTCAATACTTTCTAATTTTTTACCTTTTACATTTACATATCCAAATACTTTGTAATAATAAGCAACTCCATTTGTAAGTTTTTTCTGTGTATAAGAAGTGGTTGAGTTACTTTTTATTGTTTTTAATTTTTTGTAACCTGAGTCATAGGATGTTGAGTAATAAATAATATATCCGTCAGCATTATTTAAATTTTTCCAGGTAATTGTATTTGTACCAGGTTTATTAGATGCAGATTTTTTAATTTTAGTTGCATCGATTCTTACGATATCTGATAAAGCAGAAGAAATTGTACCTGAATATTTTTGGCCATTAAATAACACATAAGGGCATACTTTATAATAATAAGTTTGTCCTACAGTCAGATTACAGTCCGTATATGATAATGCTGAATTTTCATAGAAAGAATCATAATATGACAAATTATTATTTGTGGCTGAAGAATTTATATAATCACAAATTAAAGTAAAATCAGAATCCGGATTAGTGCTTCTATAGATATAATAACCTGAAGCATCTGATACAGGATACCAGTTTACTGTCATTGATTTTCCACTTGAAGCTGTAACAGATTGAAGTGCGACCTGATTAAGAGGTATGAGTATCTGATTAGAAACAACTTCATCACTACATATTTCGCCAAAATAATAGTCGTAAGTATAAGCTACGATTTTATAATAATAAGGAACACATTTTGAAATATTGTAATCAGTGTATGATGTGCTGTATCGTGACAATGTAGTTAATAATTCATAAGCCCCATTTTCTGAAGTGGCTCTGTAAATATAAAATCCATTAACATAATAGTTGTCATAGTTCCACGTAAGTGTAACAGATGAAGAGTAAGAATCAGATGAAACAGTTGCGGTAAAATCTGTAGGGGCATTAGGTTTTGTAACAGTTGTTTCTGTCTCTTTCTCGTCAAATGCAAATGCATCTACATGAAAAAATGCTCCTAGTGAAAGAGCAAATATAATAGTCATAACAAGACTAAACTTTTTCATAATAAAAATCCTCCTTTATTTACAAATTCATAGTGTGCTAATAAACATATTCTTGAAAGAATACCTGCGCTATTTGTTACTTTCCGGATTAGACATAATTATATATATCAAACACGTCATTTTTTCTTTTTTTCTGCGCCGTTTATGGTACCTAAAAAAGTAAAACTCGCCTAAAGGCTCAAACATTACTTTTTCAGGTACACTATGCTCGCAAAAATAGAAAAAATTTCCTATCGTTTGATACATATAATTATGTCTAATCTGAGATACAAACAAATATCTGTGGTATTAAACAAAAATTGCTTTTGTTTTGAACTGACAAAAATAAATGTTGTTTCCAGACAAAATAGTAACATATATATAATATGACATGTTTCTATAAAAATCTACTTTTATTAATTAGAATATTCAGCAAAAAATTTTGAACTAAAAATTTTGATTCCCCCAATATATATAATTAAATCCACTCTAGTAAAGATAAAAAAATAAACAGTATATAACAGTTGACAGAACAGTTTGTGCTGTTATATACTGTTTATATAAGGAGGGAGTTATATGAATCTTATAATTAATAATTCCTCGCAGACACCTATCTATGAACAAATTGTTGATCAGGTTAAGGAACAGATAATAAGAGGAAATATTAAGGAAGGTAATGCACTGCCTTCGGTAAGGGCAATGGCGAAAGAACTTAGAATTAGTGCTTTAACAGTAAAGAAGGCATATGATGCATTAGAGCAGGAAGGTTATGTTGTAACAGTTCATGGAAAAGGCAGCTATATTTCTAATATTGGTAGCAATATTAAGTTAGAGGAACTTAGAAGAGAAGTGGAAAAAGATTTTGAAACTGCCATTAGAAAGGGAAAGAGAAGTGGAATGACTGATGATGAGATAAAAGAATTGTTAGAACTTATTTTGGAGGATATGTAATATGATTGAGATTAGTAATATAAAGAAAAACTATCAGAACTTTAGGCTTGAATGTTCGTTAAATATTGCGCCGGGTAGAATAACAGGAATCATTGGAGCTAATGGAGCGGGAAAGAGTACTTTGTTTAAGGCGATTCTTGGTTTAATTAATCTGGATGAAGGACAAATAAAGATTTTTGGAAAAGACAGCAGAAAGTTAGATGTACACGACAAAGAAAAATTAGGAGTTGTGCTTGCAGAGAGTGGATTTAGTGAATATTTAAAAGTTAAGGCACTGGTTCCCATATTAAAAAATATGTATCCGGATTTTGATAAAGATATGTTTTTGAATAAATGTAACAATTTTAACATTCCACTTAATAAGATGATTAAAGATTTATCTACGGGAACAAAGGCGAAATTAAAAGTAATAGTAGCTATAAGTCACAATGCTGAAATATTGATTCTTGATGAGCCAACAGCAGGATTAGATGTTATAACAAGAAATGAAGTTTTAGATATTATTAGAACATATATGGAAGAGGAAATGCGAACTGTAATCATAAGTTCTCATATATCAAGTGATTTAGAAAATTTATGTGATGATATTTACATGATTAATGATGGTAAAATAATTTTGCACGAAGATATGTATAAACTTTTAGATTTGTATGGAGTTATAAAGGCAAATGAAGAACAGTATGAAAATTTAAAATCAGATACAAATTATAAAAATATAATTCTTTGCTGCGAAAAGGAAAAATATGGATATAAATGTATAACTAACGACAGAAAATATATAGTTGATAATTATCCGGAAATAGTTATAGAAAAAGGCAATATAGATGAATTAATTATGGTTTTAGTGAAAGGTGAGAAGATATGAAAGGTTTAATAATAAAAGATTTTCAATTACTTTTTAGTAATAAAAGGATTTTGTATATAGTATTTGCTATAGCACTATTCAGTGCGATGATGGGAGATGGAATAACACTTACATATATTTCATCTTTTGTTGCAGTAATGTTACAGGTTAGTGCATTGGCTACGATTTCATATGATAATTATCAGCATGGAAACACTTTTTTAATGACATTACCGTTAAGAAGAAAAGATTATGTGATAGAAAAATATATTTTTTGCAGCATTATTGCATTTGTTGGAATAATTTTTTCTTTAATCCTGGGTTTATTAGTTAAGATGAGAACAAATAATATGAAAATAGAAATAGCTGTCGGAATAGTTATTGCATTAGTATTTTTAATTTATTCGTTTATAGCAATTCCTCTGGAATTAAAGTTTGGAAATGAAGTAGGAAGGACAATACCATTTATTATAGGAGCGGTAATATTTTTAATTGCACAGATTTTAATACAGGTTAATGATAGTTTATTTGATTCAATTATGAATTGGTTAAATAAATTAGAAAATATAAGTGATATAACAGCTTTAATGATTGCGATTGCAGCATTTGTGATTGCATTAACAATAACGATTCCAATTAGTATAAAAATCATTAATAAGAAAGAATTTTAAAAAAATATAAAATCAAACGGTTGAAATTTATTTTATTAAGTGATACTATACTAAAAGATTAGATTAATAAAGGCTGTGAAGGAGAGGAGTAACTTTCGGAGAGTTTATAGAGAGAAGATGGTAGCTGGAAATCTTCAATGAACCGTTAGTGAAGCAGTTCCGGAGCTTTGAACCCAACGGCATTATTGCTTAGTAGGCTTCAACGGGTTCTCCCGTTACAGAGAGATGATGTGGATGTGCATCAGCAGAGTGCAGAATAATAAGTTCTGAATATTAGGTGGTAACACGGAGTAATTCGCCCTAAACGTTTAACAACGTTTAGGGCTTTTTTTATGCATGACAAATTCATATTTATGAAAGTCCGTTTTAAAAGAAAACGAAATTTTGATTATCAGGAGGTAAATGAAATGAGAACATTTGAGAAATCATCAAAATTAGATTGTGTATGTTATGATATTAGAGGACCAATTATGGACGAAGCCCAGAGAATGAGTGAACAGGGAATTGATATTTTAAAATTAAATATTGGAAATCCTGCACCATTTGGATTTAAGGCACCAAAAGAAATAGAAGAAGCAATTGGAAATAATGCTGCAATTACAGAGGGATATTCAGATTCAAAGGGACTTGTATCAGCAAGGGAAGCAATCCTTAAATATTGTCAAAGTAAGAATATGCCTAATGTAACAATTGATGATATTTATACGGGAAATGGTGTAAGCGAATTGATTACAATGTCAATGAATGGATTATTAAATTATGGAGATGAAGTTTTAGTGCCAATGCCTGATTATCCATTGTGGACTGCATCAGTTACTTTAGCAGGTGGTAAAGCAGTTCATTACAGATGTGATGACAAGCAAAACTGGTATCCTGACATTAAAGACATGGAAAGTAAAATCACTCCGAAGACAAAGGCAATTGTTGTTATAAATCCAAATAATCCAACAGGTGCATTATATCCGACAGAAATATTAGAGCAGATAGTTGATTTGGCAAGAAAACATGAATTAATATTATTTGCTGATGAAATATATGATAGACTTGTTATGGATGGAAAAGAGCATATAGCTCTTTCGTCATTGGCACCTGATTTATTAACTGTAAGTTTTAACGGATTATCCAAATCACATTTAATAGCAGGTTACAGATGTGGATGGATGGTCCTTTGTGGAGAAAAGAAACATGCAAAAGGCTACATAGAAGGAATTAAATTACTTTCAGCTATGCGTTTATGTTCAAATGTTCCTGCACAGTCATTAATTCCGGTAGCACTTGATAATTTGGAAAGCACAAAAGAATTACTTGTTCCGGGTGGAAGAATTTATGAACAGAGAGAAGTGATTTATAATGCTTTAAATGAAATAGATGGGCTTTCAGTAGTAAAACCTACAGCAGCATTTTATATGTTCCCTAAGCTTGATATTAAGAAATTTGGTATTATAGATGATGAAAAATTTGTTCTTGATTTCCTCAAGGAAAAACATATTTTATTTACTCATGGTGGAGGATTCCATTGGGATCAACCGGATCATTTTAGAGTTGTATTTTTACCTGAAGTGTCTGTTTTATCGACAGCAGCAGACAGACTCAATGACTTCTTAAGCACATATCATCAGAATTAAAGTATTATAATGAATTAATTTGAATATCGTGGTAAAATGAGACTAGGAATGTTCTTTGACTTGAAAGAAACTTTCCTAGTCTTAAATATGCAGTAAAAAAGTCTGCATAAAAAGAAATATATAACGGAGGTTGCTAAAATGAGTAATTTTAAAGAGATTACACCGGAAGAATATAAAGGAAACGTATTTAATGATATAGGAAAAAAATGGATGCTTATAACAGCTGCTAAGGATGGAAAAGTTAATACAATGACTGCTTCATGGGGCAATATGGGAGTTATGTGGGGAAAAGATATTGTATCAGTGTTTATAAGACAGACAAGATTTACAAAAGAGTTTGTTGATAATGCAGACTGCTTTTCAATTTCATTCCTTGACCATGAAAAGTATGCAAAGGAACTTGGTTATTTAGGAACAGTATCAGGAAGAGATGAAGATAAAATAAATAAAGCAAATCTTCATGTAGAATTTAGCGGAGATGTTCCTTATATAGAAGAAGCAGATGATGTTATGATTTGTAAAAAGATGTTTAGACAGACTATGGAACCGGACGCTTTTATTGATAAAGAAGCATTAGAAAAATGGTATAGCGATAAGAATTATCATGACATGTATATGGCATCAATAGAACATATATTAGAAAAAAAATAATAAATGCAGGGTATTTTGTACCACATGCAAAAGAAAGGATAAGTATTGAAAGTAGGGCATATTAGAGATTATTTCATCCGTGGAATACTAAAAACTGACACATTTCAGAAAGTGCATGAAAATATAATGCCAATGAATGAATTAATGGCATATTATAGATGTGCTATTATGGAGGTAGAAACTAAGTTTAAAGTACTGAATGAAGAATTTTCACTTCAGTATGACAGAAATCCAATTGAAACTATTAAATCAAGATTAAAATCAGCAGATGGTATTGTTGAAAAATTGAACAAAAAGAATTTACCATTTACTGTTGAGGCAATAGAAGAATATATTAAAGATGTAGCAGGTGTAAGAGTTATCTGTTCATTTGAAGAAGATATATATCTTTTAGCAGACTGTTTATTAAAGCAGGATGATATAGTTTTATTAGAGATGAAAGATTATTTCAAAAATCCTAAGGAAAATGGATATAGAAGTTTACATTTAATTGTAGAAGTACCGATTTTCCTAAAAGAGGGAAAGAAGTATATGAAGGTCGAAGTTCAGCTTAGAACTATCGCAATGGATTTTTGGGCTACGCTTGAACACAAACTAAGATATAAAAAGAACATAAAACCGGAAATACTAGAAGAATTATCACAGGAATTATATGACTGTGCAGAAATGACAGCAAAGCTGGATGCTAAGATGTCATTGATTAAGAACAGACTTTCACAGGAAAACGGAGAAGAAATCAGATGAAAAAACTAATATCATGGAATGTAAACGGATTAAGAGCCTGTCTTGGAAAGAATTTTATGGAATTTTTTGATTATGTAGATGCAGATATATTTTGTTTACAGGAAACAAAGATTCAGGAAGGACAGGTAGACTGGAATAAAGAAGGATATTATGCATATTGGAATTATGCAGAAAAGAAAGGATATTCAGGAACAGCAATCTTTTCAAAAGAAAAGCCTTTAAACGTTACTTATGGCATAGGCATTGAAGAACATGATAAAGAAGGAAGAGTAATTACATTAGAATTTGATAATTACTATATGGTTACAGTGTATACTCCAAATTCTCAAAATGGTCTTGCACGACTTGAATATCGTATGAAATGGGAAGATGATTTTAGAAATTATCTATTAAATTTAAAGAAAAATAAGCCTGTTATAGTAACAGGAGATATGAATGTTGCACATAAAGAGATAGACCTTAAAAATCCTAAAACAAACAGAAAGAATGCAGGATTTACTGATGAAGAAAGACAGAAAATGACGGAACTTTTAGAGGTAGGATTTATAGATACATTCAGATATTTTTATCCTGATACAGAAGGAATATATTCATGGTGGTCATATAGGTTTAAGGCAAGAGAAAAGAATGCAGGATGGCGTATAGATTATTTCCTTGTATCTGATGATTTAAAAGATAAATTAATTGATGCACATATTCATACTGAAATAATGGGCTCAGATCATTGCCCTGTTGAGTTGACAGTAGAATTATAAAAGAAATAGGTTGTGATTCAGTTAATACAATTGGTGATTGAGGTTGAGTTAACAGTAGAGTAATAAAATAAAGGTTACAGATTATCATATATAGTGATTAGTCTGTAACCTTTTTATAATAAGTTTAATTAAACATTTCTTCTTGTAAATGCATCATGTGCAATAAACAGGAATAAGAAAATGTGTATTGCAATAACGCTAACTGAAAAAATAGGCGTCATACCAAAGAATGTAAATGAATTTTCAACAATGTTTGAGAATGACATATTTGCAAATATCGTGTAACGTACAAAGTCTAATGATAACATTTGTGCAATTGAAACAGCCATATCTGAACCTAAGTAAATCATGATTGGAATTGCAATTGCTATAGCTGAATTTCTAAATAAAGCTGATAACATAAATGCTATGATGGCAGTAATCATTATTGTTCCAAATGACATAAAGAAATTGAAAAGGATAAATAATAATCCTGAATGTACAACAAGGCTTCCGTCTTTTAATAGTAATAGAGGAGTTGATAATTCTCCTGTACCAAATACAATAATAGTAAGTAGAAAAGACAATATATATGACAATAATGTTAAAACAAATCCATATGTTAAAAATGTAATAAATTTGCTCCAAAAGATTTTATATCTTTTCACAGGTGTTATAAGTAAAAATTTAATTGTTCCATTAGAAAATTCAGATGAAACAGTGGTTCCGGCTAAAATAATCAAAATAAGAGCAATAATAATTGTAGCATTAATACATCTTTTTAGAGATAAAAATGCATTGCCTGTGTATATATATGGTTCATATGATGACATCTGAGGATCAGGGTTTTTATAAATAACTGAGTCAATATCATTTTCTAACTGATATTTTGCTATCAGATAATTTGATTCAGTAGTATTAAATTCTGTTTCATCATATGAAGCTCCACTTTTTTTTGCCGAAAGTAAATCAGAATAGCTTATATCATATTGTGAAAAATTAGATATAAGACTGTATTTCTGAGTGTTTGAATCAGGGTCAATATCATTTTTTAAATAGTTTTCATAAGTATCCTTTAACAATTTAGCACCGTCTTTTGTATGACCATCAGTATTTATTGAATCGACAGTTAACTGGATATAACTTTTCCAATCTTTATCTTTAAGTGAAGAAACAATTGTATCACATAAATTTTGATAATGTTCACGGTCTTCTTTTGAGTTGACTAAATCAGATGAACCCTCTTTATCAAATGAATTAATTGAACTTAAATATGAATAGTAATCGCTTAAAGCATTTGATTCCCAACGTGAATTGTCATATATATCATGCATTGTATAATCAAGAGATTTAGCAAGCTTTAATTCTTCTATATACGCATCGTCTCTATATTCATCAGTTTCAGTAGTTGCATATTGTAATTCCTGCTCAATAGAAGAGTAATAAATATCATCGTTATTATCACAGGAAAATTTTGTAAAAACTGAAATGCCAATTATAAATAATACAATGGCTGCAAGAAAGAAATAAGTGCTTTTTTTATGAAATAATTTTGAATATTCGTTTTTGATTAAATTAAGCAATTTGGTTACCTCCTTTTACGTTAGTTATTTCCATAAAGGCATCTTCAAGTTTCTGGTTTTCAATAGGAATAATAGCGTATATGCTGATTTTGTTTTCAACAAGTAAATCTGTAATTGTAGAAACAATGTCTTTAGCTGAATTCCTGTTAATCTTTAATTCAAATGTAGTATCGCTTGTTATTGAATTTATAATATCAGGGTTATATTCTGTAATGGCGGTAATAGCAGAATTACTGTCTGATACTTCAAAATTGTAAGTTACATCCTTACCAGATACATCGTGAAGCATATTTTCCATCGTATCAACACTTAAAATATTTCCATTTGACAAAATAGCTACTCTGTCGCACATTAATTCCATTTCGCTCATAAGATGACTTGATACTAAAACGCAAACATCTTCTTTGTGAGCCATATTTGTTAAAATATCACGTAACTGTTTAATTCCTGCGGGGTCAAGACCATTGGTAGGCTCATCTAAAATTAACACTTTAGGATTATGCAATAATGTAATAGCAAGTCCTAAACGCTGTCTCATACCTAGAGAATATTTGCCTACTTTTTCGTTTATACGATTTGATAAACCGACAAGCTCTATTACTTCGTTAACTCTTTCCATAGTCACTGACTTGTGTAAACGTGCATATTGTAAAATATTTTGCTTACCGGTCATATATTTATAAAATTCAGGATTTTCAACGATAGCTCCGATATTTTCCATGGCAGCTTCAAAGTCATGCTCAAGACTTTTTCCGTTGATTAAAATTTCACCATCATCTATATTGAGTAAACCTGTAATCATTTTAATTAAAGTTGTTTTACCGGCTCCGTTTGGACCAAGAAGACCGAATACTTCACCTGTTTTTGTTTCAAATGATACTTTGTTTAAAACAGTTCTGGAACCAAATTTTTTTTCTATATTCTTAATTTCCAATGCTGTACTCATGTTAATCCTCCTTATCGTCAAGTTTTGTGCAGTTTGAGTCTGTAACATAACTGTCCCAGGTACTTATTTTCCATTTGCCTGATTCATAAGTGTAGTAAATAGTACCTTCGCAAGTGCAGTTTACTTTATAATAATCATTAGTTGAGGCGTTGTTGGAATCTTGTGAATCTTCAGAACCATCATCGTAATAATCATTATTGTAATCGCTAAGTGTACAAATAGTACCCGGTGTAAATACTGTAGATGTTTCTTTTCCAACGATATCTACTGTGTATTTTATATTTGCACTGGCAATTTTAGGACCGGCTTTTGAAATCTTAACTGACTGAACTGAACCTGATGCATCTTTTATATCAAATAAAGAATTGTCAGCGTCAAGAGTGGAATCTAAAGTTGCTTTCATGCCTGAGATAGTAGAACCACTTGATGAATAATGTTTATCTGTCCAATAATTATTTAATATGTCTGTAATAAGTTCGCGATGTTTATTTAAATCAACTGATTCAGAGTTTGTTTTTAAAACATCGTTTATATAATTTTCAGTTGTTTGTCTAATAGTATCTTTTTGAGTTGAGAATGTTATGTAATCGACAGAAACATAGATTACAAGAATAACAAGACAAATAGCAGACAATATAATTCCACGATTTGTCTTCTTTAAAAATTTCTTCATAAAAAATAACCTCCAATTTGTTTTGTGAATTTATTATATCAAACTAAAAAATGTTTTTCATTTATAAAAAATTAAAATTGTCTTAAGATATGAGCATCAAAGTCAGGGAATATGACTTCGTCATTTATAAGTAACATATAATAACAAATAATAAAAAATAATAAAAAATGATAGCGAATAATAAAATGTGTTTGAAAAAACATAAAAGTAATGTAAAATTAACTATATGAATGATAGGAAAGATTAAAAATATAGTTGGAAAAAGAAATTGTTTTATATATACTATTCCAACCAATATCAGTTAATCAAAGGTAGGAAACAATACATATTAAAAGGAGGAAAGTGAATGATAAATTTTGCAACGATAGGAACAAATTTTGTAGTTGATTGGTTTTTAGAGGCGGTAGAACAATGTGATAACTTATGCTATGTGGCAACATATTCAAGAGATAAGGAAAAAGGAGAAGCATTTAGCAAAAAGCATAATGGGAAAATGGTGTTTACGGATTTGAATAAGCTTGCTAAATGTGATGAAATTCATGCAGTATATATTGCAAGCCCTAATAGCTTACATTATGAACAGGCTAAACTTTTGATTGAAAATGGAAAACATGTAATGATTGAAAAGACAATTACAAGCAATCAAAAAGAATTAGAAGAATTAATAAATTTGGCAATAAAGCATAATGTAGTAATAATGGAAGCAATGAGAAATGTAATTGACCCGGGATTTTTTGCTATAAAAGAAGCAATAGAACTTGTTAAGCCTGTTAGAAGAGTAAGCTTTCAATATTGTCAATATTCATCAAGATACGATAAATATAAGCAGGGAATATTTGAAAATGCATTTCGTAAGGAATTTTCAAATGGAGCATTAACGGATATAGGTGTATATTGTGTGCATCCGCTTGTAAAATTATTTGGTATGCCACAGGAAATAATGGCAATGGCACAAATATTACCTGATAGTATTGATGGACAGGGAACAATAATTGCAAAATATCCTGAAATGTTGGCAGAAGTATTGTATTCAAAGATAACAAATTCAAAGATACCTAGTCAGATTCAGGGAGAAAAAGGAGCAATTATTATTGAGGACATACCTAACCCGAGAAAAGTAAAAGTTATTTTTAATGATAATACGGAAAAGATAATTAAAGTGCCTGAATGTGAAAATAATCTTGTATTTGAAGCAAAAGAGTGGGCACGACTTATTGAAATTGGAAAATTTACAGACGAACATATTAAATATTCACATATGTGTGTTAAAGTTATGGATGAAGCAAGAAGGCAACAGGGGGTTGTATTTCCAGCAGATTAGGGAAGAGGAGAAGTATGCAAAAAAGAACTTGTTGATAGTATGGCGAGTTCAAATTCAAATGATACACCACAGGAATTTGTTGTAATTAGAATGAAATAGTTATATTTAAATTTTAAATCAGAACCACGTCTTTTAGGCGTGGTTCTGATTGTTTAACTTGCTAATTATATATACAAAAGAATAATTGTGCAAAATTATCTATCTCTTTTCTACAAATTGAAAGTTTTACTCAGCATCAGGTGCCTGACCATCGTGTGCTATCCACTTACATTCTGTTATTTCCATATTTGTAAATGTTGCTTTAAATGAAGAATCTTCAGGACTACATGCATAAATTCCAAACTGGATTTCATCAGTTGCTTTATACATATGACAGATTCGCATCTGCTTATAATTAATGCCATCTTCTGAGCATTCAATGCAGTAATCGTCTTCACGTCTACTGAATCTATACCACATAGATTTAATTCCAGCATCAATTTCTGTTGTAGCCCAATCTGAATATCCTTTATTCGTTACAACGCTTCCAAGATGCTGAAACTTTTCATTTTCATATTCAATAGAACCTTTCAACCAGTTTTCACTATCGAGATACATAACAACACCACACTGGTCAAAGCGTACCTTAGTTTCAAATTCTGTCTTTACAATAAAAGAAAACATCTTTTTGGAAGTCTTAATCTGAAGAACGGGAGCATTATCATTTCTAAAATGGTAGTAAGTACGCTGCCATAAATCTGTATGTGGATTTGTTATTACTTCAATTTTATCTTCAGAGATAGTAAAATCTTTAGGTTTTCTTGTCCATTTCCATTGGTTATTATCTATTTTCATTTTAATCTTCCTTTCGTGGATAAAATCCGATTTGTTAAATTCATATCCACATTATACCATAAAAATAACAGCACTGTATATTAATATTGTAACATACAGTGCCGTTATTTTTATTATTTACATAAGGAGTCATTCCGTCTTCGTTTAGCCTCTCCTTATGAAAACTAGTGGACTAGACGGGAGTTGAACCCGTGTCCAAAAGCCTCTCCATTGTACTTCTTCTATCATAGTCAGTTATTTAACATTCCCTTAAACAAACCGGAACTAACACCGTTTTGCTCTTGGTAGCTTCATAAAATCACTGAAAGCGCAAAGCTTAGCAATCAGAGTTTCCTGCTAAAGTCGATGCCAATATCAGGGCCGCAGGCAACCTTGTATTGACAGCTGCCATTAATTAGGCAGCGTAAGCTAAATTATCTTCAGCGTTTAATTTTAATTGTATGATTTAACGCATCATCTACGGATAGCTTCTCCAACTTCAAAACCCCTGTCGAAACCAGTACTAGCCCTTACTGGGGGTAGGTAAAAGTCTACCTTGGTCTTATATTTTAAATCATATTTTAAATATAGTCAATTGGAAATATTGGCTATTTTTGCTTTGGTGTATATAAGTTAGAATACCAATATAAAACACCAATTCCAACACCACCAATGATATTACCGATAGTTACAGGCAATAAATTTTTAACGATGAAGTTCCACCAACTAAGACCTGTTACATCTAATCCGTAATTTCCATACATCTGATTAATGAATAAACCACCACTTATATAACTCATATTTGCAACGCTATGTTCAAAAGCACAAATAACGAAAACGATAATAGGGAAGAATAAACATATAATTTTGCTTGCAGCAGATTCGGCCATAAATGTCATAAATACTGCAACACATACTAAAATATTACAAAAAATACCTTTAATAATGGCATCAGTAAATGAAATATTGCATTTAGATACAGCAGTACTTAAAAGATTTGTTGCTAATTGTCCATTAAATAAAGTATAAACATGACCGTATGTGCATAAAAATGTAAATACAACACTTCCTATAAAACTTCCGATATAAACAACAACCCAGTTCTTAAGCATTTTCGCTACAGAAAGTTTTTTCTCAAGAACAGAAATAATCATAAGGTTGTTACCTGTAAATAACTCACTTCCGTTTAAAACTACCATTGCTAAACCGGCAGGGAAGATACATGCATTTATCAATCTTGCTATAGCTGTATTTTCTAAAGAACATGATGCAGTGGCAGCACCGGTTCCGGCTATGGAAATAAAGAATCCGGCTATAATTCCTAATACCAACATTTTTAATGTAGGTAAATTACCTTTGACAACACCTACTTTTGAATAACGTTCAGTTGCTTCTCTTGTACTAATCATTTTTGTTACCTCTATTTTTATTTTTCTTTTTTGTCCCCTCAAATATATAAAAAACCAAAGATATTTTTACCATATATTAACGTGAATGTAAAGGTTGTAAACATAGAAGAAACACAATAAATGACAACAAATTATATAAAGTAACAAAATTGTTATTAAAAATTAATAAAATTTACGACAAAAATAATATTTTCTTTTTAAACAAATTATTGTATTATAGGCGTATCGTAAATAAGTATGCCTATTTAATAGGTAAGAAATAAAAATAATAGTTACGCTGTAGCAGGAGGGATTATGAGAAGATTAGCATTATTAATGATTTTTAGCATTGTAGCTACTATGACTTTTGGATGTGGAAAAACGGAAGGAGAAGAAAAGAGTACAAAAGAGGAAGTAACTACAATTCAGGAAACAGAAGAGCCATTGGAAACAAAAGATGACAAGGTTGATTTGCTAGAATACATAGATGAATTAAAAAGAGTAGCTTATTATTTTAATATGAAAGAATCTGATAGTGAAAAAGGAAATGTAGAGCAACATTGGAAAGGAAATGGCATCGAAATAAATGTAATTAAAGGTTCAAGTCAGAAACTTCATGACTATAACTATCCTGATTTTCAAATTATTGTAACTGATAATGATGAAATTTCAGTGCTTGGATACTCTTTAGGGGATGAGATTAATTATTACATGGATCCTGTAGTTGAAAAAATGGGATGGGATGTTAATTATGATGGAAGACTTGATGAAAAAAGAAGTGTTGTATTTACTAAAGTTGCAGATGACAGAATACTCTATGTTTCATTTACATCAGATGACAAAGATATTACACAAATGGAAATATATACAGATTATAAAGAAGTAGTAAATGAAGTAGTACAGGATAAACAGAAAGAACTATATGAAAAATACGAAAAAACTTTGTATAAATTGCAAAGCAAAGACCCAAATCAAAATGTTGAGTTCGCAAAAATAGGAAATAATTATTATCCATGTATGCTTGTGTGGAGTAAGGAAAGCCGCGAAATGAAACTTTATTATTTGAATAAAAAAGGTAAAATTGCCCATACTAAAGCATTTCAGTCTATGACATATAATCAGGATGGAACAGTTACGCTTGTTAATAATATAATTGGGAATACACAAATTGTTGTATGCCAATACAAGGATGAAAAGTTGAAAGTTATTTCAAGACTTGTAACTGACAACTCAGGAAATACAAAAAAATATCTAATAAACGATAATGAAGTAACAGAGAAAGAATATAATAAAGTCGTAAACTCATATAAGAGAGATAACGACAGATATAGAACATATTCTTATAATGGAGCTGAATACAGTGGATATGAAGACGTTTCGCATGCACTTTCAGCATTAGAAACAAAAATTCAGCAAATTGAGCAGGCAGAAGCAGAAAAATAACTATATTTCATAAAATCATCACATATTTTGTGTTATATTTTACATTATAGAAGTTGAAATGTTATTTCTATATGAAATATTAGTGCTGCGGAGGTACACATAAATGGATGAATTAAAGATTTTAGTTGTAGATGATGAATCAAGAATGAGAAAACTTGTTAAGGATTTCCTTGTAAAGAAACAATATAAGGTATTAGAAGCAGGAGACGGCGAAGAAGCAATTGAGGTATTCTTTGGAAACAAAGACATTTCATTGATAATTCTTGACGTTATGATGCCTAAAATGGACGGTTGGGAAGTATGTAAGGAAATAAGAAAATTTTCAAAAGTCCCAATCATAATGCTTACAGCAAAAAGTGAGGAAAATGATGAACTTAAAGGATTTGAACTTGGAGTTGATGAATACATATCAAAACCTTTCAGTCCTAAAATATTAGTTGCAAGAGTTGATGCAATTTTACGACGTGCTAATAAAATTGGCGCTGATATGACAATAGAAGCAGGAGATATTAAGATAGATAAGGCTGCTCATATTGTTAATGTTAAAGATAAGGAAATTGAACTAAGCTTTAAAGAATTTGAATTGTTGACATATTTTATTGAAAATAAAGGAATTGCTCTTTCAAGAGAAAATATTTTAAATAATGTATGGAATTATGATTACTTTGGAGATGCCAGAACAATAGATACACATGTCAAGAAACTTAGAAGTAAATTAGGTGACTGTGGTGATTACATAAAGACTGTTTGGGGTATGGGATATAAATTTGAGGTAAACTAATGAAACATTCAATTAAGTATAAACTGCCAATATTAATCATTGTAATTATGACAGTAGCTATTGCGCTTGCATCAACATTTGGAACAGCTTTTATTGAAAAATATTATATTTCACATAAAAAAGACGTTATTGTTGATGTATATAATAAGATGGCTCAAGTTGTAAAAGAAGATAAGGATTTATCTGAAAGCGACAACGTACAGGCGCTAAATGATGAGTGTGAAAATGCCGGCGTAACAATAATTATGATAGACAGTTCCGGAAACACAATATATGAATATGGTGCAGGAAAGACATTACAAAGACGTTGGCAGGAAATGATATATGGTGCGGCATTTGGAGCCGAAAGAGAAAGAACTATTATAGAAAAGAATGACAATTATACGATGCAAAGAGCCAGAGATTTATTGTCTGATCAGGAATATTATGAATTGTTTGGGACATTAGATTCAGGCTATTATTTTGTAATCAGGGTATCAGTCCAAAATATGAGGGAGACTCTTAATATTACAAATAAATTCTATTTGATTCTTCTTATATCTATGACTGTTGTAATGACTATTATGATGATTATAGTAACGAGAAGATATACGGACCCGATACTTGAACTTGCAACAATTTCAACAAGAATGTCAAATTTGGATTTTGATGCTAAATATACAGGAAAACATAAAGATGAAATAGGCGTTCTTGGAAATAGTATGAATGAGTTGTCAGCTAAATTGGAAGGGACAATCCTTGAACTTAAAAAGGCAAATATAGAATTGCAAAAAGATATCGAGCAAAAGATTGAAATTGATGAGATGAGAAAAGATTTTATTTCAAATGTATCTCATGAATTAAAAACACCGATTGCTCTTATTCAGGGATATGCAGAAGGTTTAAAGGATAATATTAATGACGACCCTGAAAGTATGGAATTTTATTGTGATGTAATTATTGATGAGTCAGATAAAATGAACAAAATGGTTAAAAAACTGCTGGCACTTACACAGATTGAATTTGGAAATAAACAGGTAAATATCGAAAGATTTAATCTTGTTGATGTCATGGAAGGCATTATTAAATCCGTTCAGTTAAGAGCGGAGCAGGAGAATGTTAAAATAATATTTGAAAATAAAGAACCTGTATATGTTTGGGCTGATGAATTTCAAATTGAGGAAGTAATTACAAACTATGTAAGTAACGCATTTAACCATATTGACGGAAAAAGAATAATTGAGATGAAAATTGTAGAAAAAGATGGTATAGTAAGAATGTCAGTCTTCAATACCGGTAAACAGATTCCTGAAAATGAATTGGAAAATGTTTGGATTAAATTCTATAAAGTAGATAAGGCAAGAACCAGAGAATATGGTGGAAATGGCATTGGACTTTCTATTGTTAAGGCGATTGCTGACAGTATGAATAAAAAATGCGGAGTATTTAACCATGAGGATGGTGTTGAATTCTGGTTTGAATTAGATGGAAAAGCTTCAGAGGAAGGACTGGAATATGATAGCAATAATTGACTATGATGCAGGAAATATTAGAAGTGTTGAGAAGGCGTTTCAATTTCTGGGAGAAGAAACGATACTAACACGAGACAAGGATGTAATTTTAGGTGCAGACAAAGTTGTACTTCCGGGCGTAGGCTCATTTGGTGACGCTATGGAAAAGCTTAATAAGTATGATTTAGTTGATACTGTGAAGGAAGTTGTGTCACGAAACATACCATTTCTTGGAATATGTTTAGGCTTACAGTTATTATTTGAAGAAAGTGATGAAACACCGGGAGTAAATGGACTTGGAATTCTACCGGGCAAGATTATAAAGATACCTGAAGGTGAAGGTTTGAAAGTTCCACATATTGGATGGAATTCGTTAGATTTTCATAATAATGGAAGATTATTTAAAGGAATAGATGAGAAAGCATATGTTTATTTTGTTCACTCTTATTATTTGAAAGCAGATGACGAAAACATCGTAACAGCAACTACTGAGTATGGTGTACATATACATGCGTCCGTTGAGAAAGAAAATGTATTTGCATGTCAGTTCCATCCGGAAAAGAGTGGAGATATAGGACTGAAAATATTGAAAAATTTTGCAGAGATAAATTAAATTTTTTCGAGTAGGAAAATTCCTACTCGATTTTGTCGTATTTTATATTAGGAGGAAAATATGCACACAAAGAGAATTATACCTTGTTTGGATGTTAATAATAACCGAGTTGTAAAAGGAGTAAATTTTGTAAATTTGCGTGATGCAGGCGACCCTGTAGAGGTAGCAAAGGCATACAATAAGGCGGGAGCAGATGAATTGGTGTTCCTTGATATTACAGCATCATCTGACAATAGAAATACAGTTGTAGATATGGTAAGAAGAGTAGCTGAGCAGGTTTTTATACCATTTACGGTTGGAGGCGGAATCAGAACAGTAGATGATTTCAAAACGTTACTTAGAGAGGGAGCCGATAAGATATCAATAAACTCATCGGCTATTATGAATCCAAGACTTATAAGTGATGCCGCAGATAAATTTGGAAGCCAGTGTGTAGTTGTTGCTATAGATGCAAAAAGAAGAGCACACGACTCGGGCTGGAATATTTACAAAAATGGTGGAAGAGTAGATGTTGGAATAGACGCTGTGGAATGGGCACGTAAAGTAGATAAATTAGGTGCAGGGGAAATTCTTCTTACAAGTATGGATTGTGACGGAGTTAAACAGGGATATGATGTAGAACTTACAAGAATCATATCTGAAAATGTATCAATACCTGTAATTGCATCAGGTGGAGCAGGTAAAAAAGAGCATTTTTATGATGCATTGACAGAAGGAAAGGCTGATGCAGCATTGGCAGCATCATTATTTCACTACAAAGAATTAGAAATAAATGACCTTAAACATTACCTTAAAGAAAAAGGTGTTCAGGTTAGAATATAATTGGAAAAACGAATTAAGATTCAGTACATAGAATTTTCCAGAAAATAGCCTTAATTTAAAGTTAAGGCAATATAGATTATTATATAGAGCGAGAGATTAAAATGAAATATTATTTTATAATCAATCCTGAAAGTGGCAGATTTGCCAATGATAAAGAAGGGTTTATTGAAAGAATAGATAAAGCGTGCAGACTTAGAGACATAAAATACGAAATTCATTACACTGATGGATTTGGTAAAGCCAGAAAAGTGGCAGAAAGCATTCCTAATGATGAAGAATGCATTGTGTTCTCAGTAGGCGGAGATGGAAATTTAAATGAAATAATAAATGGTGTTGTTAAGAAACATATGACAGTAGGTGTTATACCGGCAGGAAGTGGAAATGATTTTTACAGAACATTGTCTGCACTTGGAAAAGGCGAACACAGATGTGACTTAGGAATTATCAATGACAAGTATTTTATAAATATTGCATGTATAGGCTTAGATGCTGATATAGCAAATAACATAAGTGTAATCAGACAAAAGAAGTGGATACCTGTAGGTCAAAGATATACATGTAGCATAATTTATTCGTATTTTAAATATAAATTTAAAGAATTAACTACAATATTTGGTGAACAGTCTAAAAAAGGCGAATACACAATAGTTACTGTATGTAATGGACAGTATTATGGTGGAGGACACAGAATTGCACCACATGCATTAATAGATGACGGATACTTTGAAATATATATGGTTGATAAAATGCCTAAAATATTAATACCGGGACTTTTATTAAAATTAAAAAACGGAAGACATGAAAAGTCAAAGAGAGTGGTAAGATACACAGACAAAGGATTAAAAATTCAGTCAGATATTCCTGTAACATGTAATGTTGACGGAGAAATGCTAACAGATACTGAATTTAAAATCAGAATCGAGAAAAGTGCAATAAAAGTTTATAATGATCCGCAGTTCGTAGAAGAAATAGTTGGTAACAATATTTGACAGAGGTTAAATAAATGGGAATGATAACAAATGATTGGTTAGAAGCAATACAGCCTGAATTTTCTAAACCATACTACAAAGAATTATATAGTTTTGTTAAAGATGAATACAGTAAAACAATAGTATATCCTCCGGCAGAAGATATATTTAATGCATTTCATTTTACACCACTTAAGGATGTAAAAGTATTGCTGCTTGGGCAGGACCCATATCATAATGTAAATCAGGCGCATGGATTAAGCTTTTCAGTATTGCCGGGAAATGACATACCACCATCGCTTCAAAATATTTATAAAGAATTGCATGATGATTTGGGATGTTATATACCAAATAACGGATATTTGAAAAAATGGGCAGATCAGGGAGTGTTATTGCTTAACACAGTATTAACAGTTAGAGCTCATCAGGCAAATTCACATCAGGGACATGGCTGGGAGCAATTTACGGATGCGGTTATAGAAGCCGTAAATGCACAGGACAGGCCAATAGTAATATTTTTGTGGGGTTCGCCTGCACAAAAGAAAGCTAAGATGTTAACTAATCCAAAACATCTTGTATTAAAATGTCCACATCCAAGTCCACTTTCAGCATATAGAGGATTTTTCGGATGCAAGCATTTTAGCAAAGCAAATGCATTCCTAAAGGCAAATGGAATAGAACCAATAGACTGGCAAATAGAAAATATTTAATTTACCTAAGATGAAAGGAAAAATATGAGCATATTAAATGTAGAACATTTAACACATGGTTTTGGCGATAGAGCAATTTTTGATGATGTATCATTTAGATTATTAAAAGGTGAACATATAGGACTTGTTGGAGCAAATGGTGAAGGTAAGTCAACGTTTATGAATATAATAACAGGTAAATTGCAACCTGACGAAGGTAGAGTTGAATGGGCTAAAAATGTCAGAGTAGGATATTTAGACCAGCATATCGTTTTAGAAAAAGGAATGACAATAGAGGATGTTTTAAAATCGGCATTTGACTTCCTGTTTGAAATGGAAGAAAACATGAATGACATTTGCAATAAAATGGGTGATGCGGATGAGAAGCAACTTGAAATATATATGGATGAACTTGCCGTTATTCAGGATATGCTTACAATGCATGATTTTTATCTGATAGATTCAAAGGTAGAAGAAATAGCAAGGGCATTTGGATTAACAGATTTAGGACTTGATAAAGATGTAAATGATTTAAGTGGTGGTCAGAGAACAAAGGTATTGCTTGCAAAACTATTGTTAGAAAAGCCTGACATTTTATTGCTTGATGAACCGACAAACTATTTGGATGCCGAACATATTGAATGGTTAAAGAGATATTTACAGGATTATGAGAATGCTTTTATTTTAATATCACATGATATACCGTTTTTAAATAGTGTTATTAATTTGATTTATAATATGGAAAATCAAAAACTGGACAGATATGTAGGCGATTACGATAAGTTTAAAGAAGTACACGCCGTAAAACAGGCACAACTTGAGGCTGCATATAACAGACAGCAAAAAGAAATTGCTGATTTAAAGGATTTTGTGGCAAGAAATAAAGCTAGAGTTTCAACAAGAAACATGGCAATGTCAAGGCAGAAAAAACTTGATAATATGGATTTAATTGAACTTGCAGGAGAAAAACCAAAACCGGAATTTAGATTTAAGGAAGCAAGGACGCCCGGCAAATTTATAATAGACACAATGAATCTGGTAATCGGATATGATAAGCCATTATCTGTGCCACTTAATTTGTCTATGGAAAGAGGACAGAAAATTGCAGTAATAGGAACAAATGGTATTGGAAAAACAACTCTTTTAAGAAGTATTTTAGGAGAAATTAAACCTATAGATGGAAAAGTTGAATTGGGAGATTATCTGCAAATAGGCTATTTTGAACAGGAAATAAAGGAAGAAAACCGTTCTACATGCCTTGAGGAAATCTGGGATGAATTCCCTTCATTTAACCAATATGAAGTAAGAAGCGCGTTGGCTAAATGTGGACTTACTACAAATCATATTGAAAGTCAGATAAGAGTGTTAAGCGGAGGAGAGCAGGCAAAAGTCCGTCTTTGCAAATTAATTAACAGAGAAACAAATCTTTTGGTTCTTGACGAACCTACAAATCATTTGGATGTAGATGCTAAGGCAGAATTAAAAAGAGCGCTTACAGAATACAAGGGAAGCATACTTATGGTATGTCATGAACCTGATTTTTATGAGGATTGGGTAACAGATGTGTGGGATGTAAGCCAGTGGAGTCTGTTAGATTAAGATATAAGACATATAATAAATTAGATAGAATATCACAAAACAAGGCATGGGTTCATTTCGAACCTATGCCTTGTTTTGTGTAATGTACCAAATGGTATATGTTTTAATTTTGCTTTTCTTTTAATCTTTTATTTGCAGTTGCAAGCATAAGTTTAATTCTATTTAACTGGTTAACTTCACTTGCACCGGGATCATAGTCAACAGCTACAATATTTGCTTCAGGGTGCATTGCACGAAGCTTTTTGATAACACCCTTTCCAACAATGTGGTTAGGAAGGCAGGCGAAAGGCTGTGTACAAACTATGTTTGGAACTCCATCTTTTATTAAGTGGAGCATTTCACCTGTAAGGAACCATCCTTCACCGGTCTGGTTACCAATTGAAACAACTTCCTCAGCCATTTCTGACATTTCCCAAATATCGCTTGTAGGAGTGAAGTGTTTGCTCTTTATTAAAGCCTCCTTAGCTGTTTTTCTGAAGTATTCTATAGCTTTTATTCCAATGGTACTTAGAATTACTGATGATTTTTTAAAACCTAATTTTTCGGCCTTAAATGTAGAGTTTCTAAATCCATATAAGAAGAAGTCTACAAGGTCAGGCATAACGGCTTCAGCACCTTCAGATTCCAATAAGTTTACAAGGTCATTGTTAGCAGTAGGAGAGAATTTAACAAGAATTTCACCTACTATACCAACACGTGGTTTTTTAATATCTTTTACAGGAATAGCATCAAATTCTTCAACAATCTTGCGAAGATTATTTTTATATCGTTTCATTCCAAATTTATTATCTGCAAGTTCAGCACATAATTTATCTTCCCATTTTTTATGAAGTGCATCTGTTTCGCCGTGATTTACTTCATAAGGTCTTGTTCTGTATACAACTCTCATAAATAAATCGCCGTACATTGCTGCCTGAACTGCCTTAACTGCAAATTTAGGAGTAATCTTAAATCCACTGTTCTTTTCAATACCGGATAAACTAAGGGAAAGAACAGGAATGTATTCTAATCCGGCTTTCTCTAATGCACGTCTGATAAATCCGATATAGTTAGTAGCACGACATCCGCCACCTGTCTGAGTAATAACAACAGCCACTTTGTGTAAATCATATTTTCCAGATAATAATGCTTCCATAATCTGACCTACAACAATAAGTGAAGGGTAGCAGGCATCATTGTTAACATACTTAAGACCCATATCAATGCATGATTGTTCACTTGGAAGAACTTCAAAGTTGTATCCACATGAATTCATTGCAGATTGAAGCATCTTAAAGTGAATTGGACTCATCTGAGGTGTAAGTATTGTATATTTTTCATCAAACATCTGCTTTGTAAATTCAACCTTTTTGATTGAAGATGGCTTGATGTCTCTTTGATAATTTCTTTCTTTTCTTATTCTAATGGCTGAAAGAAGAGAACGTATTCTGATTCTTGCAGCGCCTAAGTTATTAACTTCATCGATTTTAAGAACAGTGTAAATCTTTCCTGATTTAGTTAAAATATCATTTACGCAGTCAGTCGTAACGGCATCAAGACCACATCCAAATGAATTGAGCTGAACTAAATCAAGATCATCTCTTGTTTTTACATAGTTAGCAGCTGCATAAAGTCTTGAATGGTACATCCACTGGTCAGATACAATCAAAGGTCTTTCAACGGGAGCTAAATGTGAAATAGAATCTTCTGTTAAAACGGCAAGACCATAACTGTTAATCATTTCAGGAATACCGTGGTTGATTTCAGGGTCAACATGGTATGGACGACCTGCAAGTACGATACCGTGAAGATTATGTTCCTTTATATATGCTAATGTCTCTTCGCCTTTTTTGCGAATGTCATCTCTTGAAGCTAATAATTCTACCCATGCAGCATGTGCAGCCTGAGTAATTTCGGCTTTAGGAATATCAAATTCTTTTGAAAATTCTTCAACAAGTCGGCTTGTAATAGTTCCCTCATTTGTTAAAGCCATAAACGGATTCATAAATTTGATAGAATTATCGTTTAATTCTTCAACGTTATTTTTTATATTTTCTGCATAAGATGTAACAATAGGGCAGTTGTAGTGGTTATTAGCATCCGGTGTTTCATTTCTTTCGTATGGTATACACGGATAGAAAATAAAATCAATACCGTTTCTGATTAACCAGGTAACATGACCGTGAGCAATCTTTGCAGGATAACATTCTGATTCACTAGGAATTGATTCAATACCTAATTCATATATTTTTCTTGAAGACTCAGGTGAGAGAACAACTCTGTATCCTAATCTTTTAAAGAAAGTAGCCCAGAATGGAAAATTCTCATACATATTAAGTACACGTGGAATTCCTACAGTTCCTCGTTTAGCATTTTCCTCAGACAATGGTTCGTAATCAAACATTCTGTGGAATTTATATTCAAATAAGTTAGGAATGTTATCTTTATTTTTCTCTTTTCCAAGACCTTTTTCGCAACGGTTTCCGCTTATGAAACGTCGTCCGTCAATAAATTTATTTATAGTAAGCATACAGTTGTTTGTACAACCTTTGCATCGTGTCATTGTTGTTGTGTAATCAAATTTGTTAATTGCATCGATAGAAAGCATTGTTGTTGCTTCGCCGTGATAACGTTCTCTTGCAATAAGGGCAGCACCAAATGCACCCATAATACCTGCAATGTCAGGACGGATAGCTTCACATCCTGATATTTTTTCAAAACTTCTTAAAACAGCATCATTGTAAAATGTTCCACCCTGAACAACAACTTTTTCCCCAAGGTCTTTAGGGTCTGTAATTTTAATAACTTTATATAAAGCATTCTTAATAACAGAATAAGCAAGTCCGGCAGAAATATCTGCAACGCTTGCACCTTCTTTTTGTGCCTGCTTTACATTTGAATTCATAAATACTGTACAACGTGTACCAAGGTCTGTAGGATTCTTTGCAAATAAAGCTTCTTTAGCAAAATCGACAACTGAGTAATTAAGCGATTTAGCAAATGTTTCAATGAAAGAACCACAACCTGATGAGCAGGCTTCATTTAACTGGACGCTGTCTACAGTCTGATTCTTTATCTTAATACATTTCATGTCCTGACCGCCGATATCAAGAATACAGTCAACGTCAGGTTCAAAGAATGCAGCTGCATAATAATGTGCAACAGTTTCAACTTCACCTTCATCAAGCATTAAAGCCGCTTTAATTAAAGCCTCACCGTATCCTGTAGAACAAGAACGTACAATTTCAGCATCTTTAGGCAATTTAGAGTAAATATCTTTAATTGCACCAATAATAGTTGCCAAAGGATTTCCATTGTTACTGCTGTAGAATGAATATAATAAAGTTCCATCTTCTCCGACAACAGCTGCCTTAGTAGTAGTAGAACCTGAATCTATACCTAAGAAACATTTTCCTGAATAAGTGCTTAAATCACCTTTCTTTACTGTATCTTTGTTGTGTCTTACAGTAAATTCAGTATATTCAGCTTCATTTTTAAATAAAGGTTCCATACGTTTGATTTCCATATCCATCTTAATTCCTTTAGAAAGACGATTATACAAATCTGTTATATTTACTAAAACTTTTGGATCATGATTCATTGCGGAACCTGTAGCAGCAAATAAGTGTGAATGCTCAGGTGCAACAATATGTTCATCATCAAGATTTAATGTTCTTATAAACGCATTTTTTAATTCAGGAAGGAAGTGAAGAGGCCCTCCTAAAAATGCAACTGTACCACGAATAGGTTTTCCGCATGCCAAACCCGAAATGGTCTGGTTTACAACTGCTTGGAAAATAGAAGCAGCTAAATCCTCTTTTGTAGCACCTTCGTTAATTAATGGCTGAATATCTGTTTTGGCAAATACACCACAACGTGCGGCAATTGGATAAATTGCCTGATAATTAGCAGCGTATTCATTTAAACCACTGGCATCAGTCTGAAGAAGAGAAGCCATCTGGTCAATGAAAGAACCTGTACCACCGGCACAGATACCGTTCATACGCTGTTCAATTCCATTTGTAAAATAAATTATTTTTGCATCTTCGCCACCAAGTTCAATTGCAACATCTGTCTGAGGTGCATAATCATTTAATGCTGTAGAAACAGCTACAACCTCCTGAACAAATGGAACTCCTAAGTGCTTTGACAAAGTAAGTCCGCCTGAACCTGTAATCATAGGTGATAAGGTAATGTCACCTAATTTTTCTTTAGCCTTTTTTAATAATCCGGCTAAAGTTTCCTGAATATTTGCATAGTGACGCTCATAGTCAGCAAACATAATTTCATTATCATTATTTAAAATTGCAATTTTTACAGTTGTTGAGCCAATGTCAATACCAAGGCTGTAATATGCTTTATCATTCATTGTTGTTTACCTTCCTCTTAAGTTATAAAAATCCATAAACGTTATACATTATATTATAATTTGCGACAAATAACAACATATAAATAAGTACATAAGAGTAACAAATTTGTGAATTGTTTTTAAAAATGTCCTGATTTTTTAATTAAAATTTAACAATCAGGGTGTAACATTTGAATGTGCCAAAAAAGATATGTAAAAAATGTATTGTATGTTTGACAAAAGATACTAATAAAATTATACTTGTATAAGATTTTAGAATAGGAGATTTCTATGAAACAATCAAACTTTGAAAGAAAATTCAGCAGATACGCAATTAGCAATTTATCCCTATATTTAGTAATCGGATATGCCATAGGTTATGCAATTTATTATTTGTTCCCGGATTTATATGAATATATTACATTTGATCCATATTTAATATTACATGGACAGATTTGGAGAATTGTAACATGGGTAGTTACAATGCCTGAGACATTAGGACTGTTTACTATAATTATGCTTTTCTTTTATTATTCAGTAGGAAACAATCTTGAATATACATGGGGAAAGTATCGATATAACGTATACATTTTTTCAGGAATGCTATTTACGATTATAGGTGCATTTCTTTTATATGCAATTTTAATAATAATGTGTAACACAACAGGTGAATATGAGACAGTGTTAAATGCAGTTGGCATGAGCTATAGTGGCACAAGTGTAACGGATTTAGCAGTAATATACAGAGGCATTGGTATGGGAATAGGTAATTTTGTAAGTACCTATTATATTAATATGTCAATTTTCCTTGCATTTGCAGCTACTTATCCTGATGCTGAGGTATTGCTTTATTTCATAATTCCTATAAAGGTAAAATGGTTAGGAGTATTATATGGAGCATTCATTTTTGTAGAAATACTTCAAGGCTCATGGGTAACAAGAATGATGGTAATTACATCGTTACTTAATTTTATGATTTTCTTCTTTCAAACAAGAAATAAATTATCACCATATCAGATAAAACGAAAAAGAGAATATCGAAAGAATATACGTCAGGCTACACAGCCTAAATATGAAAATGGTGCTAAGCATAAATGTGCAATCTGTGGAAGAACAGAATTAGATGATCCTAATTTGACTTTCAGATATTGCTCAAAATGTAGTGGAAATAAAGAGTACTGTCAGGACCATTTATTTACACATACACATTGTTAATTGAAAATGGAGGAATAAAATATATATGGCTCAAAAAGAATTTGAAAGAGGAGCGGGAATATTGATGCATATTAGCAGCCTTCCGTCACCTTATGGAATAGGTTCTTTTGGAAAGGATGCATATGAATTTGTCGACAGACTAGTTGGTGCAAGACAAAAATATTGGCAGGTTTTGCCTCTTGGAACAACAAGTTATGGAGATAGCCCATACGCTTCTTTTTCTGCGTTTGCAGGTAATCCTTATTTTATTGATTTGGATACTCTAATTGAAGAAGGCCTGATTACAAAAGAATATGTAGATAGTTTTAGATGGAACATTGAAGAACAGTATGTTGACTATGGTTTGATATATAATTCCAGATTTATTGTTTTAAAAGAAGCTTATAAGAATAGTAATCACAAGGCATTGAAAGAATATAAAGAATTTGTTAAAGAAAATGATTTTTGGATTGATGATTACTGCTTGTATTGTGTATGCAAAAATGATGCTGAGTCGACTTCGTGGCAGGATTGGGAAGAGGATATAAGATTCAGAAAGCAGGAAGCGTTAGATAAAAAGATAGAAGAATTTTCAGATGAACTGGATTTCTATAGGTTTTTACAGTTTAAATTCTTCGAACAATGGTTTAAACTAAAAGAGTATGCCAACGAAAAAGGAATTGAAATAATAGGAGACATACCAATTTATGTCGCTATGGATTCAGCAGATGTATGGTCTCATCCTGAAATTTTTCAACTGGATGAAAATCTGGAGGCAAAAAAGGTTGCAGGAGTTCCACCTGATGCTTTTTCTGATTTGGGCCAGAGATGGGGAAATCCATTATATGATTGGAATAAGTTAGAAAAAGATGATTTTTCATGGTGGAGAAAAAGAATGGAACACTCTGCGAAACTATACGATATAGTTAGAATTGATCATTTTATTGGAATGACAAAATATTATACGATTCCGGCAGAGGATGAGGATGCCAGAAATGGAAAATGGGAAAAAGGTCCGGGAATGAAACTTATAAAAGCTATATCGCAAGCAATAGGAGACAAGAAAATTATTGCTGAAGATTTAGGCGTAAAAATACCTGAAGTAGTGGAAGTACTTGAAAAAAGTGGATTCCCGGGAATGAAGGTTTTGGAGTTTGCATTTGATGGAGACAGAAAGAATGAACATTTACCATATTTTTGGACAAAAAATACTGTGGCTTATGGTGGAACTCATGATAATGATACATTAATGGGATATTTTACTGGTCTGCAATATTGGGAGCTTGGTTACATAAGAGAATTTTTAGAATGTAGACATGGCTCGATTGAAGATATTGTGGATAAATTATTTACATGCGCCTATGCCAGCGTGGCGAATGTTGTAATATTCCAAATGCAGGATGTTTTAAAAGTTGGCAATATTGGCAGAATGAATCTGCCATCATCAATGGGAACTAACTGGCGTTGGAGAATGACCAAAAACCAGTTTGGTGATAAAGAAGTTGAGAGACTTAGATATTTAACCGATATATACGGCAGATAATTATTAGGAGGACTGAAAAAATGGAAAAGAAACCGTTTGTAACACTTGAACAACTTAAGGAAATTGAAAAGACTTATCCTACGCCATATCATATTTATGATGAAAAGGGTTTTATGGAGAATGCAAGAAAAGTTAATGAAGCATTTTCATGGAATAAGGGATTTAGAGAATATTTTGCTGTTAAAGCTGAACCAAATCCATTTATCATAAAGAAGTTAAAAGAAGTCGGATGTGGTGTTGACTGTTCATCATATACAGAACTTATGATTGCTGACAAATTAGGGTTTAGAGACGATGAGATTATGTTCTCTTCAAATGAAACACCTGAAGGTGAATTTGGATACTGCGCAAAGCTTGGTGGAATTATTAATCTTGATGATATTACAATGATTGATTTCATGGAAAAAGAAGCAGGCATTCCTGAAACTGTAAGTTGCAGATATAATCCGGGTGGAGTTTTTGAAGCATGTAACGGAATTATGGATAATCCGGGAGATGCTAAATATGGAATGACTCACGAACAGATTATTGAAGCTTACAAGATTTTAAAAGAAAAAGGCGTAAAGAATTTTGGAATTCATGCATTTTTAGCTAGTAATACAGTTACAAATGAATATTATCCAAGACTTGCCAAGACAATCTTTGAGCTTGCAGTTGAATTAAAAGAAAAGACAGGAGCACACATTAAATTCATCAATTTATCAGGTGGTGTTGGAATACCTTACAGACCGGATCAGGAACCAAATGATATTATGGTTATTGGCGAGGGAGTAAGAAAAGTATATGAAGAGGTGCTTACACCTGCAGGAATGGATGATGTAGCTATTTATACTGAAATGGGAAGATTCATGATGGGACCATACGGTGCACTTGTAACAAAGGCTGTACATGAAAAGCATATTTACAAAGAATATATTGGCGTAGATGCATGTGCTGCTAACTTGATGAGACCTGCAATGTATGGAGCTTACCATCATATTACTGTTATGGGTAAGGAAAATGAACCTTGCGACCATACATATGATATTGTTGGTTCATTATGCGAAAATAATGACAAATTTGCAGTAGACAGAAAATTGCCAAAGATTGATATGGGAGATTTCCTTGTAATTCATGATTCAGGAGCTCATGGATTCTCAATGGGATATAATTATAACGGAAGACTTCGTTCTGCAGAATTATTGTTACAGGAAGATGGAAGCGTAAAATTAATTCGTAGAGCAGAAACTCCAAAAGATTATTTTGCTACATTTGATTTCTGTGACATAATGAAATAGTCATGGAGGAAAATATGAGACAGATAATTAATGAGATTTCTAAGGGTAAAAATATAGATGATAATCTAAAAAAATATGCAGATGGATTTAGTGAAATAAATAATAAATTTGCATATATCAGACTTGCGCTTAACTACTATACTTTTTTGCAGATGCAGCAGGATGAAAATGATGTAATAAGTTCTGATATTGTCTTAGAATTAAATAAGATGAATGAAGTTATTGCAGACATGAGTGAAGAAGATATAAGTGTAGTTGAGGATATGCGTAATAACATCATTAGAAAAATGCAGGCCTTAACATATTATGTAGATAAGTATAATGTATACGAATTTGCGTACAACAGAGTTGAATATAAATATCACGATTATGATATGCCGGCAAATTATAGTGATGAAGAATTTACAAGAAAAATAATGAAATATATATTCGATGATGAAGACGCGACAATAATTAACAGTAAAATATGTGAAATTATAGGTCAGCTTCCAATCAGAATGACTAAATCAAAGTTTTTTGAATATGTAAATTCGGGATTAGATGTATATAATCAGGGCGAAAAGAGTAGTTTAGATGATTTTGTTTATAGAATAAGAACAAGTGCTATTTTAGAAGAAAAGGAAGATTACAAACTTTTATATCCGGAAATTCATGATACATTTGAAGAATTAGATAAATATGATTTGAAGAATATAACAGAAGATGAAGTTAATGAATTTTCTGAAAAATTATCAGAGTTAACAGCTTATATTGATGATAATGTGTCTGCAAATATGATGATGCAGGAATTGATTAATGATGTTTTGCTTGTGCTATATACATCAGAGAGTCAGGAAAATGATGACATTACAGCAATATGTAGCGAAGTTGTCAGTGAAACTAATTTGATGTTTACAGGAAAATTTGCTCATAAGACAAATGAAGAATTAGAGGCGATGTTTGTTAAATTAGAAGGCAAACAGGAAGAACTTTATCACAATATAATGAATTACGATATTGTTGACCAGATATTAGATAAGAATAAAGATGACATTATCAGAAATAATCTTGAAAAAACATATGAAAAGGTATCAAGACTTCCTCTGTTAAATTCAGACAGTTTATTTGTGGAATTTGACAAAAAACAGGATAAGGATAAGGTAAATGAAGAATATTTAGAAAAGGTAAAGGAAAATCTGTACAAAGAATTTGTCGACAAATTCGCTAATAGTCAGAGGCTGATAAAGAAGTCAATAATGTCTGCAACATTGAGTGAATTACCTGTATTTTTCAACAATATAAGTGAATTACAGGATTTCGTATACAATTGTTTACATGGATGTACTGATATGGCAGAAAAAAAGGGATGCTTAGAAATCATTTCATCGATGATTGTATAAATAGGAGGTGCATATGAAATGGTGCGATGATTTGTATATAGGACATGAAGCGATGGACGATAAGGATAATATTGTCTCTAAAATAAAAGAAGGAAAAATGCAGTTTAATATTTATGTATTGGCTGCACCCTTCAATGATACGGATGTCCTTGACATTTATCCGTCATATGTGCTCTTACAAAAGAGATATCTTAATTCGGAACTTATGATTTATGGTATAGCTAAAGGCAAGGAAGAAGCTTATGATATGACCCAGTTGATTATTATGGATTGTTTCCGCGCAACAGGGCAATTTAAACTGAAAGAATATATGAAAAATAATCATAGTTTCACTTGATTGCAGCAGAAGGAGCAAAATGTTACATATTTTATTAATTTTATTAAAAATAATAGGAATTATTCTGCTGGCGAGTCTTGCTTTAGTTGCGCTGTTGTTTATTTTACCGGCATCATATAAGATTGAAGGAATAAAAAATAAAGAGCAAAGTTATTTAAGAATTCATGGAGGATGGCTTTTTCATCTTCTCCATTTTAATATGGAATATAGTGAAGAATTGAAGTATTCATTGAGAATTTTGGGATTTAAAATTTATAGTGATGATAATGATGAAAATGCAGATGATTCTTATGAAACATTTGAAAATGACGAAAAATATGAAAAACGTGGCAGAACAGAAGATAATGATAAAAATATGAATTCTGTGGAGAGTGATGATTTCATAAAAGCCGGACAAGAGTTTAAGGGTGATAACATTGAGGGAAAAGCTTTGGCAAACAGTCAGAAAAATTTAGATAAAGAAAATGTAGATGAACGTCAGTCTTATATTAACAAAGAAGAATCATCAACCGATGAAGAAAATAGTGATTTAGACTATAAAGTAAAGCAGTTAATAGATTTTGTTAAAAATATATGGTTTAAATGTAGAAAACTATTTGGTAAAATAAAACATAAGGTTCGAAGCACAAAACACAAATTTAAAAATAATCAAAAAAAATTTAAATATTTAATAGATTATTTAAAGAGTGAAGAAGTAAAAACTGCATATAACTATATTAAAAGTAAGACAAAGCAGATTGTAAAGTTACTTAAACCTAAAAAAATAAGAGGAAAACTTGAGTTTGGATTTGACAGCCCGGACAAGACGGGAAAGATGCTTGGAGTTATTGCAGTTGTATGTACTGCGTTAAAGCTTAATATGGATAATTTTCAAATAGAACCTGATTTTGAAAACAAGAAATTTAACGGAATAATCAGAGCGTGGGGACATTTTTCTATAGGAGTTGTAGGTGTTTATATTTTACAGATTTATATGAAAGATGAAGTGCATGCCGTTATTGATAAGTTTAGTTGACAGGAGGTATTTATATGTCAGAAGATAGAAAAGCCACAGATGATTTACTAAGAGCAATGGAAAAATTTATTACTACAAAATCTGTTGTAGGTGAAGCAATAACTGTTGGAGATACAATTATTCTTCCTATGGCTGATGTTTCTTTTGGAATGGGTGTTGGTACTTTTTCAAAAGACACAAGTGCAGGTGGAGGAGTTGGTGGAAAGATAACACCAAGTGCCGTATTGGTTATAAAAGATGGTTCTTCAAAACTTATCAGTATAAATGACCAGGATGGGTTCTCGAGAATCATTGATATGGTTCCTGATATTGTTAATAAATTTACAAGTAAAAATGATGATGCAGATACATTTGATGAAGAGTAAATGAAAATTAAGAATTATTACAATTGATTTTTAGAAATAAATTAATAAAAATGGCTTGTTTATAGGTTATTTTTATTAATTTTTTTCATATAATATCTATATAAAAACACTAGGAATTAAAATGGGAAAAGTTTGTGGATTTGCTTTATTTTGGGTCGCGCTTGGAATGACTATAGCGTTAATAATAAGTAGCACTTTTTTAGTGGTCTGCTTAATAATTATGTGCCTGATTTTAGGGTATAATCTTTTTTGCTCATGCAAATAAAATACAGAAAGGTAAATGAACAATGAACATAGCAGATTTATTTGAAGAAGGAAAAACAATATTTTCTTTTGAGGTATTTCCACCAAAGAAAGAAAGTGGAATAGAAACGGTATATGACACAATAGAAAAACTTACGGATTTGAAACCTGATTTTATTAGTGTTACTTATGGAGCAGGTGGAAGTGGAGTGACAAATCCTATAACAAAGGATATTTGCTCAAAAATTAAGAATGAATATAAATTAGAAACAATAGCTCATTTGTCATGTATTAATAACACAAAGGATGAAATAGATAAGATTCTTGAAGAATTAAAAAAAGAGGGAATAGACAATATTTTAGCCTTAAGAGGTGACAGAGTTGAAGGCTTAGAACCTAAAAAAGATTTTACATATGCATCAGATTTAACAAAATATATTATGGACAAGGGTGGATTCCATGTTTCAGGAGCATGTTATCCTGAAGTACATATGGAAGCAAAAGATGCAGTTGATGATATAAAGAACTTAAAGAAAAAAGTGGATGCAGGAGCAGACCATTTGATTTCTCAGTTGTTTTTTGATAATAGAGTATTCTACGATTTTCTGGAAAGAGCTAGAATTGCAGATATTAATGTACCGATTGAAGCCGGAATTATGCCTGTAACAAGTAAGAGCCAGATTGAAAGAATGGTTACAATGTGTGGAGCAAGTATTCCTGCATCATTATCAAGAATAATGCAGAGATATGAATCAAATCCGGAAGCTTTAAGAGATGCAGGAATTGCATATGCGATTAATCAGATTATTGATTTGGCAGCTAATGGAGTTGATGGTGTACATATTTATACAATGAACAATCCTTATGTAGCAAGAAAAATTACAGAAGGAGTTGAAAGTGTGGTTAAGCACAACAGATAAGGAATAAAATGAGAGATAAAGACATAATACTTGACTATGTAAATGTAAATGAAGCTTTAAGATATTTAGGATATGGGGATAATAAACCTGACAATAATACAAAAAAAATATTGGATATATGTAGTGAAGAATTGCTAAAGGTTATACAGCCTAAATATGTTTATAGAGTATTTGATTTAAATGAAGATTATTCTATAGATGGTGTGGATTTTGAATTAAAAGGAGAGGCAATAAAAAATCATCTTAAAGGATGTGAAAAAATTGCCATGATGTGTGTTACTTTATCTTCAGGAGTAGACTCTTTGATTAGAAGAAAGCAGATAGGAGATATGGCACAGGCGGCTATAATAGATAGCATGGCTTCAGCTGCAGTGGAACAGGTATGTGACAAGGTTGAAGAAATTATAAAAAATGAATTTCCTCATTATGAATATACATGGAGATTTGGTGTTGGATATGATGATTTTCCGTTAGAATTGCAACAACAGTTTTTAAATGTTGTAAATGCATCAAAACAGATAGGCGTATGTGTTAATGATAGTTTTATGCTAACACCTACAAAATCGGTTACATGTATAATTGGTATGGGACATAATCTTAATACATCAAACAAAAAAAGCTGTGAAAACTGCAGCTTCAAAGAAAAATGCCAATATAGGAAGGCGGGAAAGAACTGTGGACGTTAAAGAATTATTGAAAAAAGGATATATTGTTTTAGACGGAGCTATGGGAACAATGCTTCAGAAAAAAGGAATGAAGATGGGAGTGGTTCCTGAAACTTTGGGAATTACAAAGCCGGAATGGATTATTGATATTCATAAACAATATATTGAAGCCGGTTCGGATATTGTTTATGCAAATACATTTGGCGCAAACAGATATAAGTTAAAGGGTACAGGATATTCAACAGAAGAAATAATAAAAAAGGCAATTGAAAACGGTAGAAAAGCATGTGAAGGAAGCGAAAGCTTCGTTGCACTTGATATAGGACCTATAGGACAACTTCTTGAACCAACAGGAAGTTTAAGCTTTGAAGAAGCATATGATATTTTTAAAGAAGAAATTCTTGCCGGAAAAGATGCAGATGTAATTGTAATTGAAACAATGACTGATTTGTTAGAAACAAAAGCAGCAGTCTTGGCAGCTAAAGAAAATTCAAACTTACCGGTGTTTGTTACAATGACATTTGAAGAAAATAAAAGAACTTTCACAGGATGTTCAGTCTCAGCAATGGTACTTACAATTGTGGGACTTGGGGTTGATGCAATTGGTGTAAACTGTTCTCTTGGGCCTGACCAGTTAGCACCAATAGTAGAAGAAATAGGAAAATGGTCAGATATTCCGGTAATTGTAAAGGCTAATGCAGGTTTGCCTGACCCTGTTACAAATGAATATGATGTAACACCTGAGCAGTTTGTTGAAGATTATAAACAGATGCTAAAATTTGGTGCTAGAATATTTGGCGGATGTTGTGGTACAAATCCTGAGTATATTCGTGCCGTTAAAGCAATGCTTGTAGAAGCACAGAAGAATAATGAATTTGAATCAAACAGACAGGAAAGACAACTTGCAATATGTTCTCCAATTAATACTGTAGTAGTTAATCAGCCAAGAATTATCGGTGAAAGAATCAATCCTACAGGTAAAAAGCGTTTTAAACAAGCGTTAGTTGAAAAAGATATGGACTATATTTTAGGACAGGCAACTGAACAGATAGAAGCCGGAGCTGAAATATTAGATGTAAATGTTGGTCATCCTGAAATCGATGAAAAAGAAATGATGATTAAGACTGTAAAAGAACTTCAAAGCATTGTTTCAGTTCCACTTCAGATCGATTCAACAAAACCGGAAGTTATTGAGGCGGCTTTGCGAGTTTATAATGGTAAGGCAATTGTAAACTCGGTAAATGGCGAAGATAAGGTGTTAGACACGATTCTACCTATAGTTAAGAAGTACGGTGCTGCAGTTATCGGACTTGCATTGGATGAAAATGGTATTCCTGCTGATTATAAAGGACGAGTAGAGATAGCAAAGAAAATTTTAAATAAAGCGTTAAGCTATGGAATACCAAAAGAAGACATTATTATAGACTGTTTGGTTTTAACTGTTTCAGCAGAACAGAAAGCTGCAGGAGAAACTTTAAAGGCATTAAATATTGTTAAAAATGAATTAGGATTAAGAACTGTTTTGGGTGTATCGAACATTTCATTTGGTTTACCAAACAGAGAATTAGTAAATAAGACATTTTTGACAATGGCACTTACAAATGGACTTGATTTGCCTATTATGAATCCGAATGTTCCGTCAATGGTATGGGCTGTAAGAACTTATAAGGTGCTTGCAGATATAGATAAAAATTCAATGGAATTTATTTCCCATGCGGATGAATATACAGAAGTGGTAGGAAACAGCAAGGCACAGGGTAAAGCTGTGACGGCAGAAGGTGCTGATGCAAATGATGGAAAGAATAGTAAATTGTTAAAAGCCATGGAACAGGGACTTAAAAGTGAAGGCGCAGAACTGACAAGAGCTTATCTTGAAAATAAAGATGCTATGGAAATAATTAATGATATGCTTATTCCGGCATTAGATGTTGTTGGTGATAAATTTGAAAAGGGAAAAATATTCCTTCCACAGCTAATTATGGCGGCTGATGTTGCTAAGGTATGCTTTGATGAAGTTAAGAACTACATGTCAGCAAAAGGTGGTCAGTCTGAACAAAAAGGCAAGATTGTTATTGCTACGGTAAAAGGTGATATTCATGATATCGGAAAAAATATTGTGAAAGTAATTCTTGAAAACTATGGTTATAATGTAATTGACCTTGGAAGAGACGTGGACCCTATGAAGGTAGTAGAAGCTGTAAAGGAAAATGATGTAAAACTCGTAGGTTTATCAGCACTTATGACTACGACATTAGGTTCAATGGAAGATACTATTAATCTTTTGAAGGAAAATAATCTTGACTGTAAAATAATGGTAGGCGGTGCAGTGCTTACTGAAGATTACGCAATGAAAATCGGTGCCGATTATTATGCAAAGGATGCAAAACGAAGTGCAGATATTGCTAAAGAAGTTTTAGGTTAGAGAATATAAAAATAGCGGTGGTAATAGATGGAAATCTGACCACCGTTTTATTATTGTGCTACTCCAATTCTTGACATAGAGTTAAGTTTGGATATTTTAAATATAAAAATAAAAAAGAACCAACAGTGTTGGTTCTTTTTTATTAAGCACGTTCAACCTTACCTGATCTTAAGCAAGAAGTACAAACGTACATTTTCTTTGCGCCTCCGTTAACTTTAACTTTAACAGATTTGATATTTGATTTCCACATTTTATTTGAACGTCTATGAGAATGGCTCACAGCGTTACCAAAATGAGCACCCTTATCGCAAATTTCACATTTAGCCATAATAGCACCTCCTTACACAAAACAATTAGGTCAAATTAACGTAATTGACCTGACACAAAGAGCATTCTAACAGAAAATATTGCAATTTGCAACAGTTTTTTGTATAAATATAAAAATAAATTCAACAAATTACCTATTTAAATAAGAAACAGTTCAGCCAAAAGCTCGAATCCGCAGATAAATCTGCTACTTCTCGCTTATTTGGCTCACCAAATGCCACCATACCATTAGGCCCAATAGCCTGCGAGCAGTCTTTGAACCTAATGGTATAGTGGCGCTTGGCTGAACTGTTGATAAAATCTGCTTTTATTTTTTTAGAAAAGAATGTATAATATAGTAAGCTATGTATAAAAATGATTTTGAGATATACAGGAGGTATATATATGAAAGGAAAGATGAATACTGATTTAGGTCAGGTTTTAATTAGCCCTGAAGTAATCGCTAAATATGCCGGAACAACAGCATGTGAATGTTTTGGTATTGTTGGTATGGCAATGGTAAGTGTAAAAGACGGTCTTGTTAAATTATTAAAGAGAGACAGCTTATCAAAAGGAATAAATGTTACAATTGATGAAAATAATGAGATTTCAATAGAATTCCATGTTATTATCGCTTATGGTGTTAATATTTCTACAATAGCTGAGAATATTATTTCTAGTGTTAAGTATAAAGTAGAAGCTTATACAGGAATGACAGTTAAGAAAATTAATATATATGTTGAAGGAGTTAGAGTAATAGACTAACTAATTACTCAAGGAGGAAATTATTTTGGTTAATAAGATTGATGCTAGTATGTTTCAAAAAATGTTCTTAGCAGGAGCAAAAAATCTTGAAGCAAAGAAAGAATGGATTAATGAATTAAATGTATTCCCTGTACCGGATGGAGATACAGGTACAAATATGACATTAACAATTATGTCAGCAGCTAAAGAAGTAGGCGGAATTGAAAATCCTGATATGAAAGTAATTGCTAAAGCAATATCATCAGGTTCCTTAAGAGGAGCCAGAGGTAATTCAGGTGTTATCCTTTCCCAGTTATTCAGAGGATTCACAAAGGAAATTAAGACATGTGAAGAAATTGATGCAATGGTTTTAGCAAAAGCCTGCAATAGAGCGGTTGAAACAGCATACAAAGCAGTTATGAAACCTAAAGAAGGTACAATCCTTACAGTTGCAAAAGGAATGGCAGATAAAGCAGCACAAGTAGCTGAAACAGAAGAAGATTTAACAGTAATGATTGATGAAATCATTAAACATGGTGATGATGTACTTAATCAGACACCTGAAATGCTTCCTGTTTTAAAACAGGCCGGAGTTGTTGATTCAGGTGGACAGGGATTAATGCAGGTTGTAAAGGGTGCTTACGATGCATTCCTTGGAAAAGAAATAGACCTTACAATAGAAGATGCAGCTAAACCGGTTGACAAGTCTAAATTAGAAGTTACAGATAATTTTGATATTAAATATGGATACTGCACTGAATTTATTATTAATTTAGATAAAGAAATGCCTATTGAAACAGAAAAAGAATTTAAAGCATATCTTGAATCTATAGGTGATTCTATTGTAGTTGTTGCTGATGATGAAGTAGTAAAGGTTCATGTTCATACTAATGATCCGGGACTTGCTATTCAGAAAGCTCTTACATTTGGATCTCTTTCAAAGATGAAGATTGATAATATGAGAGAAGAGCATCAGGAAAGATTAATTAAAGATGCTGAGAAAGTAGCAGCTCAACAGGAAGAAGAAAAAAAGAATGAGCCTAGAAAAGACTATGGATTTGTAGCAATTTCTGTAGGTGAAGGCTTAGATGAAATATTTAAGGGATTAGGAGTTGACTATATTATTTCAGGTGGTCAGACAATGAATCCAAGCACAGAAGATATTTTAGAGGCAGTTGATAAGATAAATGCCGATACAATATTTGTTCTTCCTAATAACAAGAATATTATTCTTGCAGCACAGCAGGCTGAAAGTTTAGTTGAAGATAAAAAGCTTGTTGTAATTCCATCAAAGACAGTTCCTCAGGGAATTGCAGCTATGATTGGATTTGTACAAGAATCTTCAGTAGAAGAAAACAAGGAATCAATGATTGAAAACATGTCATATATAAAGACAGGACAGTCAACTTACGCAGTAAGAGACACAGTTATTGATGATAAGGAAATTCATGAAGGAAATATTATGGGTATAGGTGATGACGGAATCCTTTCAGTAGGTGAAGATATTGCTGATACAACAGTTGATATGATTCGTGAAATGGTTGATGAAGAATCAGAAATTGTCAGCCTTTACTATGGTAGCGATGTGACAGAAGACGATGCAAATGAATTAGCAAAAAAAGTTGAAAAAGCACTTCCGGACGTAGAAGTAGAAGTTTATCCGGGTGGACAGCCAATTTACTATTATATAGCATCAGTGGAATAGGCTTGGAGGAATACGTATGGAAGAAACATTTGTAGAATATATTGTTAAAACAAAAACATCACTTTCAGCAATTGGAATTAGAATAGGATGCATATTTATTGTTATATGTTGCTTTTTACTTACAGCAGTTCTTGGAATTTTAGGTGTAACATTAGGTGTACTGGCCATTTATCTCACATATATGGCTTTTCAGATGACAAGTGTAGAATATGAATATTCAATACTTAACAGTGAAATTTCTGTTGATAAAATAATGGGACAGAGAAAAAGAAAAAAAGTTGCTGAATTTGATATGAAAAATGCAGAAATAATGGCAGATGCAGACAGTGAAGAAATTCTTCGCCGTGTTAATAATGAAATGAAGGTTCTTGATTATTCATCAAGAGAAGCCGGAAAATTAAAATATGCTGTTATTTTCAACGAAGCAAATGGGATTACGGAAATGATTTTTGAACCAAATGAAAAAATGGTTGAAGCATTACACAAAATAAGACCAAGCATAGTTAGAATTGCAAACAGATAGTTAAATATTTACATTCCTTTATGGAAAGTAATTTATTGACAATAAAAAGAAATTTTGTTAGTGTTAGTTCTAATAACTAAAAACAAAAAAGATAAAGAGAAAGAGAGGAATATTCCAATGGGAAAAATTATTGGTGAAGGAATTACTTTTGATGACGTTTTGTTAGTACCACAGTACTCACAGGTTACACCTAATATGGTTGACTTAACAACACACTTAACAAAGTCTATCAAGTTAAACATTCCAATGATGAGTGCCGGAATGGACACAGTAACAGAACACAGAATGGCTATCGCCATGGCAAGACAGGGTGGTATAGGTATTATCCACAAAAATATGTCAATCCAGGAGCAGGCGGATGAAGTAGACAAAGTAAAACGTTCTGAAAACGGTGTTATTACAGATCCTTTCTATTTGACTCCAGAACATACATTAAAAGATGCTAACGATTTAATGGCAAAATTCAGAATTTCAGGTGTTCCTATTGTTGTAGGAAAGAAATTAGTTGGTATTATTACTAACCGTGATTTAAAATTTGAAACAGATGGTTCTAAGTTGATTAAAGATTCAATGACATCTGAAGGATTGATTACAGCTAAAGAGGGAATTACACTTGAAGAAGCTAAAGCAATTTTAGCTAAGGCAAGAAAAGAAAAACTTCCAATCGTAGATGACGATTTCAATTTAAAGGGATTAATTACAATAAAGGATATTGAAAAACAGATTAAATACCCATTATCAGCAAAGGATGAACAGGGAAGACTTCTTTGTGGTGCTGCAGTTGGTATTACAACAAATGTACTTGAAAGAGTAGATGCTTTAGTAAAGGCTAAAGTTGACGTTATTGTAATTGATTCAGCTCATGGTCATTCACAGAACATTTTTAATACTTTAAAATTAATTAAAGATAAATATCCTGATTTACAGGTAATAGCAGGTAATGTTGCAACAGGAGCTGCTACAAAGGATTTAATCGAAGCAGGAGCAGATGCAGTAAAGGTCGGTATTGGACCTGGATCAATTTGTACAACAAGAGTTGTTGCAGGTATTGGTGTACCACAGATTACAGCTATTATGGATTGTTACGAAGTAGCTAAAGAATATGGAGTACCTATTATTGCAGATGGTGGAATCAAGTTTTCAGGTGACATTGTAAAAGCAATCGCTGCAGGTGGAAATGTTTGTATGATGGGTTCAATGTTTGCAGGTTGTGATGAAGCACCTGGTACATTTGAATTATTCCAGGGAAGAAAATACAAAGTATACAGAGGTATGGGTTCAATTGCTGCTATGGAAAATGGTAGTAAAGACAGATACTTCCAGACAGATGCTAAGAAACTTGTTCCAGAAGGTGTTGAAGGACGTGTTGCTTACAGAGGAACATTGGAAGATACAATATTCCAGTTAATGGGTGGTCTTAGATCAGGTATGGGATATTGTGGAGCTAAGGACATTGAAACATTAAAAGAAACAGGACAGTTTGTTAAAATTTCAGCAGCTTCATTAAAGGAAAGTCATCCACATGACATCCATATCACAAAAGAAGCTCCAAACTATAGTACAGAAGTTTAATATTTACTTAATATAGTTTGAAATAATTGTGAATTATAAAATTTTACTATGTAAAATCATAATAATATGTTAAAATTAAAAGGACTTTTGCGGAATGTAGAAGTCCTTTTATATTATGCAGAGGTGTCATTATACTTAATTTTTGTTTAGAAAATGATAAAGGTGTAAATGAGTTGAAAAATAACGGTTACTAAATGAAGCGGTTTAGTGATTGCTTATAAAATTGACACGTGTATAAAATTTGAATTATATGAGGAGAAAGTAATGAAAGTATTAAAGAAGATTTGGGTTCCGGTCTTAATTGCGATTATATTAATTGCATTTGGTGGGGCAGTATATTATCAAAAGGCAGTAGTTCCTAAAAAGGAAATTGATAAAAAAGCAGGAATTACATCCGGTAAATTAGATGATTATATTACATTAGGAGAATATAAAGGTTTATCATGTGAAGTTACACAAGATGATATCGATGAATCAATAAAAGAAGAAACACAGACATATACAGAAGTTGACAGAGAAGCAAAAGAAGGCGATTGCGTTGAAATTACATATACAGGTTATGTAGACGGAGAAAAGGACAAGAATATCAGCCAGAGTAATTGTGAATTATATGTTGGACAGGAAGAAAGCCTTTATGCAGAATTTACAAATGCAGTTGTTGGACATAAGGCAGGAGATAAAGTAGAATATCAGGCAAAAGATACAGATGACATAAATTATGTTGCGGAAAAAGATTCTGATTACACGGGCAAAAACGTTAAGTTTACGCTTAAACTTGTATCTGTAAGCGAAGAAGAAACAGAAGATGTAACAGATAAATGGGTAAAGGATAATTATAATGAAGATTATGGAATCTCAACAGTAAAAGAATTCTATAAATGGAATGAGGATTATGTTCTTGAAAACAAAAAGAGTGATTTATGGCAGAGTGCAGTTGATAATGCGACAATGAATGGATATCCTCAGGAAATGTATGATAGTGTAAAAGAAGAATTTGATTCGGATGCAGCATATTATGCAGACTCTTATGGAATTACAGTTGATGAATATTTGTATGATTTCTCAGGATATACAGAAGAAAGCTTACAGGAAGAATATTTAAATGAAGTAAAATCTAATCTTGTAATGTGGAAAATTGTTGAAAAAGAAAATTTGACAGCTTCATCATCTGAAATCGAAGATAAATACGAAGAATTATATGCTGATTGCGGATATGATAATGTTGAAGAGATGAAGAAAGATTATACTGATAAAGAAATTGAAGAAGCAGTGTTACTTGATAAAGCTATGGATGTTGTGTACGATAATGCAAATATAACAAAATCTTATAGCTTGCCAAAATAAAAATAAAACTGTAATAAGTTTACAAGTTTTATTATTGAAATACAGGAAAGTTGTTAAATAAAATTGATTTATAAGTCAGTAATGAAAAAATAAATAAGACAATAAAGATAGATAGAACAGATAATATGAACGATGTAATTTTGCAAGTGTTATTTGTTCTATTTTTTGTCTAGAGTAAGAACAACTGAATGCGATGAATTATTCAGTTACACAAGACCTGATGGAACATCCTACTTTACAGCGTTTAAACAGGCAGGAATTGATGATTGACAAGAAGAGCAGAGAATTTGGCAGAGGATTATGATACTCCTGCAGAAGTAGTGAATGCGTGGATGAAATCTCCTACGCATAAGGCAAATATTATGAATGGAGAATTTGAGTATATAGGAATTGGATGTGTTAAAGTTGGGGAACATATATATTGGACACAGGAATTCTTAACAAGATAATGAAGAACAGAAAATATACGGCGTTTTATAAAAAATAAATACAAAATAAATTATAGCATTTGAAGTTGACAAAGCAACTTTAAATGCTATAATTGTGTTTGAATAAAGAAAACGTTGACGAGACGAGTAGATTAGCAGGAGGGCTACAGAGAGAAGCACTAAGGCTGGAAGTGCTTTGCGGATGGCTAATTGAAAACTACCTCTGAGTGACCCCAATCAGGTCCGGTGATTCCGTTATAATCGCAATGAGAGGCCTATGTAAAATAGACAATCAGGGTGGAACCGCGAGATATTCGTCCCTGCTTACTAATTGTAAGCAGGGCTTTTTTATTGTATTAATGAGTCTGGCTTACAAGAAATAATTATCAGATGTGTAAAGGAGAAAGTGAAAATGAAGATTACTTTAAAAGATGGCTCAGTAAGAGAGTATTCAGAACCAATGACAGTAAACGACATCGCATTTGACATTTCAGGCGGGCTTGGAAGAGCAGCATGTGCAGGAGAAATTGATGGCGAAGTTGTAGATTTAAGAACAACAGTAGACAAAGATTGTAATTTAAATATTTTAACATTTAAAGATGAAGCTGGAAAAGCTGCATACAGACACACTACATCACATGTTCTTGCAGAAGCAATTAAGAATTTGTATCCGGATGTAAAATTGGCTATTGGACCTTCTGTTGATAATGGATTCTATTATGATTTTGACAGCGAACCATTTTCAAGGGAAGATTTAGATAAAATTGAAGCTGAGATGAAAAAAATCATTAAGAAAGGTGCCAAACTTGAAAGATTTACACTTCCAAGAGAAGATGCAATCAAGTATATGGAAGACAGAAATGAGCCATATAAGGTAGAACTTATTAAAGATTTGCCGGAAGATTCAATTATATCTTTCTATAGTCAGGGTGAATTTGTTGATTTATGTGCAGGACCACATTTGATGTCAACAAAGTCAATTAAAGCATTTAAATTGACATCTTCATCAATGGCATACTGGAGAGGTGATTCTAATAAAGCAAGACTTCAGAGAATTTACGGAACAGCATTTGACAGCAAAGATGATTTAAAAGCTTATTTAGATGAACTTGAAGAAGCAAAGAACAGAGACCATAATAAACTTGGTAGGGAAATGGAACTTTTTACAACTGTAGATGTAATCGGACAGGGACTTCCATTACTTATGCCAAAGGGACAGAAGATGGTTCAGAAATTACAAAGATGGATTGAGGACCTTGAAGATAATGAATGGGGTTATGTACGTACAAAGACTCCATTAATGGCAAAGAGTGATTTGTATAAAATTTCAGGACACTGGGATCATTACAAAGAAGGAATGTTTGTATTAGGCGATGAAGAAAAAGATAAAGAAGTATTTGCACTTCGCCCAATGACATGTCCATTCCAATACTATGTATACAAAGCAAGCCAGAAGAGTTATAGAGATTTGCCATGCAGATATGGTGAAACATCTACACTTTTTAGAAATGAAGATTCAGGTGAAATGCATGGACTTACAAGAGTTCGTCAGTTTACAATTTCAGAAGGTCATCTTATTGTAAGACCTGACCAGATGGTTAAAGAATTTAAGGATTGTATAGCATTAGCTCAGTACTGTTTACAGACTTTAGGATTAGAAGAAGATGTAACATATCATCTTTCAAAATGGGATCCTGAAAATAAAGAAAAATATATCGGAGAACCTGAAGTATGGAATGAAACAGAACAGGATATTAGAAATGTTTTAAATGAATTAAATATCCCATTTGTAGAAGATGTTGGTGAAGCAGCGTTTTACGGACCAAAGGTAGATATCAATGCAAAGAATGTATATGGAAAAGAAGATACAATGATTACAATTCAGTGGGATGCTTTATTAGCTGAACAGTTTGATATGTATTACATTGATGAAAATGGAGATAAGGTAAGACCATATATCATCCATAGAACATCTATCGGATGCTATGAAAGAACACTTGCATGGTTAATTGAAAAATATGCAGGCAAGTTTCCAACATGGTTATGTCCTGAACAGGTAAGAGTTTTACCAATTTCAGATAAATATGTTGACTATGCAGAAAAAGTAGCTGCAGAACTCAAGAAAAACGGAATTGATGTTACTGTTGATGGAAGATCAGAAAAGATTGGATATAAGATTAGAGAAGCACGTTTAGACAAACTTCCTTATATGCTTGTTGTAGGACAACAGGAAGAGGCTGATGGAACAGTATCTGTAAGAAGCAGATTTGCAGGTGATGAAGGAATTAAGAAATTAGATGAATTTATTGATGCAATTTGCAAAGAAATCAGAACAAAAGAAATCAGAAAAGAAATTCCATTAGAAGAGAGAAAATAATACTGATTTAAAAATTTTGTTTATTAAATAAAATGCATAAAAAAAGAACAATTGAAGAAAATAAGCATATCGGAAAATTTCCGAAATATATAATTGGAGGACGAAGATATGCCTATTTTAAATTGTTCAGTTCAAAATTGCTATTATAACAAAGAAAAGAAGTGCTGTCTTGATGGAATAAGAGTGGAAGGAAGCACAGCAGATACTGTTAACTCAACAGCCTGTGGAAGTTTTAAGGAACAGGGTGAAGGAAGCTATACAAGTGATTGTCATTGTGGAATGTCACCGGAAACAAAATTACAGGTGCAGTGCGAAGCAGTTAAATGTACATTTAATGGTGATAAAAAATGTTGCGCAGATCGTATAGGAATTGAAGGTAATGGTGCAAAGCATTATACTGAAACAGCCTGTGGAACATTTAAGCCTGAATAAAATGTAAAATGATAAATTAAAAAAGGTATTTCAAAATAGTGATTTAAGGACGGATAAGTGAATTTATCTGCCTGATTAAAGCTTGAAGAAAACAAAAAAACATAAATCAAAAAAATGTGTTGACATATGTATTGCAAGATGGTAATATATATGTCGATGTATAAAACAAAGCAGAGTATCCACTCTCACCCAGACACATAGAGGTGATTCGAGGTTAACATTTAATTCATTTGATTTGAGTTTTTAGTGGATAGTCTGACTATCCACTTTTTTTATGGAGGTGCAATACCATTAGCGAGTTAATGATTAATGAACAGATTAGGGACAAAGAAATAAGGCTCATTGGTTCAGATGGAGAACAGCTTGGAATTATGTCTTCAAGAGAAGCATTGAAGAAGGCTGAAGAAGCTGAATTAGATTTAATTAAGATTGCCCCAAAGGCTCAGCCACCTGTTTGCAAGATTATGGATTACGGAAAGTATAGATATGAATTGCAGAAGAAGGAAAAGGAAGCCAAGAAAAAACAAAAGTCAGTAGAAATTAAGGAAATCAGATTATCTCCTAACGTTGAGATTAATGATTTGAAGACAAAGGCTAATAATGCAAGAAAGTTCTTAGAAAAGGGTGACAAAGTTAAAGTAACTCTTAGATTCAGAGGACGTGAGATGGCTCATATTAGTAGTAGTGCGCATGTTTTAGATGACTTTGCTAAGTTATTAGAAGATATATCAGTAATAAGCAAAAAAGCTAAACTTGAAGGTAGAAACATGACAATGTTTCTCGAACAAAAGCGATAGGCTAGAGTTTAAATTAAGGAGGAATATAAAATGCCAAAAATCAAGACAAGCAGAGCAGCTGCAAAACGTTTTAAAGTTACAGGAACAGGTAAACTTAAAAGAAACAAAGCTTATAAGTCACATATTTTAACAAAGAAATCAACTAAGAGAAAGAGAAATCTTAGAAAAGCAACAGTTACTGATGCTACAAACGTAAAAAATATGAAGAAGATTTTACCTTATTTATAATTCTGAGTAGGAGGAAATTATCATGGCAAGAATTAAAGGCGGAATGAACGCTAGAAAAAAACATAATAGAGTATTAAAGCTCGCTAAGGGTTACAGAGGAGCAAGATCAAAACAGTATAGAGTAGCAAAGCAGTCAGTAATGAGAGCTTTGACTTCAGCTTATGCTGGTAGAAAGCAGAAAAAGAGACAGTTCAGACAGTTATGGATTGCAAGAATTAACGCTGCAGCTAGAATGAATGGTCTTTCATACAGCAAATTTATGTATGGTCTTAAATTAGCAGGTGTTGAAATGAACAGAAAGATGTTAGCTGAAATGGCAGTTAACGATGCTGAAGGATTTACTAAATTAGTAGAAGTTGCTAAAGCAAAATTAGCATAATTTTAATATATTTAATACTTATAAAAAAGCAGTGAGTTATTCTCACTGCTTTTTTATTTTCACAAAAGAATCACAATTTGAACGAAATAACGTCACAATTGAAACATAGAATATACAAGAAAGTTATTGTAACGATACAATGCAATAAAATAGTAGGAGGAAAGACATGAGTATTGTAGAGATAAACAATCTTGTTAAAAAATATGGAGATAACGTTGCAGTTAATGATTTGAGTCTTAATATTGATTCAAAAGGTGTCTATGGATTTTTAGGACCAAATGGTGCAGGAAAATCTACGACAATGAACGTATTAACAGGGTATATAGGTGCAACATCAGGAACTGTTATAATTAATGGATATGACATTTTTAAAGAGCCTGAGGAGGCAAAAAAGAATGTTGGCTATTTGCCGGAGATTCCACCCCTTTATCAGGATATGACTGTATATGAATACTTGGAATTTGTATCTAAGATAAAGAAAATAAAGAAGGAAGAAAGAAAGGCTTGCATAGAACAGTCTTTGGAAATGACAAGAACGACAGAAGTTAGAGAACGACTTATTAGGAATTTGTCAAAAGGATATAAGCAAAGAGTAGGAATTGCGCAGGCAATTATGGGAATGCCTGACCTTATTATTTTAGACGAGCCAACAGTAGGTCTTGATCCAAAACAGATAATAGAAATTAGAGATTTGATTAGAAATTTAGGAAAAGAGCATACTGTAATTTTGAGCTCGCATATTTTGACTGAAATAAGTGAAGTATGTGAGAATATATTTATTATTTCTCAGGGCAAACTTGTGGCTTCAGGTAGGGAAGAAGAATTAATTGAAGAACTTGCAGGAGAAAACAGAATTGAGGCTATTATTAAAGGTGATGCGAATGAAATAGAAAATATACTTGATAAATTTGGATGCAAACATTCAATTGAAACTTTAGATGATGAAAAATGTAAAGCACAGATAGTGACATCACGTGATATTGATATAAGAGAAGGATTGTTCTTCGCATTGGCAGAAAAGAAAATGCCGTTATTAGAACTTAAGTTTAAGACTAAATCTCTTGAAGATTTATTTATTGAACTTACGACTGAATATAAGGCACAGCCAAAGAAAAAAGGTCTTAAGTTTAAAAAGAAAAATTCAGAAAAATTGGATGATAAAAACTTAGCAGATAATTTAAAAAATGAAGAAAAAGAAGTGCAGGAGGTAGAAAAATAATGCTAGCAATATATGAAAAGGAACTTAAATCATATTTTACTTCAGTAATTGCCTGCCTGTTTATAGCAGTTACAACATTTATAGCAGGTATATTCTTTATCTATTATAATCTTACATATGGCTATACACAAATGTATGCTGCATATAATGCATTACTAATTTTAGTATTTACAATACCAATTCTTACAATGAAAATTGTTGCAGATGAACGAAGACTTAAAACGGACCAGCTGATTTTGACATCTCCTATTTCAGTTGGAAAAACAGTTGTAGGTAAGTTTTTGGCGTTGGTTACAATATATTTGATACCTGTTTTAATAATGTGTGTATATCCACTTATTTTATCCAGATTTGGCGAAGTGTCATTTAGATTGGCATACACAAATATATTAGGATTATTTTTATATGGCTGTGCATTTATTGCAATAGGTGTATTTATTTCATCCATAACGGAAAGCCAGGTTATATCGGCCATTTTAAGCATAGTAATTTTATTTATGGGTTACATGATGAACTCCTTAGAAAATATGATTTCATCTTCAGGAAATGTACTTACAAAAATACTTGGCGCATTTGATTTGTTGTCACCTGTAGATGAATTTATGAGTGGTGTAATTTCTCTTTTTGGAGTAGTTTATTATCTGACAATTATTGTTTTGTTCCTATTCCTCACTTGTCAATCAATACAAAAAAGAAGATGGAACGTATCTAAGGCAACTATTTCAACAGGTGTATTTAGCACGGGATTTATCGCTGTAGCAATCGTAGTAGCAGTATTTGTAAATCTTGTTGCAGGTAAGGTTACAGATAAATCTTCATGGGCAAGCATAGACATGACAGCATCTAAGTTGTATTCAATAACAGATGATACAAAGAAAATGTTGAAGAAAATAAATGATGACGTTGTTATCTATGTTATGGCAGCTAAAGATGGCAGTGATGATACAATAAAGAAAACATTAAAAAATTACGAAAATAGCTCAAAGCATATAAGTGTTGAATATAAAGATACAAAATTAAATCCTTATTTTTACGCAGATTATACAGATTCAGCACCTACATCAAATAGTTTAATTGTTGTAAATAAAAAGACAAATAAGTCAAAGGTTGTAGATTACAATAACATTTATGAAGCAGATACAAGTTCATATTACACTACAGGCTCCACATCTTACACAGGATATGACTGTGAAGGTCAGTTAGACAGTGCTATATCATATGTGTTATCAGATAAGAATCCGGTTGTTTATCAGATAACAGGACATGATGAAATTGGAATGGGCTCGAAGTTTTCAGATGCAATTTCTAAAATGAATTGTGATGTTGAAGAAATAAAATTAGCAAGTATGGACAGTTTATCAGTTGATGATTGCGAAATGATAATGATTTTAGGACCTACAAAGGATTATTCTAAAGATGAGACACAGAAAGTTATTGATTATTTAAATGCCGGAGGAAAAGCAATTATTGCATGTGAGGCTTACAAGAGCGCACAGACAGATAAACCAAATTTTGAATCGATATTAGAAGCATTTGGAGTGAAAGTTGTTGAAGGTGTTATAGCTGAAAATGATACAGATTTCTACTCAAATCAGTACGGACCATTCTTTACATTTGCAAACGGCTCAGGAAGTTTTGCGTCAGGAATAGATAACTATATAATTGCTCCATATGCAAAAGGATTACAACAGGTAAATAAAGATGACTCTTCAATAACATATACATCTTTAGCAACAACATCAAAAGCAGTATCAAAAACACATTTGAAAAGTGCAAAAAAATATACTAAAGAAGATGGAGATGTTGAAGGAACATTTGATTTAGGAGCACAAATAAAGAAGAGTGTAACAAGCGAAAATGAAAATGGAGAAAGCACAACTACAGAAACCAACATTTTGGCGTTAAGTTCAGTTTATATGTTAGATGACAATATGAATGAACTTGTTGCAGACGCAAACCTTGAAATGTTCAATAATGCTTTAAGTGAGTATATTAATACAGATGATTCTGTAGAGACTTTGTCAATTCCTTCAAAGAGCCTCCAGGCTTCTCAGTTGACAATTACAGCATCAGTTTCAAGACTTGTAGGAATAATTGTTGCAGTTGTTCTTCCTATAGCTATTTTAGTTGCGGGAATCGTAATTTGGACTAGAAGGAGAAAGAGATAATGAATAAACAGAAAAAACAATTTGTTGTAGTAGTTATTTTGATGGCAGTATGTATCATTGGTTATTTTGGCGTTGGTAAATTTTATAAAAATCAGGAAGAAAAAGAATCTGAAAATAAAGAGGCAACTGCAATAACGGCATTTGAGTTAAAAGATTATGAAAAAATAACAGCTTTTAACTATATAGCAAATGGCACATCGATTACATTAACAAAAGATAGCGATGGAAAATGGCATGATTCAAGCGATGCATCAGTAAATATAAGCAAAGATTCAGTTGAAACGGATATGCTTGCAAAACTTGTGTCAGTAACTGCAGATGAAAAAATTGCTAAAAAGGACGACATATCTCAATATGGATTTACCATAGATGATAATGGAAATGTAATTGCAGAGACAAATACAATAGCGCTTACAGACGAGGATAACACAACGTATACATTGTATATTGGAAAAGAAAATCCTTATGATACAAGTAAATATTATATGATGGTTGAAGGTGATGATAATATTTATTTGGTTGACTCAGATATTCAAACGGCATTTTCGAAGAATGTATCAGATATAACTGAGACAACAACAGAAGCTGCGACACAAGAGAGCACAGAAGCACAGACAGAAGAAATAACTGATGAGGCTGAAGCGAGAACAAATTAGTAAGAAATAGTAAAATATTGAAAAATGTAAACATAGAACTGTGAAGACAGAACAAATAAATGGTTTTATGATTATCCCAAAAGTTGATTTATAATAATTAAATATAAATCAACTTTTGGGTATTATAATGATAAAGCAAGGGTGAAATTATAAAGATAGTTAAATTTAATTGATGTTAATTAATAAAAAATGATGAATAGAAAAGGTAAATTCAATCTTGTAAGAGTGAATTACACTACAAATTAAACTACTAGTTAAAAAAATTAAAAAAAATGAAAAAAGTTGTTGACAAAAGTTGCACAAATGGTTATATTAATAAAGCAGTTTGATTGCAACGGGATCTTAGCTCAGCTGGGAGAGCACCTGCCTTACAAGCAGGGGGTCACAGGTTCGAGCCCTGTAGGTCCCATTTATATGGCGAAGTAGCTCAGTTGGCTAGAGCACACGGTTCATACCCGTGGTGTCGAGGGTTCGAATCCCCCCTTCGCTACTTAAGAAGGTTCTGATTAAGGAAACCTTCTTTTTTTTCGTTTATTTAGAAGGTTTATGAAATTTATAAGAAAAAATTGAGCATTGATTATTTGTTACAAAACTTGTAATCTTTGTAGATAAAAATACATGAATAGTGTTATACTAAAAAATATGTGTCAGAGAGTGTATAAATATAGTATTTTAATTAACAAGTCGTATATCGACTGAGATATAGAAAAATGCTATAATATATATTTGAATTAATTTGTTGTATTTATTAAAGGAAATAGATTATGAGAATTGGAATGGGATATGATGTTCATAGATTAGGAAAAGAGAGAAAATTAATTTTGGGTGGAGTTACAATTCCGTATGAATATGGATTGATTGGTCACTCAGATGCTGATGTTGTTGTTCATGCTATTATGGACGCACTTCTTGGTGCAGCTGCACTTGGAGATATCGGAAAACATTTTCCTGACAATGATGAACAATATAAAGATATATCGAGTATTATATTATTAGAACACGTAGGAAAATTGTTAAAAGATAACAATTATACAATTGGAAATATTGATGCAACAATTATTGCACAAAAACCAAAACTTGCTCCATATAGAGAACAGATGGTAAAAAACGTAGCGAAAGCTTTAAATATAAACGAAAATCAGGTTTGTATTAAAGCAACGACAGAGGAAGGATTAGGATTTACAGGAGAAGGCTTGGGAATTTCATCTCAGGCGATTGCACTGCTTAATTAAGTTATGAAGGATGTAGAATTAAAAGATATTAGAATTGAAGATTACAATAAGTTACAGAAATATTATTTAATGAGAAGGCCAGAGACGGCAGACAGTAATTTGTTGGATTTATATATGTGGACTGATTGTTATCCAACACAATATTTTTGTAATGAAAAAGGTGTGATGTGGGTAGCAAAAAGCGAAGATAATAAATATTATTCTTCAGTTCCATGTTGCAGGAACGAAGATTTAAAAGAGTGCTTTTATGATACTCAAAAATACTTTAATGAAGTTTTAAATAAGAAGCTTGTTATGTATGTAGTTGATAAAGAAGCAGTTGATATTCTTAATTTGCCGGAAGATAAGTATACTGTAATTCCTGATAGAACTTATTATGATTATGTATATGATGCTCAAAAATTACAGACATTAAGTGGTAGAAAATATCATAAAAAAAAGAATCATTACAATGCATTTTGTAGGGAATATGAAGGAAGATATGAATTTAAACTGTTAGATAGTACGCATCATGATGAGATAATGGATTATTTGGAAAATTGGAAACAGCATAAAGAGCATACAGAAGAAAAAGAATTTATAGATTTTGAAGCAATTGGAATCAAATATCTTTTAGAACATGAAAATGTATTTGATTATAAAATTGGCTCAGTTTATATAGATGATAAATTAGAAGCGTTTACTATTGGAAATTACTACAAACAGGAAGATATGGTTTATATTCCTGTGGAAAAAGCTAATCCAAACATTCGTGGTTTATATACTTTTATATGTAGCGAGTTCTTAAAAGTAGCATTTCCAAATGCAGCAAAAGAAAACAGAGAAGACGATATGGGATTAGAAGGACTAAGAAAGTCAAAATTGTCATATAATCCAATATATATGGTTGAAAAATATACAATAATTCAAAAATAGTTTCTAATTGTTCGATTAGAAATTGTTTGAATATCAGGAGATGGAACATGATTAGATATTTAGAAAAAAACGAAAAACTGAATATCCGAAGTATTTATGAACAATGCTTTCAAGATAGTAAGGAATATACGGATTACTATATGAATAATTGTCTTAAGAATAATTTTGTTGCAGTTGATGAAGAGGACGGAGAAATTATTGGTGCAGTACATTTGATACCAAAGACTGTAACAACAGGTAAGCTTAAAACTAATGTATTTTATATATACGGTGTATCAACATTAGAAAAATACAGAAGAAAAGGTGTAATGAAATCAATATTCAAGTATATTCTTAGTGATATGTATGAAGATATGGAGGCATTCACATATTTGATTCCATCAGATGAGACAAACGCCATGATTTATAGAAAACTAGGCTTTGAGTATGTAATGGATAAAGAACTACAGAAAAAGGAAGAAGCAAGGAAAAAACCTAGCCATTCACTTATTCTTAGAAAGGCAGAGCCTTCTGATTTCCCAAGATTAGCAATTTTTGCTGAGTCGGCAATGGAAGAAAGGTATGATGTGTCTTTGACTAAAAATAGAGATTATTTTAAAAAAATGAATGATTTATTAGAAGTTGAGGATGGCAGAATCGAAATTTATGTTGAGAATAAGGTTGTTGTAGGATATCGAATAGTTGTAGATGATGAAGCAATTGAGGAAGTTCTTGACAATGAAACACAAAGTATGACATGGTTGCTAAATGAAAAAAAGCCATATGCCATGGCAAGAATTATAAATTTAAGAAAAACACTAAGACTTATAGGAATGAGAGGAGTAGGACAGTTTGTGATAGAAATTGAGGATTCAGTCCTTCCGGGAAATAATGGAAGATTTAAAATTTCCTATGAGCATACAAATATAAAAATGGAGCCAACAACTGAAGAAGCAGAGTTTCATGTTACAATTGGACAGTTGACACAACATGTATTTGGTTATAAATTAATTGATGGATTGCCTGAAGTCTGTATGAAGCACGGATTTTTTATTAATGATTATGTATAGAAATTATCATTACAAGTGTGTATAATCTATGTTGATATCTATGAATATAGGTTATTGATATTTATAGAAGGAAGTAAAAAGAGGGATTTAAAATGGGATTCATTCAATATTATAAAGAGCAGGTGGAAGTAATTAAGGATAGAGACCCTGCAATTAAAACAAATTTAGAAGCATTGTTATACCCAAGTTTTTGGGCAATATATAAATATAGAAAAGCTCATAAGTTATATGAAAAAGGACACGTATTTCGTGCAAGAATGATATCACAAAGAGCTGCAAGAAAGACTGGAATAGAAATTCATCCTGCAGCACAGATTGGTAAAGGATTATTTATTGACCATGGTCATGGAGTTGTTATTGGTGAGACAACAATAATAGGAGATAACGTAACTTTGTACCAGGGTGTTACATTAGGTGGTTCAGGAAAGGAAAAAGGTAAAAGGCATCCAACTTTGCAGGATAATGTAATGGTTGGAGCGGGAGCTAAAGTATTAGGCTCATTTACAATTGGAGAAAATTCTAAAATTGGAGCAGGTTCTGTTGTTTTAGAAGAAGTGCCTCCGAATTCAGTAGTTGTAGGTGTACCGGGTGAAATTGTAAAACAGGATAATGTAAGAATGCCAAGGCTCGATTTGGATCAGGTTAATATGCCAAATCCTGTTCAGTTGGAAATAAAACAACTTAAAAAAGAAAATCTCGAATTAAAAGAAATAATGATGAAACTAGCAAATCATATTAAGGAGTAATAAGATGCAAATATACAATACGCTGACGAAGAAAAAAGAAATATTTAAACCGATAGACGAAAAACAGGTAGGAATGTATACATGTGGGCCTACAGTTTATCATTATGCACATATTGGAAACTTAAGAAGTTACATAATGGAAGATGTTCTTGAAAAAGAATTAAGATACGAAGGATATAATGTAAAAAGAGTCATGAACATTACTGATGTAGGTCATTTGTCAAGTGATGCCGACACAGGTGAGGATAAGATGCTTAAAGGAGCAAAAAGAGAACATAAGACAGTTCTTGAAATTGCAAAGTTTTATACAGATGCTTTCTTTAGCGATTGTAATAAATTAAACATCAAAAGACCTGATGTAGTTGAACCAGCAACAAATTGTATAGATGAATTTATTAAAATGATTTCCGGATTGTTAGAAAAAGGATATGCATATATCGCAGGTGGAAATGTATACTTTGATACATCAAAATTGGACAAATACTATACTTTGTCAAGCCATAATGAAGATGACTTGATGGTTGGTGTAAGAGATGATGTTGATGTTGATGAAAATAAAAGAAACAAGACTGATTTTGTATTGTGGTTTACCAAGTCAAAGTTTGACGATCAGGAATTAAAATGGGATAGCCCATGGGGAGTAGGATATCCGGGATGGCATATTGAATGCTCATGCATAAGTATGAAGCATTTAGGTGAAAATTTAGATTTGCATTGCGGAGGAATTGATAACATTTTCCCTCATCATACGAACGAAATTGCACAGAGTGAAGCATATATTGGACATAAATGGTGTAATTACTGGTTCCATGTTCATCATTTAAATGATAAGCAAGGTAAAATGAGTAAATCAAAAGGTGATTTTCTTACAGTATCTCTTTTAGAGGAAAAAGGATATAATCCACTTGTGTACAGAATGTTTTGTTTACAGTCTCATTACAGAAAACCATTGCAATTTTCGTATGAAGTATTAGATTCAGTTGCTGCAGGATATAAGAAATTAAAGAATAGAATTGCTAAATTAGACAAAGAAGGAACTGTTAATGAGGCAAAGGCAGCTGAATATAAAAAGAAATTTATAGAAATAGTTGGAAACGATTTAAATACAGCATCAGGTATTACTTTAATTTATGACTTATTAAAAGATGATGTAAATGATGCAACAAAGAGATACATTATTGAAGATTTTGATAAAGTATTATCTTTGGATTTATTGGAAAATGAAAATACACAGGAAAGTTCAGATGTAGATTCTGAAATGGAACAGTATATTAAAGAAAGGATTTTAAAACGAGCTGAAGCTAAGAAGGCAAAAGATTTTGCAACAGCAGATGCTATAAGAGAAGAACTTGCAGCTAAAGGAATTGTTTTGAAAGATACAAGAGAAGGAACAACATGGACAAAAGCGTAAATAATAACGACATTTTTAAAAGCATAAAAGAATCCATGGGATTAAAAGAAATTAATATAGTTGATTATTCACCTTTGACATTGGCTTACATTGGGGATGGAATTTATGAAATTGTAATCAGAACAATGATAGTTGATGAAGCAAACAGGCAGGTTAACAAAATTCATAAAGCAGCTGCAGATTTAGTAAAAGCTAAAACCCAATCAGATATGATACTTAGTCTTTATGAAGATTTGACTGAAGATGAGGCTCGTGTTTATAAGCGTGGAAGAAATGCTAAAGCTATAACAAGGGCAAAGAATGCATCAATGGGTGATTACAGAAGAGCAACAGGTTTTGAGGCTGTAATGGGATATTTATATTTGACTGAGCAGTCTGAAAGAATGATGGAACTTATAAAAAAAGGATTAAACAATATTAAAGAGGGTAAGGAATAAGCTTTAAGATTAAGAGGAAATAGAATGAGATATAGCGAGTTGACTTTAGAAGGACGTAATGCTGTAATTGAGGCGTTCCGTGCGGGAAAAACAATCGATAAATTGTTTGTATTAGAGCATTGTCAGGAAGGCTCGATGAACACAATTATCAGAGAAGCTAAGAAAAAAGATACAATTATAAATTATGTTAAAAAAGAACGTCTGGATCAAATGTCTGAAACAGGAAAACATCAGGGAGTAATAGCGTATGTAGCTGCATATGATTATGCTACAGTTGATGATATTCTTGAAAGGGCAAGAGAGAAAGATGAACAGCCTTTCATTATAGTTTTAGACAATATTGAAGACCCACATAATTTAGGGGCGATAATAAGAACTGCTAATTTAGCAGGTGCACATGGAGTTATTATATCAAAACACAGAGCAGCAGGGTTAACAGCAACAGTTGCAAAGGCTTCAGCAGGTGCAATAAACTATACTCCTGTAGCAAAGGTTACTAATATAGCAAAAACAATTGAAAAACTTAAAGACCAAGGATTATGGTTTGTATGCGCTGACATGGGTGGAACAAGAATGTATGACCTTGATTTGAAAGGACCTATAGGTCTTGTTATAGGAAATGAGGGAGAAGGAGTAAGTAGACTTGTAAAAGAAAAATGCGACTTTATTGCTTCAGTGCCTATGTTTGGAGATATAGATTCCCTTAATGCTAGCGTTGCTACAGGTGTTTTAGCATATGAAATTGTAAGACAGAGAATGCTATAATATATTAAATGCTTTGTTTGATAGACAGAGAAGACTATAATGAATGAAATTCTGATAGAAAGATGATTATATAGTTTTAATTTTTTTAAAGTGTAATTAAAATTTAGCATTAAGTATTAAATAGAAAAAATAAGAATCAGCAAATCAGATGCTGATTCTTATTTTTTAGAAGCTCCCGACGGGACTTGAACCCGAGACCTCTACCTTACCAAGGTAGCGCTCTACCGACTGAGCTACGGGGGCTTAATTAGTTTAACTTAAATGATAATAACATAAAGATAGTAAATAGACAATAGAAAAAAGTAAATGTAATTTATTTGATTGTACAAATTGTATTGCTTAATTGAAATGTTAACGATTAAAAAAATAAAATAATTGTGCAAAATTCATAAAAAAACATTGCAATATTGAAAAAGATTGTGCAAAATGATAAACTATATACAATTGGAAATTGGGGAATGATTATAATGAGCTATATGATGTGTTTGAAGGAGGACTTTTTTAATGAGAAAATTATCTAAGAAAATACTTTCTTTGTATGCAAAGAAAGCAATTATTGGCTTAGCATCAGTTGCGATGGTTGCGACTATGTCGTTGAGTACAATAAATGTGTCACCGGTTAAGGGAGCGACAACTTCATCAACGTTAGTATGGAGTGATGAATTTAATGGGAATTCTATTGACGCTTCAAAATGGGGATTTGAAATAGGAACAGGTTCAAATGGATGGGGAAATAATGAACAACAGTACTATACCAATAGAACAGATAATGCATATGTTGCTGATGGAGCGTTACATATTAGAGCTAAAAAAGAAGCGTATGGTGGAAAAAATTATACATCAGCAAGACTTAATACAAATGGAAAATTTACATTTACATATGGATATGTAGAAGCAAGACTTGCGCTTCCGTCTAGTCAGGGAATTTGGCCTGCATTTTGGATGTTGGGAGCAAATATTGGAAGTGTAGGTTGGCCATCGTGTGGTGAAATAGACATTATGGAAGCAATAAATGCAGAAAATAAAACATATGGTACATGTCATTGGAATGCAAATGGACATGCAGAATATGGAAAACCAACTGGAAATTTTGATATAACACAGTATCATACATACGGTCTCCAGTGGGATAATCAGTATATTAGATTTTTTGTAGATGGAAATAAATTCTATGAAATGTCAATAGCAAATAATGCAGGAGATACAGATGAATTCCACAAGCCATTTTATTTATTGCTTAATGTGGCTGTAGGTGGCAATTGGCCGGGATTTTCAATTGATGATAGTGCATTCCCACAGGAAATGAAAGTTGATTATGTTCGAGTATATCAGGACAATCCTTCATTTGATAGTTCATCATCAAATAATGTAGATAAAAACAATGGTGGAAATAGTGGTAATACGGGAAGTACAGGAAATACAGGAAATACAGGAAATACAGATACATCAAATACACCAGCTAGTGGAATGGGAATGAATTCGTCAGGAAACAATTCAGCTACAGCTTATGTAAATGATTCAAAATGGACAGATATTCATTATTCAGTAAATAATGGTGCACAGCAGAATGTAAGAATGACACAATCAGGAAATAAGGCAACATATACTATTAATGGATTGAAATCAGGAGATAATGTTAGTTATTGGTTTACATATTGTAATACATCAGGATATGTAAAAGATACATCAAAATACACATATACACATAACAGCAGTGGCTCATCATCAGGAAGTGGTTCATCATCAGGAAGCAGTTCATCAGGAAGCAGTTCATCAGGAAATGTAAATTCAACATCAGGAGATGTATATATTTATCAGGATATTAATTATGGTGGAAATACAGCATCTTTAGGAGTTGGAAATTATACATTAAGCAGTCTTTTGGCAAAAGGATTTAAAAATGATGATTTGTCATCTATTAAAGTACCTTTTGGATACAAAGTTACATTATATGATAATGATAATTTTGGTGGCGAATCAATGGTTGTCACATCAGACACTAAATGGATAGGCACAGCATTTAATGATAGAGTATCATCTATTAAAGTTGAAAAAGCAAGATATAAGATTGTTAATAAACATAGTGGACTTTGTCTTGATGTTGCAGGAGCAAATAAGGCAAGTGGTACAAATGTACAGCAGTGTGAGGCAAATGGAAATATAGCTCAGGAATGGGAGTTAGATTATAACAATGATGACTACACATATATTATTAAAAGTGCATTAACAGGAAAAGCTCTTGATATGGGCGGATGGTCACAGGATAATGGTGGTAATGCCATAATTTGGGATAATAATAAAACAGCTAATCAAAGATGGTATATTACCCAGGTTGATGGAGGATATGTATTCTTCATTAACAAGCATAGCAATAAGTCATTAGAAGTTGGCGGATGGTCTACATCTAATGGTGGAAATGTTCAGCAGTGGGATTATAAGGCTCAAGCTAACCAGTTGTGGAAATTTGAAATGGTTAATTAAAGTAATATATTATAAAAGGGAATTGTTACGGTAACGTGACAATTCCTTTTTTAGGTGTTTAGAGCGAAAAAGTAAAAGTTATTTTAATAAAAAACAATGCATATATTGTTTGAATACGAAGAATATGCTAAAATACTTATGTTTTATATTTATTTTATATTGAAAAGGGGAGTTTTATGTTGAGAATTTCAAAAAGAATTTTAGCTACAATTTTAGCAACAGCAATGGTATTTACGATGGCAGATTATTCGGGAATACATTTGTTAGTAGAAAATGTATCTGCATCAACAGACCAGAATAAGTATTCAGATTCAAAGGTGGTTAATGAAGAAATTATACCGGATACTGAATTGAGAAATGCTTTAAAAGACATAATTTCAAATGGAAACGATTTGACTTTTAAAGAATTAAAGGAATATGAGGGAGATTTGGATTTAAGCAATTATCCTCAAATTCAGGAAGTTACAGGTTTAGGATATATGAGACTTGTAAAAAATATGGATTTGTCCACTCTTTCAAAAGTTAAAAAGATTGATAAGTATGAGTTCCAGATGTGTAATCTTACATCAATAAAATTACCAGAAAATTTAGAAGAAATAGATGAAGCAGCTTTTTATAGGTGCGAAAGTCTTGAAACGGTTGTATTACCTGATGGTTTAAAGAAAATTCATAATGATGCATTTAGCAGATGTACAAAGTTAAATAATGTAACATTACCTGAATCGTTAATTAAAATTGGTAATGGAGCTTTTAGTGTTTGTGAATCATTGGAGAGTATAAAGATACCGGATTATATTAATGCAGCTTTGGAAAACTCAAGTGATGATTCTGTTAATGGATTGGGAACAGGAGTTTTTGACGGATGTACAGCATTATCAAATGTTACATTTGGTGCAGCCATGACAGCAATTCCGGCTGGCTTTTTTAGAGGAACAAAAGCTCTAAGAAAAATAGCAATTCCGGAACAAATTATAGATATAAGAAATAATGCGTTTGGTGAAAGTGGATTATATTCAATTGATTTGTCAAAAAATACAAAAATGACTACTATTTCAGGAAATGTATTTAATGGGTGCTCATCATTATATAAAGTTATTTTGCCTAAATCAATTGAGAGAATTGAAGAAAGAGCATTTTGGGGAACAAGTGTATATGATTCTGATATATTTAAAGGATTAGATAAATTAACTTATATTGGCGATTATGCATTTTTAGGTTGTAAATTTATTGAAATAAATATGCCGGATAATATTGAAACTATAGGATTCGAAGCTTTTAAAAAATGTAGTTTGTTACAAAAAGTTAATTTTGGGGAATATACACATGAAATAAAAGAAAATACAATACTTTCTATAGGAAGTGAGGCATTTATAGAATGCTATAATTTAACAGATGTTCATTTCCCTTCAGAAAATCAGGATAATATTAATTTTGGTATAGAAATATTAAGTAAGGCTTTTAAAAACGCTACGAATTTGCATAATGTTAATTTTACATCAAGCATTACATTGATTGGTGAAAGTGCATTTGAAAATTGCGGGGCAATAAAAAAAGAAGAAGTTTGTGAAGGAAGAAGAAGCGTATATATTTCAAAGAAAGATATACATAAAACTTACCAGGAGGGAGATACTGAATATAGATATTATACATATGGAAATGGGCAGGAGTATTATGAACTGAATATTGGATATTTTAATCAGGAAAATTTTAGAGATAGTTACAATAAATATGATTCTGATATAGAAGTTGTATTATGTGTACCGGGAGCAAATAAGCAAAAGGTATATACACATTCATATACAGGATTAGAAGATATTGATTTGTCGAATAATAATAGAACTGTATTTGGAAAAAATGTATTTAAAGGATGCATAAATTTGAAAACTGTTAAACTTCCTACAGAAATGACAGAGGTTCCTGAAGGAATGTTTGATAATTGTTTTTCTAATTTATATGGTAGTGATGATAGAACTGTATCTTCCTTAAAGCGTGAAAATGATACATGGTATGTGGGTTTAAATAAAGTGGAATTTCCTAGCACATTGAAAAAAATTGGCGTTAAAGCATTTTATCAGTGTAAAAATTTAGAGTTGAATAATAAATTACCTGAAAGTCTGGAAATAATTGAGAAAGATGCTTTCAGCGGATGTGAAAATATTGGTAAGTTGAATCTTCCGTATAATTTAGTAAAAATAGGAAATAATGCTTTTAATAATTGCTCAAGAATCATTGACGGTGTTGTTTCAAAAAAGAGAGGATTAACAGAGTGTGATGCATCCGCACTTTCAAAAATTGAATATATTGGAGGAGGAGCTTTTGCAAATTGCCCTTTTACAAACTTTATTATGAATAAAGAAGGAAAAATTAAAAACATAATGTCTGGCACATTTTCAAACTGTCAATTTTTGAAAGATGTTAGATTTTGTGATTCCGTTGAGAATGTACAGAATAATAGTATGTCTAATGATGTGAGTTTAAAATATATTGATATACCGGATATTTGTACAATTAATCAAAATTTTGCATACGGTGTATTAACTATACCTGTTAAATACAGAGACAGTTTTAGTGAATTATCAGATAGTTGTATTGTAAAGATGACAGAGGATAATATTTCATATGTTCCGCAATTTTCTTTATCTGTAAGAGTAGTTAATAAAGATCAGGTTGTAAGGGTTAATTCGGAAGTAGTATTACCGTTTTACACTATACAAAAGGAAACATGGAATAAAATAAAATTAGTAAAAATTGGCGATACTAAATTGGAATATGATCAGGATAATGATTCGTTCTCAGGAATAATGGACGAACTTCCTATGAGTGTAACTGCAGACTTGAATTTTTCTCACAATATTTCGGCAACAAATTGGACGGGAAGTGGAAAAGTTAATATTATTGCTCCAAGAATTCAGGGAAAATATGAAGCAGATGACGTACCAGTTACAGTAGAAGGCGATATTTCTTTTATACTTGGTAAAGGGGATAGTGGATATTATGTTAATCCGTGTGCTGTTTCAGGATTATATTTAGTGGATGTTCAGGCAAATCCGTGTAAGGAAATTATTGCAGATGATTCATTATATATAAATAGTACAAATAATAAAAAGTCATATAGAATTAAACCTAATTTTATACCTGAATCAAATGATAGCGATATGACAGATAAGATTGAATGGAAGGTTGAAACAGGAGAAGAATTTATAAGTTATACAGTATCAGGTGATGGAAAATACATAGATGTAAAAACATCAGGCACAGGCTGTGGCACAAGTAAAATTGTAGTAAAGGCAGGAACAATTATAAAGACAATATATGTTTATAATGTAATCCCTGGAACAATATCATCTGTTAAAGATGAAAATAACAAAGAAATTGCGAATAAAGGAAATGTGGATATTACTTTGTTAGACAAAACAAAAATTACAGCTACATTGTCATATCAGCTTGATGTCCCAAGTGGATATGAAGATAAAATATCATACACAAGTGATGATGAGTCAGTTGTAAAGGTTTGTAATGTTGAAGAAAAAGATGGAGTGACTGAGTGTGAACTTGAAGCTGTAGGTATGGGAAAAGCCGTTATAACTGTCAAATCAAAAGCAGGAGAAGCTGTAAGGACGTTTAATGTAGTTGTTTCATCTGATAATTTAAAATTAGTAGTAAAGGATCAGAATGATAATATTGTTGAATCCGGTAATAGACTTGATTTGTTAAATACTAATGGAATTAAGTATAAATACGAATTTAACGAAAATATTGCAAATAAAATGCTTACATCGGTTGTAGAGGACGACAGTATAGTTGAAGTAAGAAACATTGATACAAATAGAATGACATTTACCTTAGTTGGCAAAAAAACAGGTAAAACAAAAGTTACAATTTATCCTGCAATAGGAAATGAAAAGTGTGGTGTAACATATGAAGTTGTGGTAGACGGAGATATTTCTAAAATAACATTAGAGAATAAGTCGATAGAATTAGATAGTACATACTGTATATTGACAAGTGTTACAAACGTTTTCAATCAATCTATTAAGGATGATATTATGTCTAACATGTCAAGTATTACTACAAATACATTAAAATTTACTTCAAGTAATGAAAATGTTGCGACTGTGGACAATTGGGGAAATGTAACCATTATAAGCTTGCCGGATGATAACAGTAAAGTGACAATTTCATGTTGTGCTATGAGAGGTGGCGAGATTGTAAATAACACTACAAGAACAGTCACTGTAACTCCAACAAAGAAAAAAGTTTCCAATATTGTTTATAGTGGCAATACAAATATAACTGTTAATGAAAAAACAAAAATTGATTTGAGTTTTGAACCAGTTAACTCAATGTATAAAGGTGTTGAAGTTTCGTATGTTAACGATGGAAAGAATTTTGTATCTTATGATTATAAAGATAAAGAAAAAGCTATCTATGTAACAGGGAAAAAAGCTGGAAAAGCTGCGATAAAGGTTAGAGTAAAATTAGAAAATAATGTTTATATTGAGAAAATAATTGAATTTAATGTTTCTGATAAAATCACAGATACAACTAAAAATAGTATTTCTGATATTTCAGACACTAAAAATCTTAATAAGATTATAAAATTGAAAGTAAAACGAGGAAAGAAAAAGGCAACTTTAACTTGGAGTAAAATCAGTGGAATTACTGGATATCAGATTCAAATGTCAAAGAATGGCAAAAAATATAAGACTATAAAATTTATTAAGAAATCGTCGACTTCTAAATTTATAAAAAAGAAATTGAAATCAAAGAAAAAAGTGTATTTTAAAATTAGAACTTATATTCAGTCAGGAAAACAGAAAAAGTATGGAAAATGGAGTAAGGTAAAAGCTGTAAGAATCAAATAATATTTATAAAGTGTTTATATAGAGAAAGATAAATACTTTGTTATAGAATGTTTATAAAAATGATATGTTGAACTAAAAAGAATGCTGGTTTTATATATGTGGTAAATGTGCAATTATTGACAAAAAATGCATATGTGATAATATAAAATGAGTAAAATAAAAAGAAGGAGTTACTCAAATATGAATAAAAAAGTTTTATCAGTTTTGGTAGATAATACATCAGGTGTACTTAATAGAGTAGCTGGTTTGTTCAGCAGAAGAGGTTATAATATTGATAGCTTAACTGTTGGAGTAACACAGGATCCTAGATATTCAAGAATGACAATTGTTGTAACAGGCGATGATGATATAATCGAACAGATTATTAAACAGATTGAAAAGCTTGTAGACGTAAATAAGGTTGAGGTACTTGAAGATAATAATTCAGTGTGCAGAGAATTGATTTTAACAAAAGTTAAGACAACACCTGAACAGAGACAGCAGGTTATGGCAGTAGCTGATATCTTCAGAGCTAAGATTGTTGACGTTGGTATAGATTCACTTATTATTGAATTAACAGGAAATCAGAATAAATTAGATGCATTCTTGAATCTTTTAGCTGATTACGAAATTTTAGAACTTGTAAGAACAGGAATTACAGGTCTTGCAAGAGGAACAAAATAATAAACAAAAATTATATCTGTGATAAAGCAGATTGGTTTTTAGTTGCTTTATGCAACAAATAATACATATATTTACGGAGGCGTAACAATGTCAGAAGCAAAAATTTATTATCAGGAAGATTGTAACCTTTCATTATTAGATGGAAAGACAATCGCAATCATCGGTTATGGTAGCCAGGGACATGCACATGCATTAAACTTAAAGGAATCAGGATGCGATGTCATTATTGGTTTATATGAAGGAAGCAAGTCATGGGCTAAGGCTGAAAAGCAGGGATT